>QHMY01000218.1:12230-20042 GCA_003218305.1 Verrucomicrobiota bacterium
TTGAGCGCGGGGAACGGAAGGGAGCGATCAATGACGCCACGTTCGTAAAGCAATTCATCGCTCTTACCGTTCAAGAGCATTCGCCAGTCCCAAGGCTGAACCTTCCCCTGCTGGGCCTCGATATTGGCCAGGCGAATGTTCGTGGTGCAGTTGTCGCTGATCTGGTTGTAAAACTCCGGCCGTTCATGCAACCGATTGAGCCGATCGAGGTAAGCCAGGAAAAGAGCGCGCGCATGTTCCGGGGCAATTCTGACGCGATAGAGAAAAACATCTTCGCCTTTCCGGTAATTCGTGCGCAACCGGATGACGTCCCTCTCGTCCGCCGGGATGTAGATCAGTTCATATTGTCGGTAAAGCCCGGCGATAACGGAGTAGCTTTGTCCCACGGCCTTTCGCGTCTCGATTGAGATTGCCAAGGGCAACGAGTCGGAGAATTGGAAGCTCGCGATGGAGGGCGAACCCCAGTAGGTGATCGCGAGGTCCACGCCGGTGAGCTTGGACAAGTGGACCACGCGCGTTTCCCATTGGGGCGTGTAATCAGTCTCCGTGCGGTATTCGCAGTTGCGCACCTCATGGAGCGTGACTTCGTCGTCTTGGATCTCCGCCCAGGCCCGGCGCGCCACATCGGGTTGCCACGTCCGATCTCCCGTCGGCTTGATGGTCAGCCACCACCCGAGCACGACTCCAAAACCAATCGCAACGACGCCCATTGCGCGCCAGCGGCCCTTGATGAAAAGCAGCGCAGCCAACATCGCCAGACCGTAAATAAGGGCGAGCGGTGCGCGGAGCCACGCGACAGGCAGATCGAAGTAAACGGCACCGGACGCCCAGGCTGTGGCGATGAGGCAAACCAGGCTACCCAGTGCGACAATGGCAAAGCGGAGCGCTTTGCGCATCACGAAACCCTGCCTCGCTTCATTGCTTGGCGAGAACGTCCGTTGCGAGATCGATCTTTCGATTCTTCAATTCCTGGGTAGCGCGCTCGGAGACTTTCCCATCCACCCACAAGGCGAGTCCCTTGATTTCGCTCCGGCTTTGCGGGAGCTGGCTGAAAGCCTCGACGCGGGCGGCAGCGAATTCGCTCCAGATCGCGTAGTCGCACGAAAGGGGTATGACCAGCGTGCCATTCGAGTCCATGGCGACAACCCGGTCGTTCTCGAGGCCGATGGAACTCAGCGGTGTCTTCGTCTTGTGATACCGCGCCAGGATCTGCGCGAGACGTTGAAAGTAATTCGCGTCGGCCTCTGTCAGAGCCCGGCACGCTCTCTCAAGAAACCGGGTCGGATCGACGCCGATGGTGGCGAGCGCATCCGTGATGATTGTCTCGTGCCAAGGCGAATACCAGGGATGCATAAGAAACTCATCCGCGTTCTCGTGACTGACGCCGAGCCCAAGAAGTTTCTTGCGATTGAGCTCGCGTAGATCCTCGGGCGTCGTGGTCACGAGCGTTTGTTGCAGGGTCTGGTTCATGTTGAGAACCGTATTCACCGCACCGATTGGCATCAGCGCGGCGTTGACAACAAGCCCACCGCCAGCCATCGCACGTGCGACATTCGTTAGCTGCTCTTGCAGTTCCTGATTGGTCGAATACGGACTGACTCCGAGCTTGGCCGCGAGGGCGACTTTCGCTTTTTGCACGCCGGTGAGGCCTTGCACCGCGTTGCTCTCCTCATCGGACTTGCCTTTCAGTCCCTCGCCGATTCGGCCAAAAAAGCGCGAGGCGCCCTCTGGCACCCGTTTGAGGGTGCCGACGGGATCCCTCACGAGTCCCGCAACGCTCTCAACCTTTTGCTTACCGGCGGCCTTCAGCGCTTTGGTGAATTCCTCCGTCTTGCTCGTCCCTCGCAGCTTGTCGATCGCATAGAGTTCGCGAATCCGGATGCGCAGGGCCAGGCCCGTCGTCACCTCAAAGGCGTTGTTTCCAGAGTAGACGAAATACGTATTCAACAGCCCATCGTTTTCAGCTTCTGGCGCCACGCTGTGGAGTGCTCCCTTCATCAAATCTTCGGGCAGGAACATTTTCGCCTCGACCCGTCCGGGCGATTCGAAGGCGGTGGCAGGTGGAGCAGGAGAAGGCGTACTACCGGTTTGGGCGAGCGCGGTCGTCGCAAGCAAGCTGATGATAGCAATGTGTGGGATTAACATGGGATGTGGTGTGGCGTTGACGTTATTGGGACTGGGCGTTTAGCTTTAAAATTCGACGAACTTCCGCAATCCCCTGTGGATTCAGTTGCGCGCTATGATTACACGGCACGATCAACTCCGACTTCGCTCCCTCCATGTGCGAGCTCCAGTACGGAACCACCCCGTCCGAACTGTTCGGCGCATTACCCTTGCCGCGGTCCCCTTCGATAGTGTGAAAGGGGATTCCGGGCGTGATCGGAATCTTGTCGATCGAACGCACGAAAGGATTTTTCGGGGAAAGGGTGTCGATGCTGTTTGGGACGCGATTGAGGCTATTGACGGCAGGGTCGGTGCTGGCTTCCGCGATGGCGCGGACGGGCAGCGTGGCGAAAAAGATCGGGGTCCGAACCAGCTTCGTGGCGATGCGTCCGATCCAATTGGAAGCCATGACACTGCCGCGATGTGGCGTTGAGATAAAAATCACGCGACGCACTTCCGGGCGATGATTGAAAATCAGGGTTTCCTCGAGAAGTTTTCGGCTTTCGGCCGGGATAGCGGTTTCCGCGGGCGATTTTCCGAAACGCTCGCGCCAGATCTTGTCCCCTGCGTCCGTAACCATCAGCCGGCTGATCATTCCACCCATGCTGTGACCGACCAGAACGATGCGCTGCCGGCTCGGAAACGCGCGAGCGATCGCATCGAGTTGTTGGCGAAAGAGAGCCGCCGAGTAGGGATAAGGATAACCGCTGGGATAACTGAAAACCCAAAATTGGTAGCGGCGCCGGAGTTCGGGGTCGTCCCGCAGCGTATTGATCATCGGCGCCCAGCTGGCGGGCGTGTCCTGCAAGCCATGGACGAAGATTACCGGGATGCGATTCGGGTCGAACGGTTGTAAGCGTACCAGCCGCGCTGTCTCGGCATATTTTCCAGGTTGCAGAAAACGAGCGATCCCGAGCTTCTCCGGTTGCTCGGTCGCCATCGCCACCGCCAGAGGAGCGGTGAAGTCCGCTGCCAGACGGGAGGTATGACCGGCGAATGAGATCCGCTCGATCGAGAGCGGCTCGAAGAATTCTATTTGCGCGCGGTGATCCCGGAACCGGATAACCGCCGTCGCGGTTCCGTAGAGCCGTGGTGCCGAAAGATCTTTGCGATAGTCGACATTTTTCTCCCGCCCGACCGCTACCAGCGGGGCGCCGATGCCTTCCAGCGTGACGCGCTTCTCGAAATACGCACCGCCGACCACGAGGGTGTCCGCCGGAAGGAGATTGTAATCGGCCGGATTCCGGTCTGATCCCGGGCGACGAACGGTGGTGACGACATATTCTCCATCCGGTCCGGGCACGGTGAGCGACCGGTTCCAGGGATCAAGCGGAGCGGTGTCGATTACTTCAAGGCAGCGGGCGACGGCAAAATTGTAGAGAGAACGCGCTCGAATATTCTCCGGATTTCGCTCGAGCTGCCGCGATGCGGTCTGGGCGACGGCCAGGTATCCGCCCAGCGCCCGGGTAGGCTCGCTCTTCTGGATTTTTTGGGCTTTCTGCAACTCCTGTTCGGCGGCCGACAGTTCAGGCGCTTCGTTGCCCACCGGGGCAAAACGCGGCGTCGTGTGCTTGACCGAGGCGATATCCGAGCACCCCGCGAAGAGAAGCGCGGCCAGGGATAGCCTGATCAATCGAAACGTAAACACAGCACGGTTATGCACAATTCGTCGAGACCGGTCTATCCGAATGCGGCCTAAAGTCAGTTTCCGCCGTAGGCGATAACCTGCTAACAGGACGGAAAACAAGACCCAGAAAAACAGAATCGGCTCCCCCGTGAAGAGGAGCCGACTCGCTAACCACAGAAAGGCGATCGATTGCTCTTAGAAGTGGAAGCGCCAGCCGCCTCCGAGCAAATGCTGGCCAAGCACACGGCTGTCGCCGATGTCGGCCTGCGAAGCCGTATATTCAAGGAACTTGTATTCGATGAACAGGCTGTTGCGATGGTCGAGATAGTAGTCTGCGCCGGCAATAGCCTGCCACGCAAAGTCGGCATGACTGGAGCCCCCACTGAAGTTGAAGGGACCGAAAGTGGCGCTGGCGACTTCCGCGTAGTAGCACCCGATGCCAAATCCGATATAAGGTTGAAACCTGCCCGAAGCGAACCGGATGAGGCCATTCGTCATGAAGGCGCCCGAGTTGATGTCCCAACTGGCGCTGTTAAAGGTCGTCACGCCATTCACCGTCAACGTGGAGTCCGCACCGGACTGCCATCCATTGTAAAACATGTCCTCTTCCAGAGCGAAACGGACCCCACCAGTTCCGAAAACGTAGCCAATCTTGACCCCGCCAAAAAAGCCTGTGTCGTTCGTCGGATCGAGGGTCAGCGTGTTTCCGAGGGCGTTGGTGAATGTTCTGACGTCACCGCGGTCCTGGAAGATATTGCCTCCAGCTTGAAGGGCTCCGTACCACCCTGTTCCGTAAGTGTCCGGGACTGGGGCTGGGGCCGGGGCAACATAGGGCTCGCCGGCGTTCACGCGCGCAGCCAGCAGAAACGCCAGCGTCAAGACTGATAAGGTGTGGATTAGTTTTTTCATTTGTTGTTTGGGTTTGTAGGGCATTTTTCCGCTAACAGGCAGGCACACGCTATGGGACCTTAGTCGTACGTCCTGCGCCCTACCCGTTTAGCGCCGGCGTCCACCCCCTCGTCCTGCACCCGAGAAACTGCGCCCGCCGCCACCCGAGTGCTGGAAATTATTGAAACGCTCACTGCTGGCACCTCCGCGCTGCCGGTTTTGAAAATCGCGATCAACGTCGCGAAAGCCGGAACTGGAGCTGGGTCGACTGGTGACCCGCTCATGCTCCGACGCCCGATACGTTCCACTCGCGCGGTTGGAGTTTTGGGCGCGATCTTGAACATCCGCTGACGGACTCTTGACCGAGTTCCAAGTCCCATGCTCGTACTTGTTCCAGCCGTCCCCGGTATTCTTGTAAACGTTTCCGTTGCGACCGGCGTACATGTCGCCCCCGGCGGTTTTGGCCAGAGCGCTATTGCCCCGATCCGTCGAGGCCGCGACGGCCGAGCCGCCTTTTGAACTCTGGATGGACCCAATCGTGCCGTTTGCATTCGAGTAATGTTGCGTGAGGGCGGCCGTATTCCCCTTGGACACGACCGATTGGCCCCACGAACTGTAGGCGGTCGAGCCCTGCCTGCTGGCGGCGTAGGTCCCGGTATAAGGATTGTACGCCTGGGCAGCACTCCGGCTCCCATAGGGACCGTAGGCCGTGGCTCCGCGCGCATACGTCCCGGTGTAGGGATTGTACGATCTTGCCGCGGCCACTCCGCCGTAGGGACCGTAAACTCCGCGAGCCACCCCATACGCTCCCGTGTAGGGATTGTAATAAGAACCCACGCCGTACGTGGCCGCATAAGGGTAATAAACTGGATATCCGTCGATCGGATAACCCCAGTAAGGTTCATAATAGTAGCCTGTGCCGGTCGCGAGGTACTCTCCATCCTCGTCGCCGACGATATAGGTGCCCATGTAACCGGCGGTGTAACTCGCTTCCACGATCCCCTCTTCCGTCGCGCTTTGCTTAACGTAGGTGACGTTGTAGACGGGAGAGTCCGGCGGAATCGTGTAAATTTCCTCCGGCACCGTCTTCGCCGTCAACCACGGTCCATCGGCACGAGGAGATGTGAACCAAACCCCTTGCAGACAAAGGTAGTAGGCGTCGCCAGCCTTGATGACTTTGTCCGGAGTGTTCGTGGCGTATTCGAGCGACGTCCCTGGAATCGCCTTGAATTCAGGCTTGCCGCTATAAGTGACCTTCGCCTGCTCTGCCGTCTTCGGGTCAACCACCGCCGTCGTCGGCACCTGCGCCAGGAGCACGGCATCTTTGGCTGGGTCCGTTCCTGGTACGGAGGCGAGAACCCGCGCGGCGGGATTGTCGGCGGGAATGTTGGCGAAATCCGGCGGCAGCTCCGCGCCCGCATAGGTCCAGGGTCCTTTCAAAGTAGCGGACCGGAACCAGCGGCCGGCCGCCAGATAATAAAAATCACGCGTGGTATTATAAACGAACAGATCCGCGTCAGTATTCGTCGCGTAGGACAACTGCGTCCCTGGGATATTCGCGTAGGAGGGATCTCCCTTGAACAAGATCACCTCGGCCGGCTTGTTCGCATAAAAGACCGCCGGAGGCGGGCCCTTCGGCGAAAGCGAAAGAATCGGTTTTTCCATCTCCTTCCACTTCGGATCGCTGGCGACCTTGTACATCTGAGACGGCAACTTCGGGGCCGGAGCCCAGGGGCCCTCCAGCGAAACGGTCTTGAGCCACTGCTGCCCGGTATAAAGATAGTATTCCTTCGCAGCTTCCTTTTCGAAAAAGAGAGGAAAGTTCGAATTCACCACAAAGCCCAGATTGGTTCCGGCAATATCGGCCCGCACCGGTTCTCCATCGATGGACAGCAGAACGGCGGGAGTGCTGCTGACAAAGATAACCGGCGGATCGTTACGGACCTTCACCGAGGGAGGGGCAGCCTGCGATTGTTCCACCGTCGCCACGAGACGATCCAGTGACATGACCACGGTATGGCCAGCGGGCAGGAAGCTCCGCACCAGTTGATCGACGGCCGGCTTCTTCTCTTCCTCGATCGACGGAAGGTTGACCTCCGAAATCCTAAAATCCCTGAGCAGGACGCTGTGCTCGTCCACATTCACGTCGGTCCTGGCTTGCACGACCATAATGCCGACAATGGCCTTCTGCCCTTTCGGAGTAAGCGTAAACGCCATCCGGAAATTAAGGTCGGTAAAACTTTTCCACTCATCGACCTGGGGCTGGTAATACACCAGGCGTCCCTGTTCGTTCGTGCGTTGTCGCGGCCAACCCGGATCGGGCGGGATCTTCTTGTCGGCGGGTTTGGGTTCTTCCGCGGTGAGAGAAGTGAGAACGAGCGTGGTCGCGGCAAGAACAAGAGCAACGGCAGTTTTCATATTGCGTGGCCCCGACCTTCGTCGACCGAATACTTCGTGTCGATTAATGAAGTCCACGCGAATCGGCGCTAACCCCCGCGAGGCGCCGCCGATCTCCTACCACTGGTCGTCAGTTTCCTTCCAGGTCTTGTCCGGGTCAAAGCGCTCCATGCTCTGGAAGGCCTTCAGGGTCTCCGCTCCCAAATCCTTCTGATAGACGATGCCCGCATGACTCACCATGAAGGTCTGGACTCCGGTCACCTTGTATTCAGCCGGCGCCGCCGCCAGCGCGAACCCACCGATCATCGCTCCACCGACGACAAAATCCATCGCTCCCATCGGCGCCGCAGGACCCTGCCCTTTCAGGACTTTGAAAAAATAACCGTGAAATGGCTGCGCCTTGTCGCTGTAGCCCTGTTCCAGGGCCTTCGCGATTTCTTCCCCAACCGGACCGCCCCAGGTGCCATCCGGATTTTGCCAGGCCAGGCCATCCTTTTTCCCGGGCGTGCTGATGACCTTTTGAGCGTACTGATTGACCTTGGAATCGTCGTGCTTTTCCGCGGCATATTCATGTTGGGCTTCTACAAAGCCGCGGCAAATTTCGAGCGCGTCCAGCTCGTTTGCGCCAACACGCCGCAGCAGAATTTCGTCGTGACCGGCTTTGGAATCGAAATACCATTTCCCATTTCGCTTCACGATCGGAATGGGTAGCGGCCAGTCGTCGTTGCCGACGGACA
>QHMY01000219.1 GCA_003218305.1 Verrucomicrobiota bacterium
CTCTCCTCGCAAGGGAGAGGCCGACCTGCGTTTGGGGGGCAGGGCGCGGGAAATTCCGAATTTCGAAATCCGAATTTCGAATGGAGCGGATGGGACGAGCGACATAGAAGGTAAAGCTGCGAGGGTAGCAGCGAGTGAGCGCCGGCAGCGAACAAGTTTCAACAATGCACCTCGTTCCCAAGTTGCACTTGGGAACTCAAGATACCGCGGCAGTCGCACTGCCGTCCTCGCCCCGCCGAGAGCGTTCCCAAGTACAACTTGGGAACGAGGAGTACCCAATGTTCGAATCACCGAAAGAGTGAATTGATCAAAATGGATGGCTTTTCGTTCGAAGTTTTGACTCGCGAATGCCCTTCGCTCGTGCGCTACCCTCGCGCATTTAACCATCTACCCGCCGGCATCCCAGCTCGGCGTGTTCTTCACGTTTTGAATATTCGGTAATTGTTTGAAACTCGTTCGCGACCCGCGCTCTCTCACTGCTACCCTCGCAGCTTTGCCTTCTATGTCGCGGATCCCATCCGCTCCATTCGAGATTCGGATTTCGGTATTCGAATTTGCATCTCTGCACCCCGTTCCCAAGTTGAACTTGGGAACGGAAGACACCGCGGCAGTCGCACTGCCGTCCTCGCCCCGCCAAGAGCGTTCCCAAGTACAACTTGGGAACGAGGAGTGAGTCGGTGGTCAACTCCGTGGCGGGTCAACGACCCGCCCTACAGAAGAAAACGCTGATCCGAAGATTGCAGGGCTCTCGCATCGCAAACGCGTCTGGTTCCCAAGTTGCACTTGGGAACGGAAGACACCGCGGCAGTCGCACTTCCTTCCTCGCCCCGCTGAGAGGGTTTCCAATTACAACCTGGGAACGAGGAATAAGATCGCTATCCGGGCACTGCAGAGCAGGCGCCCCGTCTGCCGCCCTCTTGATCGGCAACCGGCGTGGCTCCGGACTCCAGGTGGCGAGCACGCGAAAGCGTTCGGTGTTGCCCTACAAATCAATCCGAGCCATCCGCGTAATCCGCGGTCCAATCCTCTGCTCCGCGCAGTCACCGACCCCCCAAAGAAGAAGCACTGACCCGCGAATTCCCAGAAAACTCGCGAGCGCATTTCCTCCCCGCGCTGGCCAGACCGGCGGATCTCAAGTGCCCCGCGCAACGCGATTTCGCTGAACTGCTCGACCAGTGAAAAGAGCGCGCGGCCCAACGCAGTCCGACACGCTGCGCGAAACGATCCTGTTTTCCGCAGCGAAGTATTGAGCGGAATAACCTTCGGCAAACGATTTGGAAACGGGCTGTTTGCTCGCGGCGACCTCGGAAACACGCGACAAATCAATCAAAACGACGATTTCCCCGAATCTTCCCAAATTAGGCTTGACGCACTTCCGGCCGATCCCTAAAACCGTCGCACTCGTGATATGGGATGTTTCAACTTATCTCCGGTCTGGGCTGATTACCGCCGGGCACCGGAGTTAAGCTGGGACACCGTGTAGCACGTCTTCAATAAATGGAGTCCCGAGTCAACTGCGTCGCATTCCTGAACCGTCTCTCGACGGTTCGTGCGCACTTTGGGAGTAATTAGAAACCTGCATCCGCATGAAAACTAAAATCAATCATCAAACGTTGAAGAGTGTTGCCGCCATGGTCACGCTCCTCGCCCTTTCCATTTTTGCCGTGGGCGCCGCTCAGCCGGCGAAGTCTCAGAGCAAGAGCTCGAGCTCCCAAAGCGCGCAGACCCAGCCGAAGAGTGCTCCAGTCATTGTTCCAGCGGAGCTAATGACGGCGCAACCTGACGCGAAATCTGCCCTCGACCAAGCCAGTGGAGGAGCCGTCGCTCCAGAGGCTCCGGTGAGTGCGCCAGCCCGCAACGTCAATCCGCCCACTCCCGACCTGATCACGGCGGGGACTTATGCTTTTAGTACCAGCGCCGCGGTGGCTCTCGAGGATATGTCAACCGGAACGACGACGCTCGTCCCGGCAAACTCGGACGATGGAAACTCCCCAATTGCCAATATCGGATTTGATTATTGGTACGACGGTGTGCGGTTTACGCAATTCGGCGCCAACGCGAACGGTTTCATCCGTTTGGGTGGCGTTGTTGCTTCAAGTGCTTTTACTAACTCCCTCGCCAGCACCACCGAAGCACCCAAGATCTGTCCTTACTGGGATGATCTCTGGACCGGAACTAACGGCAAGGTGCATTTCAAAACGATCGGAAGCGCACCGGCCCGAAAGCTGATCGTGGAATGGCAGAACGAACAGATTCCGCGCGTCGGCTCGGGCCTTACGGGTGCGGGTACGTTCCAGCTGTGGCTTTTTGAAACGAGCGGGACGATCGAGATCGTTTACGGAACCGGCATTGTTGTCAACTCTGCGAACGTCGGCTACTCCGTCGGTTTGCAATCCGGCGCGGCGACCAACTTCGCCAGCGTTACAACGCTCGGGAACACGGTTTCATACGTCGTTGCGAACGACGCCCAAACGGATGCCATAACGTCCGGTACCGCTTACCTCTTTACCCCGAACGTGCCGCTCGCTCCGACCGGCTTGAACTTTACCGGCGTCAGCTCGGGCGGGATGAACGTGAACTGGACCGACAACGCCATCAATGAAGTTGGCTACGCCATTTACAACTCAACGGACGGGGGAGCTAATTACACTTTCGTTACCCAGACCGCGGCCAATGCTAATACGTTTGCTGCCTCAGGGTTGGCACCGAGCACAAGCTACACCTGGAAAGTCCAGGCGGTTACGGAAGGCGCAGTAAGTAGTGCGATCACAGGAACCCAGGCAACTACCGCGCCGGCGACGCGTACTTCGACGGCGGCGGGTGGCCTTTGGAGCGCTCCAGCGACCTGGGTTGGCGGCATTGTTCCAGGCGGGAATGACAACGCCGTGATTGTGAACACCGCGACGGTAACGGTCGATACGGCGGCCACCTGCGCTAACCTGACGAATTCAGGCATTCTGCAATACGAAGATACGGCTACGCCGAGGTCCCTCGCAGCCAGTGGCACTGTGACCAACAATGCCGGTGCGACAATCCGCGCGAATCCAGCGCCTACAATCGCGGGCGCGCACACGTTTTCAGTGGGCCAGGACCTGATCAATAACGGGTCGATGCTGATGAATACGACGGTTCCCTTCGCCTCGACCGTGGCGATGACCTTTACTGGCGCGAACAGTGCCGCCTGGACGCCGGGTGCCGCCAGCGTCACGGATGTGACGACCGTCACGCTGAACAAGGGAACTGCCATCGCCAATACATTGACCTTCACTCCCGCTGGAACGTTTACGGTTCAAGGCGCCAACACGTCGGGGTTCCTCACTATCACGAACGGCACCTTCAAAATCTCGGGCACCAACGCCTTCAGCAATCCAATTTTCGCTGTCGCCACCTATGCCATCCCCGGGACGGGCGGCTTCTGGTTGAACAACGCCAACTGCACCGTGGTTGGCCAGAACGGTAATTCCACGATGAACGGTTTGCTCCGGCTGACGGCCGGTACGTTCAATGAAGGTACTGCCTCGGGCAACGCCATGACCGGTAGTGCCGCCACGGTAAACATAATCGTTGAAGGCGCGACGCTGAATATTGCCAGTAGATTTGCGTTTACCTCCGTCGCCCCCGCGTTCTTCAACATGTCGAGCGGAACAATCAATGTGACGACTGTCGGGAGCACCGCCGCAACTGGCTTTGGATTCGCTGGGGGAATCTTCACCATGAGCGGAGGCACGATCAATCTTGTCCAGGCCTCCACGGTCTCTCCGGATTACAACACGACCGGCAGCACGGCCCTCATCACAGGTGGAACCGTGAACGTCGGCACCGCGGCTACCGCGGCCGCCTCTCTTTTCCGCATCCAGGGCCAAATGCCGAACGTCATCGTTGACAATACGACCAACACCAAAAACGTGAACCTCAGCGCCCAGACGAACATCTGGGGTAATCTCACGATTACCACGGGGTGCACGCTCAACCTGAATGCGTTGGTCCTTCTTCAGATTGGTCCGACGCTCACGAACAACGGGGCGATCACTGTCACCACGACCAATACCAGTCAGGTCGTCTTTGGCGGCAACCTTCAACTTAACGCGGTCGGTGGCGTGGGAACGCCCCAGACCTACACGGGCACGGGCACGTTTGGCAGCGCGGCGCTCACAGTCGCTACCCTTGGCCTCCAAAATGGAGGTAACCTGACCCTGGCCGCCGGCGTCTCGCCGCTAAACGTCCAGCGCGTCAACCTCCTCTTTGGCAACATAACCGGAAGCGGCGCCATTGCCCTGGGCAACGGTGGCACCTCGCAGGAAATCGTCCAGCGCGGCGTCGCGAGCAATGTCCTGGCGGCAGGTGCTTTTGATGTAGCGCCCGTGTTTAACATTGGTACCGGGGGCTTGATCGAGGTCTACGCGCAATCCACCGGGGTCATCAATACCGGCGTTGAGATTCCTGCGACACGCACCGTTTTCAGCATGCAGATTGCCAACCCGGTCGGCGGCGTCACGTTGACCGGTGGAGCTTTGACTTCGACAAGCACGACCAACGGTCTTCTTTTGAGCGCCGGTACGTTCAACACCTCGGCAGCCAACTTGCTAACTCTCTCCGCTACCACTACTACCGCTATCTCCGGCGGTTCCGGCACCAGTTATGTAAATGGTCCACTGGCTCGCACGTTACCTCTCAGCCTCGTTTCCGGCAGCACCTATACGTTCCCGGTCGGCAAGGGCAGCTTTAAGATGCTCGAGTTGGTCAATCCCACCACCAACGCCGGCGGCACGGTTGTCATTCAGGCCGAAGTTTTTGATGCCAACTCGGGCGGCACGGCTGGCGCAGGCTTTAGCAGCATCAACACCAACCGGTACTGGTCTGTTAGTGCACCGATCGGTGCGGCGAACTTCACCGACACCACCGTTCGGCTGACCGAGGCGGGCATTCCTGCGGCCAATGCCATCGGCCAATCTGCCACCCAGGGCGGGGCCTACGCCAGTATTGGTGGCACTGTCACACCGCCAGTGATTGGTCCCAGCTCGACCACGACCTCTCTCGGCTTCTTCGTCGTCGGCACCCTGACTGGGGCTCCAACCATCGCCGGCACGCAGAATGTCGGGACGGGCCAGACCTTTACCACGTTGACCGCGGCATTGGCGGCTTATAATTCCAGCATCCAAACAGGTCCGGTGACCTTCCTCCTGACGGATACGAACTATACGACCGGTGCTGGTGGGCAGTTAGACACCCCCGACACCACTGGCGAAACATTCCCGTTCACGATCAACGCCAATCCAGGGGCCAGTGCCGTCAATACCGTGACGATCAAGCCGGCGCCGGCAACCACGGTAACCATCAGTCCTCCTGCGGCGTCGACCGCAACGTCCATATTCATTCTCAATGGCGCTGACTGGGTCACGATTGACGGTTCCAACACCGTCGGCGGGTCGACGCGAAATCTTACCATCACTCAGACCAACACTGGCACCACCAACGCGGTTATCTGGGGTCAGACGATTGGGACAAACGATCCCGCGACCAACAACACGATCAAGAACGTCAATATAACCGGCACCTCGAGCATTACGACTCTTATTGGCGTTGGATTCGGCAACAGCACGATCAGCGCTACCAGCGCTGGAACGCGGAACGACAACAACCGTTTCCAGAATAACAACATCGCTTCCGTGCAGTTCGGTATCTACAACGGGGGCGCCAGCACGATTAAAAACGTGGGCACCGTGATCACCGGCAACCAGATTGGCGGAGCCGGGGCCCTCGGTCTCGGCCGCGGCGGCGTCCTGGTTCTATTCGACGACGGCGTGCAGATCACTAACAACACGGTTACAAACGTCAGCTCCGCCGCGAGCTCGGACGCATTCGGCATCTCTGTCGGTGCCACCGCGATCGCCACCACGGGATTTACCGTTGGCGAGGTGGTCAACGCCACTGTCACTGGCAATACTGTTAACGGCGTGGTCGAGACCGCCACATTCTCTGCCGGCGGAATTGTTATTGCCACGCCGGGTTATGGCACCATCCGCGTCGCGAACAACATGGTTAGTGGCGTTGTGGCCAACGGCACCTCCGGTGATTTCCCGGTCGGAATCTTCATTGGCGGGACGGCGAATGCTCTGACGCAAGTCTACTTCAACTCGGTGTCGATGACTGGGGCGCGCGATGTCAGCAGTTTGGCCAGCTCGCCGAGCTACGCCCTGGCTATTCTGGGGACTAATCCGCTGGTTGATGTCCGCGACAACGCCCTGTTCAACACCCAGACTTCGGCGGGAGTCAATTGTAACTCATACGCCATTGGGATAGGCTCATTTCCCCCTTACACCAACGTTACCTCCAACTTTAACGACCTCTTCACCAGCGGTCCCCAATCCACCTTCTCCCGCATTGGGAGTCTGGCGCTTGGCTTGGGCGCCGACTCGGCGAATCTGGCTGCGTGGCAGGCTGCAACCGGCAAAGATGCTAACTCGATCTCGGCCGATCCGCTCTTCATCAACAGCCTGACCAATCTGCATGTGCCATTCGCCAGCCCGCTGGTGAACGTGGGCACCCCGGTTGGTGGTATTGTCGTAGATATCGACGGCCAAACGCGGCCAATGGGACCGCAGGTTGAAATCGGAGCGGACGAAGTCCTGCAAGCGCCCACCCCAACGCCCACACCATCTCCGACACCAACTCCGACCCCGAGCCCGACACCTTCTCCATCACCGAGCCCGAGTCCGTCGGCTAGCCCGAGTCCGTCGGCCAGCGCGGCTCCATCGGCCAGCCCGAGCGCGAGCGCTTCGGCCACGCCTGCAGCCTGCGTGCTCGTAGCCGGCTCAACCGGTGCGAACGGCACCTATGCCAACCTGGGAGCTGCGTTCACCGCTCTCAACGCCAACGTAACACAGACCGGTAATAACGTTACCGTCACCATCAACTGCGATACCAATGAAGGCGCAACGCCAGCGGTATTGAATGAGCCCACCGGTTCGTGGACATCCCTCACGATCAAGCCGGCTGGTGGAACGCGGACGGTGGCAGGAGCGGTCCCTGGAAACGTCGGTATGATCAAGATCAATGGCGCGGACAACGTGACGATTGACGGTTCGCTTGCAGCCGGCACGGATCGCAGCCTGACCCTGAATAACACAGGTGTCGCTGCCATCATATGGATGACGACCAACGCCACCAGTGGAGCGAACGGCAATACCGTGAAGAATTGCATCCTGACCGGCCCCGGCGTCTTCACCGGTCAAGGCATCCTCGCCGGAAGTGGCGCCGCCTTCGGTAGCCCAGCCGAGTTCCCGCAATCGAATAACACCATCCAGAATAATGGAATCTCCGGCGTGCAGAACGCCGTCTTTATCTCCGGTAATGCCGCAACGCTGGATCAGAACTGGAATATCAACGGCAATACGTTTGGCTCCGCTGTCGTGGCCAATAAACTTAGCTTCCGCGGCATGTTGCTCGGAAACGCGGGGAACTTCACAATCACCAACAACACGATCGCCGGCGTCAATTCGTCGACCGCGACGAGCGCGACCATGACCGGCATTCAGCTGGCCAGCACGCTCAATACAGGCTCGGTCACTCGGAACAAGATCAGCGACATCCGGCAGAACAACACAGCCGGATGGGGCAGTAACGGTATCTACCTCACGCCCACATCGACTGCGTCGAACGTGACCATCGCCAACAACTTCATCTCGGACGTGGCCTCCCAAGGCTTCAATGACTTCACCGAGCTGGATAACGGCTACGGCATCTCGATTGCGACCGGTGGCGGATACAAGATCTACCACAACTCGGTCGAGTTGAACTCGAATCAGGGCGCCAACGCCGCAACCGGTAATCCTGGTGGGATTATGATCAGCGCGAATATCACCACCGCTGGTTCGATTGATCTGCGGGATAACATTCTCGCCAACACGGAGACGCTTGGTACCCGCTTCGCCGTCATCTGCAACGCGCCGGTTACGGTCTTCGCCACCCCGGGCATCAATTACAACGACTACTTTGCCCAGAACGTCGGCCATCTTGGTGGCTTCCCTGGCACCAATCAGGTGACGATCACCGATTGGCGGACTGCGACCGGCCAGGATGTCAATTCCATTGCGGCCGATC
>QHMY01000220.1 GCA_003218305.1 Verrucomicrobiota bacterium
GTTCTCGCGCGAACTCGCCAGGATTGCAGTTGCGGGGTCCCTCGGCGTCTAGCGCGCCTCGGGATGACAGCGTTTATGGCGTCTTGATTAATCCAGCAAAAACCAACCCCGTCAGCGATTCAGCTGCGCCAGAATCTCGGGATCGCGGACGTCGGCCCAATCGCCGGTCAATTCGAGCGCCTGCACCTTATTTCCGTCGAGGGCAAGCTGCCGAATGGCATCGGTCAGTTCGTATTCCCCCCGCGGAGAGCGTTCTAATTTCGCGGTGTAGTCGAAGATGCTCGGCCGAAAAGCGTAAACGCCGGCGTTGTACCACGGACTAGTCGCTTCTCCCGGTTTTGGTTTTTCGCGCAGATCGATCAACTCGAATTGCTCGTTCACAAAAACCGCTCCGCCCTGGCTCACGTCAGCACTTCGTTTTACACTCACCACCGCTTCGGCTCCGGGCAGAGCGGAGCAGATGCGCGAATAATTTTCCGGCGCGATCAGGATGTCGCCATAGCTCAGGAGAAATGGTTCGGCGCCCGCGAAGCCGCGCGCCAGTTCGACCACTTTACCGGTTCCGTCCTGGACGGTCTGCGTCGTGTAATTGATGCGGACTCCGAGTTTCGAGCCGTCGCCAAAGAACTGCGAAACGACTTCAGCCTGCCAGCCGACCACGATCAGAATTTCCCTCACGCCGGCGTCGCGCAGGCCTTCCACGATATGTTGCAAAACCGGCTTGCCGCGGACCGGCAACATCGGTTTTGGGAGATCCTGGGTGAGCTCCCGCATGCGGGTGCCGCGTCCGGCGGCGAGGAGAACGGCTTTATTCATCGGCGCGGTAATGTGCGGTGACTTTTCCGGAAGCCAAGGAGCTCTTTCACGCTCAAGTTTGTTTGCCTTGCCGGGTTGTTCGATTCATGGTCGCGCCATGCGGCTGGCTTTCCTGGCGAAATATCGTGAAGCGGGGTTACTTCTCATGCGAGTCAGCCTCGGACTGCTTTTCATCCTTTTCACCGCGCCGGTGTTGATCGCTGGCCCCAAAGCGTGGGCCCATTTCGGCGCGGGTGCAGGCCATTTTGGTTTGAACGCCCACTTCCAAATCTGGGGATTTCTTGGGGCCCTGCTGGGCTGCCTCGGCGGCGTGCTGATGATCTTCGGATTGTTCTTCCGGATTGGTGTCCTGTTTGTTCTTGTTCTCGCTCTCGGCCACGCGATCGGGGTTTACGACGAAACGGGTTTCCGGGCCGCGCTGCCCTCGGTCGAAATGTGTTTCGTCCTGGCCGGCCTTCTCTTCGTCGGGCCGGGCACATACAGCGTCGACAAGACGTAACGCCGTCGGCGTGAGTTATCGCTTGCCCGGAAGAGGCTGGGCGGACGACGATTCGACTTCCTCCTCGATGATTCGGATCGGTTCGGGAATATTGAGCTTCAGGCCAGACGGAGCCTCGGAGCTGGTGATACCGTTTTTCTTTTGGATCAGGTCCAGTTCCCGGCGCACTTTTCCCTTGTTCGTGCAGGCGAGCATAACGGTTTCCTCGCTCACCATCCCGGCTTGATATGCCGCGACGATTGATTGATCGAAAGTGTGCCATCCGAGCATCGAGGCAGCCTCAATGATTTCGTTCAAGGTCCGGTTCTCCGATTCCCCGTAAGTGATTGTTTCCCGGGTCCGCAGGTTGTTGCCCATGATTTCGGTGACGAGCAATCGGCCTCCGTCAATCTTGCTGACCAGCCTCTGACTGATGACATAACGAAGCGTGGCGGCAAGGCGCAGGCGCAATTGCTGTTCTTCCTCGCGCGGGAACATCCCCAGGATCCGGTTGATCGTTTGACCGGCATTAATGGTATGCAGCGTACTGAAGACGATGTGTCCGGTTTCGGACGCAGTCATGGCAATTTCGAGAGTCTCCGGATCACGAATCTCGCCGACCAAAATGGCTTTGGGCGCCTGGCGCAGGGCCGCGCGCAAGCCATGGGCAAAGCTGCCAAAATCCTTGTTTAGCTCGCGTTGGCTGATCGCTGCTTTTCCGTACGGATGAAAATATTCGATCGGATCTTCCAGCGTGACGATATGAATCTCCTCATTTTGATTGAGTTCGTTGAGCATGGCCGCAAGGGTCGTGCTCTTGCCGGTCCCGGTTCCTCCGGTCACGAGGATGATTCCGTCCTTCTCCTTTACGATGTCACGAAATATCGGCGGCAGTCCCAGTTTCTCGAGCGTCGGAACTTTCGATTCCAGCTTGCGCATGACGAGCGCGTGCCGGCCGTTCTGTTTGAAAATATTGACGCGAAAACGCGCCACGTTTTCAATCGCGTAACTGCAATCGCAGGAGCCGTGGGTCGCGAATTCCGCCTTGAGTTGCTCGCTCCCGGTCATGATATGAGCGGCGAGATCTTCGACAAACTCAGGGGCAAGGAACGAGGGCCGTCCGTTCGGGGAATATTCCTTAAGCCGGCCGTGGATTTCGACCAGGGGTGGCTTGCCGGAAATGAAGAGCAGGTCAGAGATGCCTTCCGCGCTCTGGAGCATGCCCGTCAGGAGTAAATCGGCGTTCTGGCGGTCCATGCGACGCGGGAAGCAGAGCTAGGATTGTGCCTTTGGCCCCAAGTAGTTACATCTTCAAGGGAGACGATAAATACTCGTGCGGTCGAACCGGGATCAGGGGGCCGTCTCCAGCCGCCGAACGATGGTGGCGGCAGGCGGAGGCGCGACCTCTTCCTCGGGTGTTCCGCGAACGTGGCGGGCGGCATAGTAGGAACCCACCACCAGCACGGCGGCGAGCGCCTGCGCGATGAGGGTTTCGTAGGTCGGAAAAACAGCGAACCACATTCCGAGCCAGGCGGGAAGTGCATCCACCAGCCAGGGGATTTCCGTGCGGGAAATCCATTGGGCCAACTGCATCTCCTGCGCCTGTTCACCCACCATTACCAGCAACACCACCCCGAGGAGAACGCCGGTCGTAATCAGCATCTTTCGATAGGGAAGCCGACGTTGCAGAACAAAGGTCAGTACCGCCACAATCGCCGAAAGCGAGAGACCCAGAAGCGCCCCTTTCAAAACCACACCCCCGCCCAGGCGGAGATTGTAACTTTGGAGAAACAGGACCACTTCGAACCCTTCGCGATAAAGCGAGGTGAATCCCAGGAGAATCAGGCCCCACCACAACCGCGACTGAGCGGTCCGCCTGCCGGGTTCTTCGGCGAGGAGCGATTTTCTGCGGCGGTTGTGCGCTCGAATCCATCCGCCCCAATAAATCTTGTGGAAGAACCAGTTCATGATGACCAGCAGCACGATCACCGCCAGCAGCCCGGTGGCCGCTTGCAAATCGAGCGCCGGGACATTGTCCATGAGCGAACCGACGATTCCCGCGGCGATGAACCAGGTGATTAAGGTCGCGCCAAAGGCCACGCCCGCCCCGAGCGCGACCGGGCGCCGATGGGCCTGCTTCGCGCCCGTCATGCTGGCCGTGATCGCAGCCAGGACCAGAATGCATTCGAGACCTTCCCGGAACACCAGCACGCCGATATCGAGAAACGCGACCGTAGGACTGGTGTTGGGGCGCATGGGATCGGGAGCGCCCTGTTCCGTGACCCCCTGCCAAATCAGAATGGCGACGACAACGGCGGCCGCCAGACAAAGGCTCCCGGCCAGGATCGTCGACTTACGTCGCGGCGCCTGCTTTTGGCGCGACGAAGCGGTGCGGAGGGGCCTCTCGACCGGCAAAGTCCCTTTCATTGACGTAAGATTAACATACACCCTGGGCAACTGCTGACGTTCGTTTGCGTTTTTTTAGCGGAATCTTGCGATATTCGGACAATCCCGGCCAGTGGCGACGAAGGTTATCGGTCTCCCGCGTGCAGCAGAGAGCAGTCCTCCGGTTGTGATTTGCGGCTATGTGCGTAACATTTTCAGATGCAACGTCGGGACGGTTTCACTTTGGTCGAGCTCGCGATCGCCGTCGTCATCATGCTGGTGGTTCTGTTGCTGGCCGTGCCGAGCCTGACTGGCGTTCTGGCTGACAAGCGGTTGCGTCGATCGCTCGACGGGGTGAACAAGCTTGTCCTGCAAGCGCAGGAACGCAGTATCTCGGAGCGCCGTTCCTACCTGATTGTCTGGCGCGATAAGGAATTCGCACTTCGCCCGGAAGGGTTTGTCCAGGGAGAATCTCGGAAACCGGTCGCGACTCTGGCGTTTCAAAAAGGGGATTCTTTTACCCTCTCGTTCCCGGCCGCAATTGAGGAGGAACCGCCCTCGGAGTGGATCTTCTGGCCATCGGGGAACTGTGAGCCGGCCATCGTGACCTACCGCGGGGCCAACGGCGCCTGGAAGGCGAAATACTCCGCCCTGACAGCGCGTCCGGAATTGATAAGTTATGTGGTTCGTTAAACGCCGGAACGGGGCCTTCGCGCTTTACGAGGTCCTCCTCGGATTGTCGATTTTTGTCATCGGCGTCCTCATGCTGGGTAAGTCGATCCAGAATTGCCTGAGGGCGAACACGCTGAGCGCGGAAGACGATCGGGTCCGGCAGATTCTGGCGAACCGCATGGCCGAGATTCAGGCGACCCCGGGAGTTCCTGATGAGCGCAAAGAAACAAAAATCGACCTCGGCTACGGGAACATGAGGCTGATTCAGCAGACCGTGCCGGCGAATCTGAAGAATGAGAAGGATTTGGAACTGAACGGAATCAACAAAGTCACGCTGAGCGTCGAGTGGATGAGCGGGGGCCACGCCCAAACGAAGAAAATCGCCTTCTATGTCTATCGCACTTAATCGTTCGAGGGGGCGAGGGTTCACTCTGCTCGAGATCATGCTCTCGGTGGCGATTCTGGGCATGATGGCGGTAACAATTTATCGGTTTGTGGCGACGAACCTGACGGTGCTGCGGGTTTCGGCGGAACAAGACGTGTCTGAGGCGCGCTATGGTGGCCTGATCGAACTGGTCAGGGCGCAATTACAGGATCTGCCCGCGGGCGTTGGAGCGCTCAGCGGCGAGCCTTTCAAGTTTGGCGACCGGCCGCGCGATGAGATGACATGGATTTGCGGCAGTGGTCCGGGGCTCTTGACCCGATATGGCCCGGGCGAATATCTGGTGACGATGCGGCTCCAGCCGATGAATAAGTCGGATAAAATGGAAATCGGGCTGCGGCGTAAGCCGCGGACAACGGCCGAGGGATCGGACGAAGGGGTGAGCTGGGTGCCGTTACTGGCCGACGTGAGCAGCCTGCAAATCCGCTATTTCGACGTGCGGTTGAACGCCTGGGTCGATAAATGGCCGGATCCGAGCACCCTGCCACGACTCGTTAGGTTAATAATTGGCCGGGCCGGCGGTGGGCCGCTGGAGGTGATTGTCCCTCTGGGACGAACCCCCCTGCAACTGACGCCATAATGAAAGCCCTTCGCCAACACCGGCGCCGCGGCGCGGCGCTCATGCTTTCGCTCTGGGCGTTGTTTTTGCTCAGCGCCATGGTGATTTCCTGGGCCCTGCAGATCAATTCGCGCGTGAGCCTGTCGGGCTATGCGAATCGGAACCTCGAGGCGATGGCCCTGGCCTGTTCGGGTGTCGAAGTCGCGATTACTCCGAATGTCACCCCGGGGACGCCCGCCCTCGCGGCAAGTTTCGGAAGGGCGCAAAGCTACGAGGCGCGCATGACGGGCGAGGGGGGGCGAATCAATCTCAATTGGGTAATCGCCCAGCCGGAGAATCCGGCGCGTATTGAATTGTTGCGAAAATACTTGGAGATAAAGGGCGTCGACCTTAATGAACGCGACCAAATGATTGATACGCTGCTCGACTGGGTTGATCCCGATAATGCTGCTCGGCTCAATGGCGCCGAAGAAGAGGGGGGTTACAGAGCTCCCAACAAGGGAAAGCTCGATCGCATCGAAGAATTGAAAAAAATTAAAGGCTGGGAAGAATTTACGTCCGCCAGGGACTGGGATGCCGATCTTACCCTGCAAAGCGGAAGCGCACAGGGAAACGCACCACCGAATGCACCCATCGATATTGCCTGGGCTTCCAAAGAAGTTCTCATGGCCTTGCCGGGGGCGAGCGAAGACCGAGTCGACCAATTTATTTCTATGCGGAGCGGGTCGGATGGCATCGATGGCACGGAGGACGATCCCTTCACCCAGGCCGCGGCTAATGGTCAGCCCGGGGCTTTCGACCAGGCTCAGGCTTTGGCGGTGCTTGGTTTTCCGCCGAACGACCCGCAGCTCCAGCAACTTATTGGGCCGGGTCAGGTGTGGCGAGTCGTTAGCGTAGGAAAATCGGGGGATGTGGAGCGGACGGTCCGAGCGGTGTTCGCAAGGGGTGGTAATCAAGTTCAATTGAAGTCGTGGAAGGAATTCTAATATCGAACCGGCATCGCAACGAACTTATCTAGTCCCCGCCGCTACCGGCTGGAACCTGGTCCGCTTCGCCCAGCACAGTAATGCCTGGGAAGTGCGCGGACTGGCGACGCTGGATGAGGCTGGAACGGCCCTGCAGCCGGACGAGGATTTTGTTCTCGGCCTGCCGGTGAGGCTGGTCCTCGCTCAACGGCTGCGCCTTCCCACGGTCGAGCGCGACGAGTTCGACGAGATGGTCACGATCCAACTCGAAAAGGCCATGCCTTACCCGATGGAAGAAATGACCACCGGGTTCGAGCTCGTTTCCCAAACGGAGGAAGCAAGCGTCATCTCCGCTGTCGCCGTTCACAATGCGACGCTCTCCGAACTCGCGGCGCCGCTGCTCTCGGCTGGCCTTCTCCCAAACCGGGTGACCGTTTACGGAGCTCAACGCGCCGCCACGCACGCTCCAGGCGGAACCGCCCTTCTGATCTATCCTGAACACGAAGCGATCGTTTGCGCCATCGCCGAGGAAGGCAGTCTCAGCTTTACCCGCACTCTCGATGCGGCGGATCCGTTGCAGCTTCAACGGGATTTGCCGCAACTGGCTCTGAGCGCGGAGCTGCAGGGGATCAATACTGCTTTCGAAAAGATATTACTCGATGAGAGCTTGTACGAGCTCCGGGATACGGTGCAGGGGATTTTCGGCGGAGCCGTGGAGCTGATCGCCGTGGAAGTGCCGCCAGCGGACACCGGGTTGAACCTCCTACCGGAGAGCTGGCGCCAGCAGCGCGCCCAGCTCGCCCGTCGCGGAGAATGGCGGAAGCGGCTGATTTGGGCGGGTGGCGCTTACGCCGCTTTACTGGTGCTCTTCCTAGGTTACCTGATCGTCCTGAAACTGGAAAGCGGCCGGTTGGGTCGCAAGATCGAACGCGATGCGCCGCGGACCGACTTCGTCAAGGCGACCGATGCCAAATGGAGGGCGCTCGCTCCGGCGATTGACCCGCGCTATTATCCTATTGAGGTGCTCGCGCATCTCTCCGAGAACCTCCCCTCGATGGAGGTGCGCATCACCAAGTTCGATCAATCGGCCCGGCAGATTTCCGTCGAAGGCGAGGCCAACACGGCTGCCCTGGCCTACGAGTTCGCCGACAAGGTGAAAAAAAGCCCGGACCTGCAAATGTTTCAATTTGATATGGGCGCGCCCCGCATTTTGCCGAACGACCACGCGCAATTCCGCCTGGAGGGAAAACCACGATGATGCCCGAATGGTTCCAGCGGCTGACGCTACGCGAGCGCAGGCTCGCCTTAATCGTGGGAGGCGGGCTCTTCCTGCTCATCAACCTCCTGATTTGGGCGAAACTCTTCAGCACCCTGGGCAACGCCCGGGCGGAACTCGCCCTCCGGAAAACGGCCCGGGAGGAGCAGAGGGTGTATATGAACCAGCGCGATCTCTGGGCTGCCCGCGATCAATGGCTGAAGGACCACCAGCCGGTCCTGAAAAGCGCCGGCGAAGCCTCCACCCTCCTCGACCAAGTGAAAGAAGTAGGGGGCAAGCTCAATGTCCTGATCGAAAATCCAGCCATCGGCGCGGGCGATTCGACTCCGGAACGCCAAACGGTCTTCGCCTCTTTCGAAACCAAAAGTGCGTGGGCTCCGCTGGTTCAATTTCTCTTTGACCTTCAGCAGCCGGAGGCCTTTATCGTCTTTGAAAGCGTTCAGATTCACGTCGACACCGCCGATCCGACGATGATGCGCGGGAAATTCAAGATGGCCCGCTTGTTCGCGCCGGCGTCCAACTAGGTGTATATTTGGAGGGTTAGCTTGGAGAAATTTATGAAAAAGATGAATTTGAATCGGCTTCTCCTGCCGCTCCTCGTTGGCGTCCCACTGCACATTGCTGGGGCCGAGGATATCCCAAAGTCATTTACCATCGCGCGATATCAGCCGATGATGGCGCGTTCGCCCTTTTCCGTGGCGACGGCCGTGGCCGCACCGGCCGCTACGCCCAACTTTGCGAAAGACCTCTATGTCGCGAATGCCAGCCATACCAACGACGGGGATCTGGTGACTGTCGCCTCGACCACTGACAAGATGTTCAAGAAATATCTAACGACGACCGCGCCGGTGGACGGTTACAGCGTTGTTGGTATCGACTGGTCGGACAAGGTGGGCGCCACCAAGGTCACCATCTCCAAGGACGGATCGATCGCGACCATCGGTTTTAATGAAGCGCTCCTGCGTCAGCCCGGACAGAATCCGCCGCCTCCTCCCGGGAAGGAAAAGGACGGCGCACAGCCGCAGGCTGCGGCTCAGGTAGCGGCTCCGGTTGTTCCCGGGGCGCCGCCGGTGGTGCAACCGAATGCCGTGAAACCGATGCCGGTGCCTGTCTTGCCGAGCACTCAGCCAGCGCGGGTGCGCGGCGTAATTCCGCGTAATCCAGCGCCAAACGCAGCGGTGCCGCCTCCTAACGGGGTGGTGCAGCCGAGCCAAGAGAAGAATTAATTCTCAGGGCTGGGGGAGAGTGCCTGAACTCGGGCGATTCCGATCGCCGCGGTCTTAATTATTGCCGTACTCGTCGTCGCCCGTATCAGCTATCCGGTCGGGGCCCGCGGAAAAGACATCGTAACCGTTGGGGTTTTTGCGGCCTGGATAGCGATACATGTATGGCATCCCATAGGGATCCTTCGGCAGAACTTCCATCAATTGCCTCCACGATGTGGGAGCGGGTTCACTGCCGGGTCTCGACACCAGCGCATTTAATCCCTGCTCTGTCGTGGGATAAAATCCATTCATTCCGTTATAGGACATCAGGCTCGTTCGGATTGACTGAATATCGCCTTTGACTCGCATGGCCTGGGCGACACCCAGGGCGGGGCCCATCTTATACACTGCCGCCGCGAGAAGGACGCCGATAATCGCAACCACCAGCATGATTTCCAAAAGCGTGAAAGCGCTCTGTCGGTTCTTCATATTCTCTAACGATCGGTTTGAAGTTGGTAGTCGGTCTTGTCCCAAAGGTATTTCAATTGCAGTTGGGTAGCGCGAATTGCGGAAGCGGGCGTGCCCGCTCCGGCGACGATAACGAGAGAATTATCTCCCACTTTGAGAACGCTCGCGGGCAACAGTTTTTGCGCGCGCACCCAGCCTGTGTATTGAAAGCGCATCTGCTTGACGAGAGCGGAATTTTGCCCGCGATAGGCTGGATCCGCCAGGTCCGGCAGGGTGAGAGTGGCCACTCCGAGGTCCTCTCCATTCACAAATATTTGGGGTGGGGCATCGATGTTCGGACTCGCCACTTCGAAACTGAGCAACACCATGAGCGGTTGCGTTTCCAAACCAAATTGGAACCCTGCGCCCTCTGAAGGGGTCTCGCCCAGGCGGATCGTCTCATCGGCCAGCGTCGCGGTGACCGTGCCAAACATCTCCTTGTCCTGGGCCGGTGCGTGGAGCGGCGCCATCGCGGTGAACGGTTCTGGTATCAGGTCCCTTTGTTCCGCGCCAATCGGATGCAGCACTTCCGCGGTAGCCATCCAATCCAGGAAAGCTCCGCGAATCGACTTTCCGTCACCCGGAACTTCAATGTCGATAGTTGAAACAGCGACCATCGGGACCATCACGCTTTCCGAGGTGGCCAGGCCAGTTCCGGATCCCAGGGGGCCAGATTGAAGGACCTGCGTCCCGGATTCATCCCAGGCTACCAGCTGCGGTTCACGGTCCGCGCGATCGTCAAAAAACAAGCGGAAGAACAAGACTTGGAACTCTGCCCGCGGCCGGGTGAGTCGAATCCGAAACACCGTCTTGGCCGGAATATCTCCCTTCGCTTCCACCGCAATGGTGTTGAGCGCCTCGACCCAATCGGGAGCAGCCTGCGGCTTCGAATTTGCGGCCGAGGTTTGGCGCAGATCAAGCCAGGCACTTTCGACGTTCGTAGGTTTGGCGGTGGAAGTGCGAAACGAATCGCGGACGACAGCGTCCTGTCCGTGCGCGAGCGACACAGCGAGCAGAAGAAAAACGGACGCAATGGCGCGGGATAGCATTTAGGGCGCGAAATTAACTCACTGTGGGCGTAACTGCAAACTCTGAGTCATATCAAAGACCGCCGACAGGATGCTGAAGACCACGAAACCAACCACGACCGCGATCAGGACAATGATTACCGGC
>QHMY01000221.1 GCA_003218305.1 Verrucomicrobiota bacterium
TCGGCGGCGTGCGCGGCAATCTTGTAGGCGATAACGCCGTCTTTAACGTCCTTCTTGTTCGGCAAACCGAGATGTTCTTTCGGAGTGACGTAGCAAAGCATGGCGCAGCCGTACCAGCCAATCATGGCCGCGCCGATCGCGCTGGTGATGTGATCGTAGCCGGGCGCGATATCGGTGGTGAGTGGGCCGAGGGTGTAGAACGGCGCTTCGCCGCACCACTCGAGCTGTTTCTCCATGTTTTCCCGAATCATGTGCATAGGGACGTGGCCCGGGCCTTCGTTCATCACCTGGACGTGCTGTTTCCAGGCGCGCTGGGTCAGCTCGCCCTGCGTGTAGATCTCGGCGAACTGCGCTTCGTCGTTAGAGTCGGCGATCGAGCCGGGCCGGAGCCCGTCCCCAATGGAAAAGCTGACGTCGTAGGCGGCCATGATCTCGCAGATCTCGTCCCAATGAGTGTAGAGGAAACTTTCCTGGTGATGGGCCAGACACCACTTGGCCATGATCGAGCCGCCGCGCGAAACAATGCCGGTAGCGCGCCGGGCAGTCATGGGGATATAACGCAAGAGCACTCCGGCATGGACCGTAAAATAGTCCACACCTTGCTCTGCCTGTTCAATTAACGTATCGCGGTAGATTTCCCAAGTCAGTTCCTCGGCGCGTCCCCCCACCTTCTCGAGCGCCTGGTAAATCGGGACCGTCCCGATCGGCACCGGTGAGTTGCGGATGATCCATTCACGGGTGGCGTGGATGTTTTTGCCGGTGGAAAGGTCCATCACCGTGTCGGCCCCCCACTTGGTCGCCCAACGCATCTTCTCGACCTCCTCCTCGATCGACGACGCCACGGCGCTGTTGCCGATGTTGCCGTTGATTTTGACCAGGAAATTGCGGCCGATGATCATCGGCTCGAGTTCGGGGTGGTTGATATTCGACGGGATGATGGCGCGACCGCGGGCGACCTCGGCACGGACGAAGTCTGGCGTTATTTCACGGGGAATACTCGCGCTAAACGATTCGCCGCGATGCTGGTGACGCAATGAATTGCGATCCATTGCAGATTTCAGATTGCCGGTCTCAGATTGGTCCGAGCCGGACTGGCGATTGGCGCGTCCGGCATTTTCGCGGATGGCAATGAACTCCATTTCGGGCGTGACGATGCCTTCGCGAGCGTAGAACAGCTGGGTGACGGCGCAGCCGTTGCGAGCCCGCAACGGTCGGCGAGTTGAGAGTTGTGAGTTGAAAGTTGAGAGCCCCTTGCCATTGCTCCCGTTCGAGCTGGGCGTTGGGGGTTGGACGTTGGACGTTGGACGTTTCTGGGCTGCGGAAGCAGCGTGCTTCTCCGAGAGGTAGCCATCATCGATCGGTGTCACGGTCCGGCCGGCGATCTCTTCCACGTCGCCGCGATCGCGAATCCATTTAGCCCGTAATGCCGGCAGGCCGTGATTCACGTCGACTTGTTGATCGGCGTCGCCCCAGGGACCGCTGGTGTCGTAGACGCGAACCGGTTCGTTCACCTCGATCTCGCCAGACATTGTTTTCGTCGACGCGAGCGAGATTTCGCGGAACGGCACGCGGAGATCTCGATGCAGCTGACCGGCGACGTAAACTTTGCGGGAGTTGTAGCCGCGGTCGTTGACCGCGGTTTCCGAGTCAGGGGCGTCAGCGACCCCAGCTATAGTGGAATTCGTCCGTCCGTTATTCGTGTCCATTCGTGTAATCCGCGGTTAAAAAAAAAGCCATGCGCGAAAGAGCGGCATGGCTTCAAATCCTTGCTCCCTGCGACGGTATTACCCGCATCAGGTTCAAGGGGTCGTCTTTGGGCGGCATTGCGTGCCGCCTTCAAACCTCTCAGCCAATGGCTCCCCCGCAACGAAGAAAGGATAAAGTAAGAAGGAAGAAGTATAAAGGGGAAATATGACGGAACGACGAATGGCCATCGCGGCGCGACGGAGTCTTGCCCCGCCGAGGGCGCCCGCCGTCCGGCGGACTTCCGAATTCATGCAGACCGAACTGGATGCCATGAGCAAGCAGGACATGAAAGGGTTCAGGGTTCAGGGTTCAGGACGGACGCACAGGCGTCGCCGAATCCGCCAAGCTGCTGAATCCTGAAATCTGAACCCTATCCGCTCCGCGGATTACGGCTCTTTATTCGGATCCGGCTCGGGATTGGAAACGGGGACGATCCCCGGCGTAGCGGCGGAACCATCCAGCCGCGCGGGCGGCTCCGCCAGATTCACGACAGTAATGCCACCGGAGTCTTGCGCGCGATAATCCGCCACCAGCATCGGACGCTGTTTCTTTTCCGTGACGTTGCGATAGTTCTCAATTCCGACGCTGATCGCTTCAGCCAGGCCCGCGCGCCAGGCCGGATTCGCGACGGATTTGCTGTCATTTTTTTCGGAGAGAAATCCGCCCTCGACCAGGATCGCGGGAATTTTCGTGTGGCGCAGCACGGCGAAACGCGCGCGCTTGATCCCGCGATCGGGCTCCGGGATGTGTCCGAGCATCGAATGAAAGACGCAGGCGGAAAGCTCGAAGCTCTGCGCATCAACAGGACTGCCGGCCTGCATGTTGACGAAACTCAGAGCGAGCGCGTTGTCTCCGGTAGAGGGCGCGCCCCGCGGGGTCAGGGAGAAAATCTCGAAGCCGGATGCGTCCCGATTGGAGGCGCCGTTGAAATGGATGCTGACGAAGATGGAGTCGCGGGTTTGATTGGCGATGTGGGCGCGAAGCTGGAGTGGAAGAAAAACGTCGTTTTCCCGAGTCAGGACAACCTTTAAGCCCTTGGCCTGGAGCAGCGGCCGCAACTGGCGAACGACATCGAGAGCGTAATCCTTCTCGCTTCCAAAACTGCTTTGCACCCCTTTGTCGAACCCGCCATGGCCGGCATCGAGCACCACGGTTTGGATCTTGCCTTTGTGCTCGATCATTTGCGGGCGCAGCTGAGGCTCGATGGTCTTGGCCAGATCGACGCGAGACACCAGGAATTTCTTGTCCTGCGCAATAACGGGGAAGCAGAGCCAGTTCCGCACGCCGTTCACAATCGCTTCGCGGCTGTCGAGCGTGAGCTGGAGCTGGTTCCGGCCATTATTGAGCACGACCGTCTTGCCCGTGGAATCGACGTTACCCAAGAGCTCATAGAATTTCGCGATGTTGTCGACGCTCAGGTAATCGCGTGGCCCAACCTTGACGACCTGCCAGTCCACGCTGGGTGACGCTGGAGTTGGTTTCGCTGCTGCCGTCGGGGCGGGGGTCGGTTTCGCGCCCGATGATTTCGCCTTGGTGCGTTTAGCGAGAGCTGGCGACGCGAGGCCAAGGCAAGCGGCCCCCACGATGGAAAGGAGGGTGAATCGCGCCGCGGTCATATAATAGAATACGCAGGATAAATGCCAGCTGGCTGCCTGGTTCCAGCATGTGGGAGTCCCATTTCCCCATTGGACAATACAACTGTTTCGCCGTTCAGTGGCGAATGTTTAAGCCTGCTTATTTCCTGCTTACCGGCTTGCTCGCAGCCGGCAATCTCTTCGCACAAACCGAGGCGAATAAACCGCCTGCTTCTGATGCTCTCAACACCGAGACGCAGAAAGCCCCAAAACCTCCCGCGGAGAAAAATCCGCCACCTCCTATTCAGAATCCGGCTACGGCGGCTGCCACGGATAAATCCGCCACGCCAGGGACCGACAAGAATCCACCGCCGCTCGACCCGAGGAACATGGATACATCGGTCAAGCCGGGGGATGATTTCTATCTTTACGCCAACGGCACCTGGGTGAAGAACAACCCGGTTCCACCGGAGTATTCGCGCTGGGCAGCTTTCACGCAGCTAGCCGAGAGAAATAACGAAGCGCTACACGAGATCGCAGAGAAAGCAGCCGCCGCCGCTCCAAAAGACTCCAAGAAAGAGAAAACGGACCAGGCCTCCGCGGCGGACGTGCAAAAGGTGGGCGATTTCTACGCCAGCGGCATGGACGAAAAAGCGGTGGACGCCGCCAGCGTGAAACCGCTCGAAGCCGAGTTCAAGCACATCGACGCGATGAAAGATCGCAAGGACGTAATGAAGGAAGTCGGGCATTTGCATTCCATGGGAGTTTTCCCGTTTTTCCTCTTTGTCTCCGGCCAGGACGATAAAAACAGCACGATGGTGATCGCCCAGGCATACCAAGGCGGGCTCGGAATGCCGGACCGCGATTACTACACGAAGGAAGACGACGCTTCGAAGAAACTACGAGACCAGTATGTCGAGCATGTCGCGAAGATGTTGACGCTGGCCGGAGAACCGGCGGCGACGGCGACTGAAAAAGCGAACAAGGTGATGGCGCTCGAGACTTCACTGGCCAAGCCGGCCCGGACGCGCGTGGAGCTGCGCGATCCGCAGAAGAATTACAACAAGATGAAGGCATCGGAGTTGCAGAAGCTGATGCCCGACTTCACGTGGGCCGATTATTTCAAAGAGCTCAAACTGTCGGCCCCGGGCGATATCAATGTCGGGCAGCCGGACTTCTTCAAGGCAGTGGGTGAAATTTTCAAGACCGTCTCAATCGACGACTGCAAGACGTATCTCCGCTGGCATCTCATTCATTCCCAGGCGTCGAGCCTTTCGAGCGACATCGTGAATGAAAACTTTCGTTTCTTCGAAGCAACGCTTCGCGGAACGAAACAAATTAAACCACGCTGGAAGCGGGTCGTAGCGAAGACCGACGAGGAACTGGGAGAAAGCCTGGGCAAGCTTTACGTCGCGGAACACTTCCCGCCCGAGGCAAAGGCGCGCGCCCTCGAGATGGTGAACAATCTCAAGGAGGCCCTGGCCGATCGGATCAACACGCTCGACTGGATGGACGAGCCGACGAAAAAGGAGGCGCTCAAGAAGCTGGCGGCCTTCACCGTCAAGATCGGCTATCCCGACAAATGGCGCGATTACTCGGCCCTCAAGATCGACCGCACTTCCTACGCGGGCAATGTCATGCGCGGCGACATGTTCGAGACGGACCGGCAATTGAAGAAAATCGGCAAACCGGTCGATCGCGCCGAATGGGGCATGAGCCCGCCAACGGTGAACGCCTATTACAACCCGAACCTAAACGAGATTGTGTTTCCGGCTGGTATTCTTCAACCACCCTTCTTCGACCCCAAAGCTGACGATGCCGTGAATTATGGCGGGATGGGCGCGGTCATCGGACACGAAATGACGCATGGTTTCGATGACCAGGGGCGGCAGTACGACGCGTCCGGCAATCTGCGCGATTGGTGGACACCGGAGTCCGCCAAGAATTATGTCGAACGCTCCAAGGCGATCGTGGGACAGTATGCAGCCTACGAAGCGCTTCCCGGGCTCCACTTAAACGGGGAATTGACCCAGGGTGAGAACATCGCCGACATCGGCGGAGTGAAACTCGCCTACATGGCGTTGCAAAAGGCGCTCAAGAAAAAAGGTGGCACGCCTGAAAAAATCGACGGATTTACGCCGGAGCAGCGGTTCTTTCTCGGGTTTGCCCAAATCTGGCGGAACAATCAGCGCGATGAGGATCTGAAACTACAGGTCGCAACGAACCCCCATTCGCCGGGACGTTTCCGGACGATCGGGCCGCTTTCGAACCTGGTGGAATTCCAGAAAGCCTTCGATATTCCGGATGGCTCTCCCATGATCCGCGCGGCGGAACAGCGAGTGAATATTTGGTAACGCTGTAGCTGCCTGAGAGACGACAGACTTCAGCCGCCGCTCCGGGAAACCGCGAGCGGCGGTTTGCTTTCCTGGTAGGGACAGCGCGCTGCGTCGTCCGCGGGCGCCCAAGTGCGCTTTTAGGGCAAGCGCTCCGGTTGCCATGCTCAGAGACAGCAGGCGATCCGCCCGCCCTACAAACGCAAAACGTGGAAGCGGCCTCACTGCCGCGATTGAGCGAAGATTGTCGGGGCGCAAAGGCCCCTCCCACATTCAATCCTTCGCAATCTTCCCGCCCCACGAGAGGATCTTGGCTTTCGTCCCGGCGGCTTCGGCTTCCTTGATGTCGCCGTTACGATTGTAGAAAAGCGACAGGCTCGTCCAGCCAATCTGGTCGTTGGGACGAAGCTCGGTCGATTTCCGGCCGGCTTCGATTGCTTCGGGGAAGCGCCCAAGCTTCATCAGCGCCATGCCCAGTGCGTGCCAGCCGTCGAAGAAAGCGGGATCGAGTTCCACGCAGCGGCGATATTTCTCAACCGCGCTTTCCAGTTCGCCGATCGCAAGATCGCCATTCGCGTCGTCGAAAATCTCGTCGAGCGTAGCCATGGGCGAGCACTCGCACCCGACTACCCGGTAGCCAGAGTTGCTCCGGAAGCCCGACGCCGGTCGCGCAGCCATTCCGTGAAAATGGCCCCGCGTCTTTGGGTCAGATATCGCGTTTCGAATTGCGTTTTGGCCGCCTCGTAGCCCGCGGGGTCAGCCGGAGCGCGTTTTTCCAGGATCGCCACCAGTCCGCCTTTTGCGACCGGCACGAAATCGGACGAATCACCCGGGTTTAAAGCAGCCACCGTATTCTTGATCGACGAAAAATCCGGCGTGACGTCTTTTGGTTTCGACTTGTCCGCTTCCAGTTTCGCGGTGTCCGCTTCCGGTTTCGACTTGTCAGCTTCCAGTTTCGGAGGCGGAGTCGGCTCCACGATCGCGAACGTCGGAATGCGTTCCAACTTCAAACCCGTTTTCGCGACCGCCTCGTCCAAAGGCAAGCCGCCCTTGAGCGTTTCCCGAATCTGCCGGGCCACTTCACTGCCCTTGTTGGAAACAAGCTCCCGAAGCCGCTCGGATTTCATGCTCTCGGCGATCTTGGGTTTGGCCTCTTCCAAACTCAGCGGATGCGATTCCGTCACGCTGAGAAGATGCAAAATGTAGAATCCATCGGCCCCCTGGATGGGATCGCTAAACGGCGATTGCTGGGTCAACTGAAAAGCATACTGGGAGAGCTGCGGAGTGGAGGCCAGCTGCGGGTCCGGCTTTGTCGCGGTGAATTCTTCCGTAGCCGTGATCGGCGTTTTAAATTTGGTCGCGGCGCCCGCAAACGTGGCGTCCTTCTCGAGCAGCGCCTGCGTGAAATCGTTGGCCTGATCAGCCGCTTTCTGAAGAGGTTCCTTCCTGTCTTTTCCGGTTAGTTTTCTCTCCGGCTCGCTCAGGGTGAAGGCGACAAATTCGACCTTCCGCTTTTCCTCGCTTTTGAGCTGGTCTTTGTGCGCCTCGTAATACTTCGAGATGTCGTCGTCGGTGACTTTTACATCCTTTTCGAAGTCCTCCTCCTTCAACCGCACGACGGCTACATCCATTTTTCCATAGGCCCTTTCGTAGTTTTCCTGGCTCTCGGATTCCGGCGCCTGGACCCCTGTCCCAAGAAGCTCCTTCATCCGATTGAGAGCCAATTGATCCGAAACGACCTCTTCGATCTGGGCTTCATTGAACCCGAGGGAAGGCAGCATGTTCTTGGTGAAATCGGTGTACTTGTTGATGTCGAACCCGCCGCCGTCTCCCCGGAAACGCGGGAGCGTCTTAACGAAGGCCGCGATTTCGTCCGAATTTGGACGAAGCCCCAACTGTTCCGCTTCGTGGATGAGGACGATGTGGTTCCAGGTGAACTCGACGTACATCTCCGATTCGCTCGAAACGTTGGTCATCATCAAATCATTCGTCAACGTCAGGCCCAGGGCGCTGGCGAGATTCAGCATGCGGGCGTGCCGGGTGAACTCCACCTGCGTCACCGTCCGATCATAAATGCGGCCGAGGTCATTCGCGCGTTGTGCGCCGAGGTCGCTCTTGTTGAAATAAAAGACGAACGGCACGGCCAGGATCGCGATCACGATCATGAGCCATCGGTGGTGTTTGCGAAGAATAGTAATCATATGGGCGTCCGCTGGATTTTCAGAGGGGCGGCAAGATATCGTCTCAGATTTTGTCTGAGCAAATGATTTTCGCTTTCGGGACTGCTTGCGTCCTGCCGCCGGAGCCCCAGCCGAATCATCCCTCGGGGCCGTACGCCCGGGCGCAATGCTGGTGCTTTCGGGAAAGATTTCCATGCTAGGGAGAATTCCCTAGGGCAAAGATTGAACCGTTTTCGGCAGAAAATTTTTGCGTGGTGGAAACCAGTGGGTAAGATCGTTCTCTGCAATCGCGAGTGTGATTGCGCAAGCCCCCGGCAAATAACCAGCACCAACGGTCCCACGGGGCTTACGCACGATAGAAACAGTACGCATGAAACGAACTCTCTTTTTCCTCCTGACGCTCATCAGCTTTGCCATCGCCCTCCCGGCCGCGCCCACGCCGGCCCCGGGATCAACCCACACTTCCACCAAACAGGAGAAAAAGACGGCGCCGCAGGAGACACTCGCCCAGTCGGCCAACGGCTGGACCTACGTGAAGGGTGAATGGATTCATCCCGAAGGATTCAAGTTCACCAACGGCAAAGTGCTTAGGACGACCGCTCGACCAGGGAAGATCGCTCCCACCCCGCCCGGAAAGCTCGCGCTGGCTAACGCTCAACAGCTGACCCCAAAGACCACAGCGCCT
>QHMY01000222.1 GCA_003218305.1 Verrucomicrobiota bacterium
AGATCCGGGATTGGCAGGAGAACGTTTACGTCAAGATTCCGATCACGAACACGCGCGCCGAATCGGCCATCGACCTCATCCGCGATTTGGCCGCGGAGGGCGTCAAACTCAACGTCACGGCTATTCTGACTCAGGCGCAGGTAGAAGCGGTCGCCGGGGCGCTGGACAAGGAAGTCCCGTCAGTGGTCTCGGTCTTTGCCGGCCGGGTCGCCGATACGGGAGTGGATCCGCTGCCGCTCATGAAAAAATCGCTGGACTTGACCTCTGGTTTGCCCAAGGCCGAGCTGCTCTGGGCCAGCGTTCGAGAGGTGTTGAACATTTTTCAGGCGGCGGACTGCGGGTGCCACATCGTCACCGTTCCTCACGACATCCTAGCGAAGGCAACAAAACTAGGCGGGATGGACCTCGAAGCGCTCTCTCTCGACACCGTCCAAATGTTTTACGCCGACGCGAAGGCAGCGGGTTTTCAGCTCTGATGAATTTCGCCTGGGCATCGGACCGGGAACTAGCCCTCAGGGCTTTTCTGCAATATTTGGGGCGCGTGCTGCTCGATACGTGCTGCTCAATTGCGGTCGCCACTTTGCCCAGTAGCGCTCAGGCACATTCTTGAGCGATAGTGCGGGCTTCTCCACGGCGTGTCAAGAGATAAAGGCCATCGCCCAGGCGAGCGGGAGGGCGCATCCTGCATTCCAATTCGGAGACAACGCCGGGAAGTGGTGGGCCACCACCTGTTGCATCGGAAATCCCCACAAATAAACTCCGTAAGAGTAATCCCCCAGGCGATTGAAGCCGTACCAGGGCGTGCAATACGCGAAGGCGAAGGCGAATTGCGCAAGGGCCAGACTGAAGACATAAGGACTAAGAGGAGTGCCATGCAACAGATACGCCAGCAACGCGGCCAGAGCTGCGTATGGCCAGCCCACAGGGACGTGTTGACGATGGACGTAACAAAACACTCCGAGCCCAAACATCCCCGCCAAGCCCACGTAAAATGTGGGGATCGTTAGAATATCTTTTTCGGGGTAGACAATACCAAACCCCGCGAGCGTTGCGATTAAGAGGGTGCATAGCCAGCGGCGAGACAGGACGCCAAGCAATCCGGTTAGCGCTACCCATAGATACATCCTGAACTCACCAGGCAATGTCCAGAGAGCGCCGTTAATGACTGGCATTTTGGGATTACCTTCAAACACCCCGGGGAGCGTCCAGGCCATACTAGTCTGCAGTTTCAGATTCTGAATGACATAATAGAGTACCGCATGATCACGGAAATAATCTGGCAAGCGCGTTGTGGTGTATATCGCGCCCAGTAGGTAGGCGCATAAGACGAGGCAGTAGAGATAGGCCGGAAAGATTCTTAGTATGCGCGCCCAGAGGAAGTTGACCAGATGTTGACGCCGCAACCGCAAATAGCTCCCGGCGATCATAAAGCCGCTAACGAGAAAAAAGATATGAACGGCAATCGTGCCGGAATACGTGCCCCACCCCAAGACGACAAACAGATCGGGCGGACCTTGACCACCAGTCACGGCGCCTCCGTGACCGTAAATAACCAACGCCGCCGCCAGGAATCGGAGCAGGAGAAAATTGTCTCGTTTGCTTTCGAGACCGCTGGCTAGTGTTTTCACCGCGGCTTTGGCTGCAAAGGCATTGATTTTGTTGAGTTTAAATACGTGCGGCCAGCCGTTAGCTACAGCGATTGATTGAATCGAGCCAGCGTGTTAACAGCGTGCCTTTTGCCAAACCTGGGAAACACAGAAAAGATCGCCAGAATGACGCCCTTGCAAGCACAAGTCAAAAGGCATTACGAGCGCTCACATGCTTGAATATACGGCCCATGGCTCGAGGTGGCCCAGGCCGGGCCGAGGGGTGAAATGCGTAAGCACGGGACGGTGGCAGCAGGCTCATTGGACATGACGCGAGATGCGGATGCTGAAAAGAGTTCGACAGACACCCTGCTCCTTAATAGCCTGCTCGGCGCCTGGGATTTCCCAAGGCCAACGCGCCTGCGGGAGAGCGAGAAGAAGTCATTCTGGAACAGAAACTGTCTTCCACGCAATCGCCGGAGGCAGATAGAAGCGCGGACGAGTCCTATTGGCGGAAGTTGATCCCTCGCCGTCCGACCGAGATTATTCTCTTGGCGGTCATCGTTTTGGTGATTTCCGTGCAGCTCAACTACCTCCTGGAGGTTAGAACGGCAATACCACTCCAGGACGACTGGAGTTACCTCCAGAACATGTTCCGCGCGATCGACACTCATCGCGTCGGAGCATGGGTGTTCGACTCCACGAACGGTCATTTCGTCGTTCCCTCGGCTTTGGCTTATTTGTTTTCCTCGTCCTACTTGTCATTGGATTTGAGTCCGCTTCGACTCCTGAATTTTCCACTCTGCCTGGCGGTTTTTTTCCTGGTGGCGCATGTCATCAATCGCGAAGTCCGGTCTCGATTCCTGCGTTTCTATCTCTACACCGGGACGTGCTTCATCATCTTTAACCTTTGCTTTTGGGAGCACCTCGCCCTCGGAGGCGGCTTCGGTGCCATCTTGTCGGTGCTGTTTGGAGGAATCGCTCTCTATTACATCAGCAAAGGGACGCAGCCCGGCGCGAATTGGAAGAGCACCCTGCTGATCGGCCTTCTCTTTCTCGTCGCTTCAGTCTTGTCGCTCGGAGCGGGCTATGCCGCCGCGGCGGCCGCACTTGCGCTTCTCGCTTTAATTGGTTTGAAAAAGCTGGCGGCTTCGCGCCCGATGCCGCGGTATCGAACAGTCATTTCCGGCCTGACGTGCCTGGTTGGATTCCTGGCGATCGTCGCCCATCCTTTCTTTCATCTTACGGGACGCGTGATCAAAGCGATCTATCATTTCGTCTTGCTGGCCGGATCGACCGGATCATCCTTCCTCGACAAGGGCAGTCTCACGGCGCAAAACGTCGCTTTTGCCTGCGGCATAATTGTTATCGTCGCGTCGCTTTTGATGGGATTCGGTTTCTTGACGAGCCCGAATTCCCTTAACCGGCTGCTGCCTATCTTTTCTCTGGCGCTCGTGCTTTTCGGGATCGCCGGTTGTGTCGCCGTCGCGATTGGCCGCGCCTACTTGCCCACCAGCGAGTTCCTCAATTCTCGCTACACGCTTTACCCTTCTCTGTGTTTGCTCGGGATTCTGCTGAATTTCGCCCAGTCGAAACGTTTTTTGCTAACCCACATCTGGTGTCTTATCGCAGCCAGTTATCTGCTCGACACCGCCAGGGAACAGCAGATGGGTTTTTTTCGCATGCAACTGTATCAGAGGATGGAGGTGGCGATCCGCAATAGCGACACCTTGTCCGACGAACAGCTCAGGGCCGCGTTGCACTGGCGGGAGAATACAAAGGGAGTCCAGCGGGTGATTGCGCGAATGCGCTATGAGCGGTCGAATCTGTTTCGGAGTGCTCCCGATAGCAGATAAAGAGGCCTAACGCCAAACGGCTTGCCAGAAGAGGCAGCGCCGGCGCGGCCTTCCCTAAAAGTTCGGATCTCGGAGGCAGAATTCCGGGGTCAGGTGCTTGTAAACTTTCGCCGGAGATCCCTCGTGCTTTCTCATCGCTGCTATCATTTGCGTTGGTTTAAGCTTTCCTGCTTCGATGAAATATTCGTCAAGCTGACTAACGAAATCGATGAAGTAACAATCCTTTGGGTTGGAGACATCAAAGTTGTGACCGAATGCGCGGGCCACAAAGACGCCAATCACATTGGCAAAACCGAGAAAGCAATCGAAGTGAAAGGTTTTGACTAACAAGGGAAGGATGTCCTGCGAGCGAATTCCTTCAAATCCTTCGGCGGAACAATCCCAGTTTTCATAAACCTCTTCGTGCCGTTTCAGTTGCCAGTTCCATTTTTGCTTCTCGTCCAGCATCGCCCAGCACGCCTGAACCAACTCCAGGGCTTCGGGCCACCTCATGTGGCCATTCCGTCCAATCATGTCATTCGTGAGAAAAAATCCGCTATCTCGTAAGCAGCGGTGGGTTTTTTCAAACAAAAGTTCGAGCTCGACCACGTGGTGCAGGCTTTGATTCGCGATAATGATGTCGTAGGGATCTTGCGCGTCCCAGCCGTTGATGTCGGTCTCGATGAAGACAAAATGAGAGGCCAGGTTTCGTTCTCGAACCAGTTGCTCGCCTCGCGCGAGCATCTGGGAATTGATATCGAGGCAATGAAAGGCAAAATTGCCGACACCTTCCTCGCGCAGTAATTCAGCAAGACGCACCTCCGTATCACAATTACCTGCTCCCAGGCTGAGGATGTGACACGTCGATCGGGAACTCGCCTGTGCCATCGGGACAATGTACCGAATGTAAAAGTCGTCCGGGTTCTTGAAGCCGAGTAGTTCCAGCTTCGGCCTCAAGTATTTGTTCGACCAGTAATGGCAGATGGGGGGCAGTTCATGAACGTTCGCAACGTCCTGATAAATGCGGATCTCCTGCTCCATCTTCGTTTCGTATGACATGGTGATCTTTGAGTGAGAAACGGCGTCAATCTAGGTCGCAGAGGCGTCGAACGCCAATGGCCGGGTAAAGGCGATGACAAATCCCGACAGGTGGCGACAACAGCTCAAGCAGAACCCAGGCGTTCTCGGCCAAACCCTATCAGGGCTTTGTTGACGGAGCCGGCATCGTCACCGTGAGCTGGGCGAGCAGCTTGTGATCGGTTTGCGAGTAAAGCCGAAATTCGTTAGAACCCGGTTGAATCCAGGGAGCTTCCTGAGAGCCCTGGCGGCCGGTGCCGAACAGCTTCTCATTTCCGCTGCTCACCACGTAGACTTCTCCCACGGCGTCGCTGCCTGTGTCCCAAATGATCGTAGTCCTGCCTTTTGCATCCCCAGGCGGGACGGGATTGGGATCCGCGCGAAAGACTACTCCCGCGAATCCCGCGTCATTCGCTGAGGCCGATGCAGAAGGTGCAGCGGAATCGGGCGGCGGCGTTGGACGATCGCAACCAGCAACGAAAAGGGCCACCAAGGTCAGGCAAAACAGGAACGCCCGTGAAATCCCGATGGTTAACGACCGGAGTCTTTTCGTGGACATGATTGCATTTAATGACGCAGGCTTTCGGCAGGCAAGAATTTCTTTGACGGACAAGATGAGGTCTCAACCGCGAATGGACGCGAATTTTCCGAAACTCTTTGATTAAGACGTTCCATTATTTGCGTCCATTCGTGTTCATTAGCGGTTAGTCCCAGCCCCTCTGGCATTCAACTCCACTCAGAAGCGGTCAGAACTCCGAGCTGCGTTAACAAATGTTCCAAATTACGTCTGGCGGCCGCGCTGGAGAAATGTTCCTCGACGTTCGTTAGGGCGTTCCGCGACAGGGTGTTCCAGAGTTCGCGATCGCGATGAAGCCGAATGACCTGAGCGGCAAACTCCTCCGGTGTCTCCGCGATGAGAATATTCTTTTCGTGGATTAAATACATCCCTTCGGCGCCGATCGAAGTGGAAACCACGGGAACGCCGAAACTCATGCTTTGATTGGTCTTACCCTTTACTCCGGCTCCAAACCTCAAAGGCGCCACGGACAGAAGGCAGGATTCAAAAAAGGGCGCCACGTCCGCCACATAGCCATGGATGATCACGTTGTCCCCGGCGAGAGCACGGATTGATGCCGGCATTTTGCTGCCAATAATATGGAGTCTAGTTTCGGGCAGCTGCTGGAGAATCCGGGGCATGATCTCCGCGCAAAACCAAATCGCTGCATCCTCGTTCGGAGTATGTTCGAAACCGCCGATGAAGAGGAAGTCGCGGCGCGACTCGAAGGGTGGGATGGAAGCGCGAGCCTTGTGAATGTTGGAGACTACCGCGATCCGCTGTCGCGGAAGCTTCTTCTCCAAAATTTGCTCTTCATCCGGACTGACCACGAGGATCGCGTCCGATTCCGCTCCGAGCTTTAACTCGAGGATTTCCATGGCCTCAGCTTTGCTGCGTATCCGACGATCCTTGGAAAGCGCGGCCTCGCGGTGCTGTCGCACAAAATGCAAATCGACCGTGTCAAAGATCACCGGCGTGGTGGCGGCGTACTTTCGACAGAAGGGGAGCATCTTTTCAGCGATGTGTGCCCGGGAGAGGACAATCACATCAAATTCATGGCCACGTTCAGCGAAAAACGTCTCCATCGTTGGCAAAAACGGAACGTGTAGGCATTCGATGCCGAGTTCCTGCATCCTTTCGGTATAAGGTGAAACCTGTTGCAAGTTTTCCGGAATAAACGTCACCTGAAAGCCGAGCTCTTGAAAAACCAACAGGATCTCCGTCATCCTGACGGAACCCGAGTCCTGGTCGGGCGAAAGCACCCGGGCGTCGATGACAAGAGCGCGCAAGCTCGGACCGCATTGGATGGCGCCGTGGCGGTGCAAGGCGCCACTGGTGAGGTGGCGCGACAAATCCCTGGCCCACTTATCCCGGAATTTTGTTTGGTTAACGAGTTGGAAGCTCTTTACCCCGCTGTCGGTGCTCGTTCCACAGGTCTGCCCTTCATGGTGGATTATGGTGGAGAACGGCTGGTAATAAACTTTTCGCCCGGCTTTCCGGACTTTGAACGCAAGGTCGGTGTCCTCGTAGTAAGCCGGAGCGTAGCGCGGATCAAAGCGACCCAGCTGGTCGAAAAGCGCCTTCGGGACGAGAAGGCAGGCGCCCGAACAGTAATCAACCTCGCGCAAATAGTTATACTCCGGCTTATCCGGATGATCCCCCTTCCCGAAATTGACTCCCGACGCGTCTCGCCACATGATCCCGCCCGCTTCCTGCAAGCGGCCATCGGCATAAATCAGTTTTGCACCGACCAGTCCCGCGTCGGGCCTCTGATCGAAGACACGAAGGAGCGCCGACAGCCAGTTTTTGGTCACCTCGGTGTCATTGTTGAGGAAGAGAAGGTATTCGCCCCGAGCACTGGCGGCGGCGGCATTGCAACTGTGGAGGAACCCGAGGTTCGGGTGGTTGGTAAGAATACGAATCCCTTCCACCTGACTCAGGCAATGGGCGGTCCGGGCCGAGGAATTGTCATCAACGACGATTACTTCATAGGCTATCTCGCCGGTATTCTTCAGGATCGACTTAAGACAATTGAGGGTTACTTCCGTCTGGTTGAAAACAGGGATAAGGATTGAGACTTTCGGTTTATCGCAGGGCGGGAAATGAAGAAGCGAGGCACGATGTTCGTCGATCGATTGGAGGAACGCGCTGGTGGCTCCGTTCTTCGACATCAGTTTTTTATCGAGCTGGCAAATGACGACGGAGCCCGACCGGAGTCGGGCCTTCAGCTTAATGGGGGCCTGCTCGGATGAAACATTGATCTGGCACGAGAACCCGCACCGATCACTTTGGGGGATTCGGGGAAAGTTGGCCCCGACGTCGGACCGCAGCGCGCCATAATGACAAGCGGCGGAAACGCCTCCCACCTGCAGAAAGAGGCGCTCGATCGTTTCCTGAGGATGAAGCGCCCAACCGGTCACGGTGACCGGATTCTCCTCCACCATCTCAGCCGTCGGAAAATCGACGCGGCCTATGAGCGGAGCTAGTTCCGCGCACAGCGTTAAGGAATGGAGGCGCCGCCAGTCCGACCCGTCCTCGCTCACTTCCAGATGCGCCAGTTGATGTCCAACCGGCATCCAGGCCTTGAGGAAGAATCCGGACGCGGCCGCCTGGGGAAATTGGGGGAACGCCGCCCCCACGTCAGGCCGCGCCAGGCCTGATTCGCAATCATAGGTGGTCTCGCCGACGATCAGCCGGACGCGTGGGGCCGTGGTGGAGGACTCGTCGAAACACCAACCAAAGAACCGAATTCCACCGTGAGTCGCGAAGAGAGGTTTCGGCTCGTCGATGCAGAACCGGCAGGTTGCTGCGTCAATCATCGGTGCGCCCACCAGCCGCCAGTTGCTGGAGCTTCCGTTGGGATTTGCCAAACGGAAGGATGAGCTTGTGGGAGAGGCTGTGCCTTAAGCGGTCCATTTGCTTTTGGGCAGCGCGAAGGTCCTTTTTTGTGGCCTTGAGCTGAGCCTGGGCGGCCTGGAGCTCTTCTTCCCTGAACGCTCGCGCGCTGCGTTGCTGGTCGAGATCGCTCTGGATCGATCCGAGCATCTTGCGCAGGTGATCGCGTTCGCTCGTCGCGGCTTCGATGCGATTTTCCAGTTCAAGAACGTGTGTAGAAGGCGCCTGGGCCGATTCCGTCTCGCGCAGGAGTCTGCCCCGCAGGGTCAAGGCTTCCCATCGGGCGTCCAGTAGTTCGTCCTTGGCATGCGCGACCCGATCCTCCAGCGCCTCCAACTGGCTCTTAATTTTTTCGAAGTGTTGAGACCGTTGTTCGTTCTCGTGCCGGAGCTGAGCCGCCAGTCTGGATCCTTCTTCAGCCATGGCCTTAAACTGGGCGGCCTGATCCCTCTTTTCTCCCATCTCGCGTTCGAGCTCGGAAATATGCTGCGATTTCTCTTCCAGCTCCTTCTGACGCGCGGCGATCTGCTGCGATTGGTCCTCCAGTTCTTTCCGAAGTGTGGTCAGTTGCTGCTTCTGTTCTTCAGCTTCAGCCCGTAACGGAAGAATCAGCTTTTCCGTTTCCTCACTGCTTTGGGCCGCGTCGATGAGCCGGGCCGCAATTTGGGCCGGCGTCTCGAAGGTATCGAGCAGGTTCCAGGTTTCCGCGCTGTCACGATGATTCTCGAACATTCCGAAACTGAACGGGGGCAGCGGTTCGTCCGAGCAAACCGCCAGGGAATAGAGGCCGCGATAAACCCCGTCCTCAATGTCGATCCCATCGAACCAGCCACGAAAAGTTGCGGTTGAGACCTGCGCGGCCGGCTCGTCCGGCGCGATCCACGAGCCCGTCACGAGCCTCTGCTTTCCGGCCACGCAATGTTTGAAGGTTCGTTCGACGAGTTGGACAAACTCGTCGTGGTTCAGTTCCGCCCGGTGGAATGGATTCGTTGCCTCCGACACCTTTGCGTACTCGGTTTTATCGGGACTGGAAATAATCAGAATGCCGCCGGGAGCGAGAACCCGTTTGATTTCGGAGAGGAAGGCCTCGTGCTCGCTGATATGCTCGATCGTCTCGAAGCTTGTGACCAGGTCGATGCTTTGGTCGTCACAAGGAATTTTCGTGCAAGCGCCTTGCATGAAACGCACGTTTCCACGTCGATACTTTGCTGACGCATGGGCTATCGTCTCGACGTCAAGATCGACCCCAATCACCTTCGAGGCGGCAAAGGAGAGCAAGTTGACGCCATAGCCTTCACCACACGCTATGTCCAAAACGCGTTTATCTTTCGCCAGGCCAAAGGCCACGGCATAACGATGCAAATGCTCGTAAGCCAGAGGGCGGTGGCATGTTGTGACCAGGCGCTCTCCGGTCCACGCAAGGCCGTCAGCTGGTGGGGACTGTTCCATGCGCCTCCAAAATCAGTGAACGAAACCAGTTTGCAACCATATTCCGGAGAGACCCCTTGAGGTGCGATCACCGTAAACTCACAGCGGCGAAACGCTTACCTCTGATCCATTAATCGCATTTCAAGCCAGGACAGGTTGCATCAGCGCTTTGAACCAAGGTCGCCGAAAGGGGAATATTCTCCCCAACCCGGGCGAAGTCGATCAACCCGATCCTGAGGATAAAGATTTCGCGGAATCAGGCCGTCACGAGCAAATCAAACTCTTGCAAGATCTCTGGTTTTGCCTGTTCAAACCAGCAGACCTCTTCCTGGACCATGCTGATCTGGAGAAGGTATTGTCCCGGCTGTTCCGGCGCGATGATCATGATCGTGCAGAGGGTTATCGAATTGGGAGGCGCGTCGGGATAGAGTCCACTTCGATACCCGTCCCAGATGGTCGCGCTGCCCGTCGCCCGATCTATCCAATGGTAGGTGAGATGGACAGGCCAAACTGGCGGGCGGGAATGCAGGGTCTCGGACGTGGCATTTATTACTTTCACGTCGACCCAGAACCGTTCTGAAGCGCCGGCCATTTTCGGGACGTTTCCTGTCTCGAGTGAAACATTTCGCACTATTTCCGGGGAAAGCTTTTTCATCGGAAGAAACTCCCCTCTGGCATCCAGCGGAGCTGGAGCTGGGGCTGGGAGCTTTTCCTCTCGCGGAGCATAATCCTCGAACAGGTAATAGTGCCCTTCACTACGGCCCGGCCGAAGCTGCTCGTAAAACCGGACTTTCTCCTCCCGGGCCGCACGCGAGGAGAGCCACAGGACGTGATGATCGAGTGTCAGATTCCGGAAACAAGCACCGGCCCCTGGGACGATCGTGCTGTCATGAAGCCCTCTGGGGAAGATGGTGCCTTCGAGCCGATTTCGGACGAGCCGGAGCTGGAAATCCGGACACCACGGATTGCTTGTGATGTATCGTTCCTTTGCCACAACCCAGTGGCGCGGAAACCAGAAGTGCGTGAACTCGGTGGTCTCGAGGATCTGGCGCCATCCGTCCTGTTGCCACTCGGGGCCAAGCGCTTCATCCCAATCGAGTGTAAACCGCCAGTCGCCCTTAAGGGCCGCGACCAGGGAATGACCATCCGCGCCATACCAGGTCTCGGCTTTGTTGGGGAGAACACGAGAGGCCACCTTTTCCGCCCGGCTTACGGTGCCGGGAGTGGCCCGCTTTTCATCGATAAATATAACCAGCTCGTCGAAAATATTTCGAGCGTCGGCCATCCAGGGCATCGCTTCCTCAGGGAGATGATGAGTGAAAACTACGCCTGAAATGAGCATGAGTCTGACGTTCTAAAGGATTCGACCATCAGCGGGTCTTCTGGAGGGCGGGGTCGACGACCCCGCCGGGGAAATCCGGAAAAGACCGATAGCGTTCATTCCTTCCACTTATTACAGGCGTCGATGACGGTGCTGATCTCCTGATCCGTTAGAAACGGGTGAATCGGAAGCGACAATTCTTCATTGGCGAACCGGCGAGCGATGGTCGGGTCCACCGCGGTATGACTGAGGGCTTTCCCAGCCAGCGCAACCTGATCTGGAATGATGCGAGGATAGTGGATGCCGGTCATGATGTCGCACGAACGAAGGTGTCTCAGCAAACTATCCCGCTTTCCCTCCCCACATCGCACGGGGAAAAGATGCCAGATGGGGTTCATCTCGGAAGGAGGCCGGAGTAATTGAATGTTCGGATGGTCGATCTGATCGTGATACGCGCACGCCACCCTCCGGCGGTGGTCGGTCCACTGGCTCAGGTAGGGAAGAAAGGCATCATGGAGCAGAGCCGCCTGGATCTCATCGAGTCTGCTGTTCAGCCCTATCTCCACATGGGCGTAGTGAGATGATTGTCCGTAATCTCGGAGGGTTTTCGCTTTCTCCGCGACGGTAGCGTCATTGCTTAAGACGGCGCCTCCATCCCCCATGGCGCCGAGATTTTTCGTCGGATAAAAACTAGTGGCGGCCGCCTGACCCACCGTTCCCACCGGCGCGCCGGCATAAGAGGCGCCGATGGCCTGGGCACAATCCTCCACGATGGAGAGTCCGAAATCCTGCTGCAGGCGTCCCAGTTCAGGCAGGCTCATCGGAAATCCATAGAGATGGACCGGGACCATGAATCGGATCGAATTGTCGCGCTCCAGCAATTGCCGGCATTGCCCAAGGTCTATGGCGCCAAGCTCATCGACATCGACAAAAACTGGAAAACCACCCGAGCGAAGAATCGCCAGCGTCGTAGCGAAGGCCGAGAGCGGAGTCGTCAGAACCTTGTCACCTTGTTTGAGACCCAGGCAACGCAAACTGATCTCCAGGGCGTCCATTCCATTCCCGACACCGACGGTGTGCCTGATTCCGCAGAAATCGGCCAGGGCCGCCTCGAAAGACTCCACTTCCTGGCCCAGGATGTATCGCCCGCTGGCGCCTACTCGGCGGACGGCTTCAAGGGCCGATCCCTGGACCAGCTCCCACTGGCGTTTGAAATCGTTTTGAAGTACCATAGGAATTCATCTTGCCGGCAGTCGATAAGTAATTGTGGCTCGAATTCAGTTATGCAAGCCCTAACACTTTGGCCACGAGCGGCCTTAGTGGCGAGGCGGGAGGGATCGTAACAGCAGGTAATTTCGCCGAGCTAGCACCGCCGGAAACCTCTTGCCATCATGCGACTCGCCATCATGCAGCCCTATTTTGTGCCCTACATTGGCTACTTTCAGCTGATGTCTGCCGTCGACAAGATCGTGCTCCTGGATGACGTCACTTTCATTAGCGGTGGCTGGATCAACCGCAATCGAATCACCGTCAACGGCCAGCCGCACTGGTTGACTCTTCCACTCGCGCAGGCGAGCCAAAACCGGCTTATTAACGAGATCGAAATAATCGACGATCCCGTGTGGAAAAGAAAAACGATGCGCACCCTCGGCCTGACCTATGGAGGAGCTCCGTTTGTAGAGGAGGTTCTGCCTTTCTTGTCCAATCTTCTGGAGGAAGCCAAAGGTTCGCTTTCCGCCTTTTTGTCCTGGCATCTGAGGCAAGTGGCGGAACTCATTGGCATAGAGACCAAAATTGAGCCGACTTCGGCCATATACCCGAAGGAAAACCGCCATGGTCAGGATCGCATCATCGACATCTGCCATCGGGAAGGCGCCACGAGTTACATAAATCTTCCTGGAGGGCGAAATCTCTACGATGCCAAATTGTTCGCGGCAGCCGGGATCAACCTGCTGTTTCTGCAGCCTGATTTGGAGACGCTTTCCCTCCGACATAGTGGAGACGAAGGTCCGTCGCTTTCCATTATTGATCTGCTGATGTTGAACCCGCCTGCCGCAATTCGCGCGGCTACCGAAATGTGTTCCCTGGAATGAAATGGACGTGAAGGCAAGCTGCCATCTTGATTTCAGCCCATGAGTCTCGAGCGTATTTTTTCAGAAGTCTTCCATATGCCTGAAAAAGGAGTGGACGAATTGCTTGAACTTCGCGCTATCTCTTCCTGGGATTCCATGTCGCATATGATGCTGATTGCCCGAGTCGAAGAAGAATTCGCCGTGGAATTGACCGGCGACGAGATCGCTGATTTTCGGACCGTGCATGACATTCGCGAAGCACTTAACCGGCGGGGAGTAAAATGAATTTGGCCGAAGCGCATGTTCTGGTGACTGGGGGGGGACGCGGCATCGGACGTCATCTGGTCGAGCGGCTTCTGGTCGATGCTCGCCGAGTTGCGGTGTTCGAAAAAGACGAAGCCACGATGGCCGAGCTCACCGCGATGGATCCCGCTCTTCGATGCTATTCCTGTGATGTGACAGACCCGGAAGCCGTAGCCAACTCCGTCGCGGCACTGGAGAGCGATGGCTTTGTCCTTGATGCCCTGGTGAACAATGCCGGGCTCGTTCACAGCGCGATGCTCATCAATCTGCTCGAGAAGGAGCATCGCGTGCACTCTGCCGACGAATGGCAGCGCATTCTGGCGGCGAACCTGTCTTCAGTCTTTTATGTCACCGGCCCGGTGGTCGACCACATGTTGCAGCACCGCAAAAAAGGTGTCGTCATCAGCATGAGCTCGATCTCGGCGCGGGGGAATGCCGGACAATCCGCTTATGCCGCGGCCAAAGCCGGGGTCAACGCCCTCACCCGCACGTGGGCCCGGGAGCTGGGCGGGTTCGGGATCCGTTTTGTTTCAATCGCACCGGGTTTCATCAATACCGATTCGACTCGGGAGGCGTTGAGCGAAGCGAACCTGTCCAGGCTCAAAGACCAAATCCCGCTCCGACGATTGGGTGAGGCCGAGCATATTTATCAAACGGTTCGCTTCATTGTTGAGAACGATTATGTCAACGGCACCGTCCTGGAGATCGACGGCGGCCTGGCGATCTAGCCGCTTCGGAATCATGGCCCCTCTCTCGAATCTGGGACTCAAGTTCCGCGAGATTGCGCGCGCCAACGCGGAGCGACCAGCCCTTCGCCAGACCGATGGCGAGATCACAACTTATGCCCAGCTGGATGGCCTCTCGAATTGGCTGGCGAGTGTTTTTCTTGAGAGAGGTCTCCGCCGCGGCGATGTCGTGGGAATTCTTCACGA
>QHMY01000223.1 GCA_003218305.1 Verrucomicrobiota bacterium
GGAGGACGAGGACGAAGGTTAGACGCGAGCGAAGGCGCGGACGGGGAAAGTTCCCATACCCTTGACCTTAACCGGCACGGCGTAGAAACGGGCGCCGCGATCCGGAAGGGCGGCAAGCCCGCAGAGATGCTCGACGATCGGAATTTCGGCGCCGAGGAGGGCGGAGTGCACGGGCCGGTTGCCGTCGTCGGTGCAATCGATGTTGAAGGAGTCGATACCGACCAGAGCGACGCCCGCGGCAACGAGCCGATTGGCCAGGCCGCCGGTCAGGTAGGGATGACCTTCGAAATAGCGATCGGTCCGCCAATGCGCATCCCAACCGGTGTGGACGAGGAGGGCCTTGCCCTTCAATGCCGCGAGCTCGATCGAGAGATGATCGATCGCGCGAGCGCTTCGTTCGGTCGCGCGGGCGACGACGCAATCGAGATTGGCCAGTGATTCCAGTTCGAGTTCCGAAAGATCCTTGCCGTGGGCGTAGCGATGAAATGGGCTGTCGAGGTAGGTGCCGGTGTTCCCGACCATTTCGATCTGGCCGATCTGGAATTCCGTCCCTTCGGCATAACGCGCGCGCGACGCCTCGCGGCTCAGGTAATCGCAAATGATCGGCGCGGGCAGACCTTTGTAGGTGATCATGCCGTGTTCGACGGTGTGGCTGAGATCGATGAGACGCCTGGCGGACGAATCGGACACAGCCGAAGATGGCATCGTGAACGGATCAAACAAGGAGCGGCAGTTTGAAACCACCGTCGCGACTGAAGCGGTCGTCGGGGCACAAAGGCCCCTCCCACATTAAGAAATGAAGATCGAAGATTACGCATTCCTGAGCGATACGCAGACGGGCGCGCTCATCGGCCGTGATGGTTCGGTGGACTGGCTTTGCTTTCCGCGATTTGATTCGGGCGCGTGTTTCGCCGCCTTGTTGGGCGAGCGGGAAAATGGGCGATGGAGGTTTTTCCCTGACGGCGAAATCACCGCTACCCGTCGCCGTTACCGGGGAGACACGCTCATCCTGGAAACCGAAATCGAAACGAAAGACGGCGCCGTGCGCCTGATCGATTTCATGCCGCCCCGGGGAGAAAACCCGGACATTGTCCGCATCGTCGAGGGTCTTCACGGCAGCCTGCGAATGAAGATGGAGCTGATCATCCGCTTCGATTACGGCCACATCATTCCCTGGGTGCGAAAACGCGACGGCGGACTCGAAGCGATCGCGGGACCCGATGCCTTGATCCTGCGCACTCCGGTTGAAACCCGCGGCGAGAATTTGACGACGGTGGCGGATTTCACCGTCGCGGAAGGCGATCGTTTTCCGTTTGTTTTGACCTGGTTTCCGTCTCACGAAAAAGCTCCGCGAGCCATCCATCCGGAACACGCTCTACGGCAAACGGAGGAATATTGGATCGGTTGGGCGAAGCCTTGTCAGGCGGAAGGGCCCTGGCGCGAGGCTGTGGTGCGTTCGCTCATCACGTTGAAGGGGCTGACCTACGCACCCACCGGCGGTATTGTTGCTGCGGCGACGACGTCGCTGCCGGAAGAGATCGGCGGGGTACGGAACTGGGATTATCGTTATGGCTGGCTGCGAGACGCGACCTTCACCCTGATGGCGCTGGTGGAGGCGGGATATGTCGACGAAGCGCGTTCGTGGCGGGAGTGGCTCTTGCGCGCGGTCGCCGGGAGTCCCGAGCAAATGCAGATCATGTATGGCGTGCGCGGCGAGCGTCGTCTCGAGGAATTCGAGATCGAGTGGCTGAGCGGCTACGAGAATTCGCGGCCGGTTCGCGAAGCAATTTCAGCTCGACGTCTACGGCGAAGTGCTCGACTCGATGTATTGCGCCCACAACGCGGGGATCGAGAGCAGTGAACTCGACTGGCGCTTGCAAGCCGCGCTCCTCAAGTTCCTCGAATCCAAATGGGAAGAACCCGACGAGGGAATCTGGGAGGTGCGTGGCGGCCGGCGGCAATTCACGCATTCAAAAATGATGGCGTGGGTGGCGTTCGATCGCGGGGTGAAGTTGATCGAGGAGTGCAACTGCGCGGCCGGAGATAATCTCGAGCGTTGGCGAAAAATTCGCGACGAGATTCATGCGCAGGTTTGCGCGCAGGGTTATAACGCGGCGAAGAAAGCGTTCACGCAGTTTTACGGATCGGACCGCTTGGATGCGAGCCTGCTCATGATGCCGTTGGTTGGTTTCCTTCCGGCGCGGGACGAGCGAGTCGTCAGCACCGTGGAAGCGATCCAGCGCGAGCTCATGGAAGACGGCCTGATTCTTCGTTATCGCCCTGAGGGGAACGTGGATGGTTTGCCGGGAGGAGAAGGCGCGTTTCTCCTGTGCACCTTTTGGCTCGTGGATTGCCTGCATTTGATCGGCCGCACTGAGGAGGCCCGCGCGCTTTTCGAACGCTTGCTGGCCCTGCGCAATGATCTCGGTCTGCTCTCCGAGCAATACGACCCGCGCGCGAAGCGGCAGCTGGGCAATTTTCCACAAGCGTTTTCGCATGTCGCGCTGGTGAACACCGCGCGAATCCTCAGCGGGGAGGATGGTTCGGCGAGAAGCCGGAACGCTTCGCGTTAGAGAGCGCCGATCTGCACCAGGCGCTGGATAATATCCTCGCCGGTGATAATGCCGACCAACTGCTTTCGCGAATCGACTACGGCGGCCAATCCCAACCGGGCCGCGCGCAAGCGCTGGACAATGCGATAGGCCGGCTCGTCCTCAGTCGCGGTGACAATCCGCCGGCTGTAGTTGGCCACAGTTTCGCGCCGGGTTTGGTCGAAAACGATATCGAAAATGTTCAGGATCCCGATCGCCTGACCCTCCGAAATAATCGGGAGGCGGTCGACATCGGCTGCCGCGCTGCGTTTGAGCGTTTCATCGATGGAAGTATCCGGTCGCACGGTCACCACCTTCGCAATCGGGACCATGACGTCGGAGGCTTTCACGTTTCGGAAATCGACGACGTTATGGATCATGGCGCGCTCGGTCGAGGTGAGAGAGCCTTCGCGTTCTCCCTGCACCGCGATCTGTTTCAAATCCTCGCGGGCGATGAAGAGCCGGGCATTTTTGCTGGCCTGGGGAATAAAGATGCGCCCGATTCGCCCGCCGAGTTCCAGGATCGGCCAGAGCAGGATGGAAATGACGTTAAGAACGCCACCGAGGGCGGCGAGCGCGCGAAGCGGGAAGCGCCGGAAGAGAGACTTCGGCAGGACCGAGAGCACGAAAAGATAGATCGGAAGGGCCAGCAGGATCGCCCAGAAAAACCCGGCGTTCCCGGTGGAGGAGACGAGGCGTTTGGTAAGGAGGAGCAACCCGCAGATGTTGGCCATGTTGGTGACCAGCAGAACGGTGATGAGGAGGCGCTCGGGCCGCTTGGTCAGCCGCTCGAGGCGAAGGGCGGAAGCCTTTCCTTGTTTGACGTAATGGCGGAGCCGGACTGGATCGATCGAGAGCAGGCCAGCTTCGATCCCGGCAAAGAAAAACGACACCGTCCAGCACAATAGAATGACGAAGGTGTAGGTCATGATTCTTCCGAGTGATTGCCCTCGACTTCATCGGGGTCCGTGAGGCAGGCCGTCTTTTCAAGCAGGATTTCCTCGATTCGTTTGCGGCCCACGCGACGAAGCGTGACCGCGAGACGCGGGAATTCGACTTGTGTTCCCGAAGGCGGGAGGTAGCCGAGCCGGTTAAAAATATAACCGCCGATCGTGTCGATTCCGTCTGCCTCCAGTTCGAATCCGAGATGTTCGCTGAGATCGTCGAGCCGAGCGTTGCCGCTCACCAGAAACCGCCCATCCTCGAGCGGTTCGATGTAGAGATCGGCGTCGCCCAACGGGGCCGCGTCGCTGATGATTTCCTCGATGATGTCGGAAAGAGTGATGATTCCTTCCGTGCCGCCGAATTCATCCACCACGATGGCGAGACCCTGGGCATGGCTGAGAAAATTTCGGAGCAAATCCATGGCCTTCATCGTCTCCGGCACGTAGGAGGGAGCGACGAGCACTTCGGTATAGTGGTCGGCCGGAGCCAGCAGAAAACGTTTCACGTCCAAGACGCCCAGGACTTGATCGGGCGTGTCGGCATAGACGGGGACGCGTCGATGTCGTCGCTGCTTGAGCTGGGCGATCGCCTCCTCATTCGTCAGGTCATCCGGCAGCGCGAAAGTATCGACTCGCGGCGTCATGCAATCCTTGGCGGTTTTGTCGCCTAACTTGATGATCTCCTGGATCATCTCCCCCTCCGCTTCCTGCAGAGTGCCTTGCTCTTCTCCCATCTCGACCAGGGTCTCGAGTTCTTCGTCGCTCAAGCGCGCGCGTTTTTTCAGGCGACTGGGCGTAAGGATATCGACCATGGCTGTGCTGACGCGCTCCAGCAGATGCCCGACCGGATCGAGCAGTGGCATGAGGACCTTCAGGGTGAAAACACCAAGCGTGGAAAGACTAAAGGGGGCTGAGAGCGCGACCAGTTTCGGAATCAGATCGCAACAGAGCGCGACGAGTGCGAAAATGACGGTGGCGGTGACCCACTCGGGAATGTGCGCCGTGAGCGGGCGTTCCCAGATAAGGAAAAGACAGAGAACAACGAGCGGAACATTCACCAACGCGTCTCCGAGCAGGAGCACATTGAGCACGCGTCTCGGATTTTGGCGAAAGACCTGGGTGAATTGCCGGAGCGATGGATGCCTTTCCGCGAGCTGCCGGAGCTGATGGGCCTTGAGGGAGAAGAGGGCGGTTTCGAGGCCCGAGAGAAGTCCCGACCAGAAGATCAGGATCGCAATGGAAAAAAGGAGAAGGGTGAGAGCCGCCAGCGTCATGTTTCGCTGCGGCGCCGGTCGTGCAACCGTTCGCCCTCCCGAAGACAGAAGCGTGCTCGTTTGCCCATCATCGCAGGCGCCACCAAGTTAGAGCCTTCATGAGCAAAGGCGAGAGAATTTCCCAATTCGTGCAGGCGTTGGAAGGCGAGACCGGCCCAACTGGCAGCGGAGCGATCGCCGAGCATCCCTATTACCGCGCTTTTTTCCGTTGCTGGAACGACCAGCGCTATTATGAGGCGCACGACGTTCTCGAGCAGGTCTGGCTCCAGCGAACGACGACGGCCGAGGACGCGCAATATTTCAAGGGGCTGATCCAGGCTGCGGGCGCTTTCGTTCATTTGCAGAAACAATTCGAGCATCCGACTCATCCGAAACATGGGCGGCGCCTGGGGCCGGCGGTCCGGCTATTTCAGCTGGCGGAAAAAAATCTGGGGCCATTGGGGGAGCAGCGGCATGACCTGGATCTCGTGAAGTTCCGGGAAATCCTTTCGCGATATTGCGGGGCCGTGCAATCGGAGGGCAAGAACCCCTGGACGCCGGAGACCGCGCCGAAAGTCTTGCTTTCGAAATAATTATCATTTCGAGCGCCCGCCTGCATCGCTGTGCGAAGCATTGCGGGCAGGCGGTCGAGTGCCAACGCAACCGGCGAAGCCGGTGAGGCCGGGCTTTGGAAACCCCGTGGAAAAAACGGGCAACGGGTGCGTTTCGCTACGCTCAGGATGACCCGCAATCTCGTATGGATACATGGGAAGCGCATTCCGAGGGGGATTGCGCGTTCAAGGCCGTCTCCCATCGCCCCCTCAATACAGCGTGGGAGGCGGCACCTTTTTTCTTAATGTAGCGGCGGCCTCCAGACCGCCGATGAATTTTTTGGTAGGGCGAGACTCTGTCGAGCCGATGCCGGAGTGCCTGATCGATTCACAAAGTCGGGGCGCACAGGCCCCTCCCACATTCGTCGGCTCGACAGAGTCTCGCCCTACCAAAGAAAACGGGCGGTTTGTAAACCGCCCCTCCTTGGCTTTGCGGAGCAAAGCAATAGGTTGAGCGATGTCTGAACCTGCAAATCGCCTTGGTCGCGAAAAGTCGCCATATCTTCTCCAGCACGCGCAGAACCCGGTCGACTGGATGCCGTGGGGCGAGGAAGCGTTCGCCAAAGCCCGGCGCGAGAACAAACCGATCTTTCTCTCCATCGGTTATTCGACCTGCCACTGGTGCCACGTCATGGCCCACGAATCTTTCGAGAACGCGGAGGTGGCGGCGATCATGAACCGCGAATTCGTGAACATAAAAGTCGACCGTGAGGAGCGGCCCGACGTGGATCGCGTTTACATGACTTTCGTGCAGGCGACGACGGGTGGCGGCGGCTGGCCCATGAGCGTGTGGCTGACGCCTGAGCTGAAGCCCTTCGTGGGCGGTACTTATTTTCCACCCGAAGACCGCCACGGGCAGCCCGGATTCAGCAAAGTCCTCGAACGAATCGCCGCGGCGTGGAAACAGGGTCACGAAAAGATCGCGGAGCAGGGGACCAATATTATCGCCGCTCTGGCGCAGGCGGAGGAGGGCGGTGGCGAAGCGGCGCCGCTCAACGCCGCGACCCTGGAAGCAGCCTACCAGCAAATCGCCCGAAGCTACGATGCGCACGAAGGGGGTTTTGGCGTATCGCCAAAATTTCCACGGCCGGTGACTTTGAATTTCCTTTTTCGGATCTACGCCCGCGATGCAGCGATGAAACCTGGCTCACGCTCCACGGAAGCTGCACCCTCGCCGCCGGCTGTGCGAGGCCAGCATGCGCTCGAAATGAGCCTCTTCACGCTCCGCAAAATGGCGGCTGGGGGTTTACACGATCACCTCGGCGGCGGGTTTCATCGCTACTCGGTGGACTCCTATTGGCATGTGCCGCACTTCGAGAAAATGCTGTACGACCAGGCCCAGCTTGCGGTCGCCTACCTCGAGGCTTTCCAGATCACTCGTGAACCGCTTTTCGAAGCGATCGCGCGCGATACTCTCGATTACGTCCGCCGCGACCTGACCGCAAAGGAAGGGGGATTCTTTTCCGCCGAGGATGCCGACAGCTTTTTTGAACACGGCAACCCCGAGCACGGGGAGGGAGCCTTTTACACCTGGAGCAAGGATGAACTCGACGCCGCGCTCGGGTCCTCAGTGAACATTTTTAATTATCATTATGGGGTACGGCCCGAGGGCAACGTTCCGCCCGCGGCCGATCCGCATAACGAGTTCACCGGCAAGAATATTCTGATTGAGCTGCAAACGATTGCGGAAACGGCGAAGCACTTTCAACAGGATGAAGGACAGACGCGAGAGGTCCTCGCCAAAGCCCGCGCCACCCTCCTGGCTCTGCGTGGGAAACGTCCGCGGCCGCATCTCGACGACAAGGTTATTACTGCGTGGAACGGCCTGATGATTTCTGCTTTCGCCCGGGCGGCGCAAGTGCTGGACGATCCCGCTTATCGCGAGGCGGCGACGCGGGCGGCCACCTTCATCCGCACCCAACTGTTTGACGAAAAGCGAAAGGTGTTGCTGCGAAATTACCGGGAAGGCCCGGGCCAGGTGGAGGGTTTCGCGGATGACTACGCGTTTGTCATTCAGGGCCTGCTCGACCTTTATGAAGCCTCCTTCGACGTGGACTGGCTGCGGTTTGCCATCGTCTTGCAGGAAATACAGGACCGGTTGTTCCTCGACGAGAAAGGCGGCGGTTATTTCAATGGCACGGGCCAGGACGCGAGCATTCTTCTTCGGCTGAAGGAAAACAACGACAGCGCGGAACCCGCCGCGAGTTCCGTGGCGGCGTTAAATCTTTTACGGCTGGCGCAGATTCGTGACGAGAGACGCTGGTATGAACGCGCGGAAGAAGCCATTGCAGCGTTCGGACCCCAGATCGGCCATTTCCCGAGTGCGATGCCGCAGTTGCTGGTCGCGCTTGATCTGATCCTTAGCCAGCCGCGGCAGATCGTCATTGCCGGCGAAGGCAACTCGAAAGATACCCAAGCGCTGGTTACCGCGGTGCATCGTCATTTTCTGCCGCACAAGATTCTCCTCCTGGCGGATGGAGGTGAGGGGCAGAAGTATCTGGAAGAAAAGCTGGAGGCGGTCGGCGGAATGAAACCGGTGGAAGGCAAGCCGGCGGCGTATGTGTGTGAGAATTTCACCTGCCAGGCGCCGGTAACCGATGCGGAAAAGCTCGGTGAAATGCTCGGTCTTCGGTAGGGCGACGCTCTGCGGAGCCGTCGGGCTTGCGCGGCAGCTCGAACAGAGTCTCGCCCTGTCAGGCTGTCATCCCGAGCGCAGTCGAGGGACCCCGCCGAATCCAGATCGACATCGCCCGACTATCAACGGGGTTCCTCGACTGCGCTTCGCTCCGCTCGGAATGACGGACCCTACTAAACGCCGTCCACCAGGATCATGTTGGTCCTGGCCGACCGGTGCCGGATCTCGCGGGGTTCACGGTATTCTTCGGAACTGAGCCGTTCCTTCGCGCGTTGCATGGAGTCGAATTCGAGCACGACGATGCGCTTCGGTTGCCAGTCGCCCTCCAGGATTTCGATTGCGCCACCGCGAACGAGGTATTTTCCGCCGTATTTCTCCAACGAAGGGCCGGTGAGTTTCCTGTATTCCTCGTAGCCAGCCGGGTCGGTCACATCGATCTCGAGAATCACGTATGCCGCCATGTCAGGCATCCACCTTTTGCGTTGGTTTCGTTTCCGGCAATTTCTTGCGCCGCCTGAGCCGGAGCCAATTATTCCACGTTTTGCGCACGCTATCGCGCGGCGTCAGATAATGCTGGTTTAGTTCGTTGCTCTTCACCAGCTGAGCCACCACCCCTTGAACGGAAAAATCGCTCGTGTTCAGGATGGTGTAGGCGGTCCCCACCGCCTCGGCGTGGTGCGCGTCACTTGACGCGGTCATCGGGAGACCGCGCAGCTGTGCGTATTTGAAAGCATAACGGTTGTAGCGGCGCAGGGTTGTGGCCGCATTGAAGACTTCGAGCGCGTCGATTGGCAGCGTTTCGAGAACGGGAAAACGAATGCCGGCGCGAAACAGATCGTAAGGGTGCGGGGGAATGGCGAGCCCGCCCCGCTCGTGGATGATCTCGCAGACTTCGCGGGCCGGTTTTCCTTTGAGATAGGGGAGAGTCGCGCCGATGCAGAGAAGATGTCCCTCCGCCGTGGTGACTTCGACGCCCGGGATGACGAGGAAATTATCCACGGGCTGGCCATCCTCACGCATCAAGCCCTTCTCGAGGAGGTAGGTGACCGCATCGCAGGTGTTGTGATCCGTAACGGCTAGGCCGTTCAATCCCTTCTCTCGCGCCGCCGCGATGTTCTCCTCGGGGCTCGAGACGCCGTCGCCGGAGAAGAACGTGTGGGTATGCAGGTCAATGTTGAGCGGCATTGCGGGCAGGCTAGTTTGCGAGAATCAAAATGGAAAGCGCCGGTTTCAAGGAGTGGGCCATCGTCGGTGAGGCGATGGGCCGGGGAGAACAGAGCGTCATCGTGCGGAAAGGCGGGATTGCCGAAGGTCGCTCGGGATTTGCCTTTCGGCATTCCGAATTTTTTCTCTTCCCGACATTCTTTCACGAACAAAAAGACAGGATCCGCGTGGAGGATGCGGAGATTCCCAAGACACGGCCCGGCGAGCTCGAGATCCGATTGTTTGCGAAAGTGGTTACTGTCCAACGCATTACGGCCTGGGAAACGGCCGCTGCGTTGGAGCCGCTGCACATTTTGCAGCCCTCGGTTGTGCGCGAACGCTTCGATTACGATGAAGCCCCCGGTCTGCACGTGGCCATGGTCCGCGTGTTCCGTCTCGCGCCAAGCTGGATTTTTCCCGACGCGCCCCGGTATGCCGGGTGCCGTTCATGGATCAAGCTGCCGGAACCTCCCAAAGAGCTGCGCGTCGAACCGGTGTTGAACGAGGCAGAGCACGATCTAATTAGCCGAGCACGTCGGCCAGAACCTGGTTCTCGGCCAAATGATCGGGATCGACCTCGCGGTGGAATTGCATGTCGTAAAGCCGCCGATAGTAACCGGATTTCTCGAGCAATTCGGAGTGGGTGCCGACCTCTTTGATGTAGCCCTGATCCATCACGACGATTTGATCGGCCGACAGGATCGTCGAAAGGCGGTGCGCGATGGCAATTACCGTTCGCCCGGCGGCGAGCGTTTCGAGCGCCTGCTGGATCTGCTTTTCTGACTCCGAATCGAGCGACGAGGTGGCTTCGTCGAGAAGAAGAATCGGCGCGTTTTTCAGGAGGGCGCGCGCAATGGCCAGCCGTTGCTGCTGCCCGCCGGAGAGCAAACAGCCCTTGTCGCCAATGATCGTTTCATAGCCCTGTGGTTGGGCCATGATGAAGTCGTGCGCGAACGCCGTCCGCGCTGCTTCGAAGACTTCCTCCCTGGTGGCATCGAACCGGCCGAACTGGATGTTGTTGAAAATCGTGTCGTGAAACAAAAATGTTTCCTGGGTCACAAGACCGATTTGTTCGCGGAGCGATTGTTGCGTCAGGGTTCGCAAATCATGGCCGTCCACGCTCACGCTGCCGGCGGTCGGATCGTAAAGCCGCAGGATCAGGGAGAGAATAGTGCTCTTGCCCGCGCCGCTGGCGCCGACCAGCGCGTAGGTCTTCCCAGGCTCGATTCGCAGGTTCAGGTCGCCCACCGCATCGGTGACACCGCCGGCGTAGCGAAAGGTGGTCTGCTCGAATTCAATCAACCCCTGGCAATGCCGCAGCTGTTTGGCATGGGGCGCGTCCTGAACGGTCGGGGTCATGTCCATGATTGCGAACACTTCGGTGGTGGCCTGGATCGACTGCTGCATGATCACGCTCATTTTGCTCAAGGTCTTGATCGGGTCGTAGAGCATGGCAATTCCGAAGTTGAGCGCGATAAAACGGGCCGCGGTCAGGTTGGCGTAGTAGACGTACAGCAGGGCCAAAGCGATGCCAAAGGCGGCGATCACTTCCACGAGCGGGCCCGTGGCTTCGATCGCCCGGATGATGCGCATCATGTTTTGGAACTGGAGGCGATTGCTGCGACGAAACAGTTTTTCCTGGTGCTGCTCGCGCGCGAAGGACTTGACCACGCGGATACCGGCGAAGGTTTCCTGCATGGTCACGAGCATCTGGCCCATGTCTTCATTCTGGTGCTGCATGGCTTTGCGGGCCCGCTTTCCATAGTAGGCGATCGGCACCATGCAGCTCGGAAAGAGGACCAGGGTCACGAGGGTGAACTTCCAGTCCATGTAGAGCAAAACCGAGACACAGCTAATGACAGTGACCGGCTGCTTGAACAAATCGCTGCTGATGGTCGAGAGCGCGGCCTGCATGCCGCGGGTGTCGTTGGTGATGCGCGACATCAGGAAGCCGGAGTGCATCCGGTTATAAAAATCCATCGAATGGTGCAGCATTTTGGCGAAGAGCTCGTCGCGAATATCGGTCAGGGCCCGGTTGCTCACCCATTGCATGTAGTAGGCGTTGCAGTAGGAAAAGCCGCTCCGGATTATCATGATCCCTGGAAGGGCCAGACACAGCCAAATGATGTGGCTATTCAGCTTCGCGCCCGAGTTTAGGAGGGAGGGATCTGCGGCAAGTTGTTGGGGAGTGACGGGACCGCTGCCGTGGAAAATAACGCCTGTCACTTGGGCGAGGACGAGCGGAATGGCCGCGCCGATCATGCCGAAGAGGCCGCCGCTGGCGATGCCCAGGATGAAACGCCAACGGTAGGGCCTTACGTAGTTATAAAGCCGCTTGTACGGCCGCCAGCCGATGCGGATAAGTTGCCACAGCGAGGGCTTGGCGGGTTCGGCTTGCGATTCACTCATAGCGCGGGTGCCGCCGGAGCCGACAGCAGCGATTCCATAGCATCGATCACCCTTTGAGTCGAGATTTGGTTCATCGGGACGGCCCGCTGCCGGGGGTCGAATTTTGTCACCGGGCCCTCCAATTCACCCAGGAGAACCAGGGCGGAGTCGGACAGGGGATGCCAGTGAAAGGGATTGGTCGGGCCAAAGAGGACCACCTGGGGAGTGTCCCAGGCGGCCGCGAAATGCATCGGCGCGGAATCGACCGTAACGAGCAGGCGAGCCTTGCGAACCAAGGCTGCGAGCATGAGCAAATCGGTTTTTCCCGAGAGATCGGTCACTTCCGCGTCGGTCGCGGCTTTGATGGCGGCGATCTGGGTTCGTTCCATCGGGGACCGGCCCCCGGTCAGGACGCATTTCATCTGCCTTTCCCGCACACTGTGTTCGATCAACCGGGCCCAGCGGTCCACCTCCCAAAATTTCTCGGCCCGCGCCGATCCTGGGTGCAGAATCACGAATTCGTCGCCGGTCTGGGTCGCCTCCAGAAGTCGCTCCGTTTTCTCCAGGGTGGAGTCGGGCAGGTCGAGCCGGATAGTGCGAGGCGCGTCCTGGATCCCCAGCGGCTTCAACAGGCCAAGATGATAATCGACGGTGTGGAGGAGGCGCACGGGAGATTCCACGAACTCATTGTAGCTCCGGGCCCGAATCTTCGTGCGGAGGTTTGGATGGTCCGAGGTAATCCGTTTCCGGGCTTGGGAAAGCAGGGTCAGAAATGAGGAGCGATCGTTCCGGGTGAAATCGAGGCAGTAGTCGAAACTGCCCCATGCAAGCGCGAGCCAGTCGAGCGCATCGTCCGCTTTGCCCCTGACCACGAACACCTTGTCGATGCCTGGGATCGCGGGGAGTAATCCTTCGACGGCGGGAGCGACGACGAGGGAGAGAGTTGCTTCCGGAAATTTTTTCCGCAAAGCGGCGATGGCCGGCGTGGTGAGAATCAGGTCGCCGATTCTCTTCAGTTGGAGGAGGAGAATATTCATCGACTTCGTCCTCGTGCTCCTGCTCGTGACCGTAATCGAATCGCGGCGGCTGGGGGATCGATCACGAGCATGAGCACGAGCACGAGAACGAAAGCCAAGCTAGCGGCGCATTCCCATGGCGATCTTGTAGGCTCCCAACAGCCGCTCCCGAAAATGATCCCAGGTGAAGTTTTCCACGACTCGCCGGCGCGCCGCAGCACCCATCCGCTCAACCGTTTCCGGATGCCGGTAAAGCTCGAGAATGGCCGATGCCAATTCCCCGACATTTCCGGGCGAGACCAAAATGCCCTCGACGCCGTTGGTCACGACGTCCCCTGCTTCCCGCGTGGTAATTTGCGGGAGCCCGCAGGCCGCCGCTTCGTAGGTCACCTTTGCGCTCCCTTCGCATTGCGAGGGAAAAATATGCACCGTGCCCTGGCTCAGATACGTCTCCACATCGCGCACGAAGCCGACCACTTTGATATTGTCGCGCCAATATTTCTGCAGGTGAGGCTTCGCTTCATTGTGCACCGAGCCCACCAGCCACAGTTCCGCGTCCGGAAGATCAAGGCGGTGCCACGCTTCCAAGAGGTGGTGAATTCCTTTTCGCTCGATTAACGCGCCGGAAAAGACCGCGCGGAAAATCGGCGGGCGAACGCCCGGTTTGAAGCGATCCACATCGACTCCCCGCGGAAGATAAAACAGCTTTTCCTCCGAAAAACCCTGGACCCTAAATGTTTCCGCCGCCTTTTCCGAAAGAACAAAAAGCATGTCCGCCAGGTCGTATTCTTCCAGGAAACGTTCGCGCGTCTGGAGCAAATTCTCTTTCCAACGCCGTTTCCAGGGAAGATTTGCGTTGGCCGCCGTGGACGAAGCGCGGTCGGCCACCACTTTGCCGCGGTCCCGATGCCAGGTGGGAATTTCGACGATCGAAGGAATGCCGAGCTTGCGCGTCACGCGCAGGGACTGGAGACAGTCGCCCGACCAACTGTGGAAAAGATCGTAACGTCCGGTGGCGAGCTGACGCGAGGCGATCCAGTCGAGATACTTTTTCTTTGCGCCATAATAGTAAGGGCGATCGAGAAAAGAGATCAGGCGCACCGGATGCCAGCGAAGCGATTGAATCAAATGGGCCGGTATCTCCTTCTGGCGATTATCGTAGGCGATGGCGCGGCCGAGAAATCCGCCGCGATACGACGCGCGGAGCGTTTCGAAGGCGTCCGTGTCCAGGCCGGAGCCCCCGATCCGTGCGAAGATCGAATAGAGCAACTGCTTGGGAAGGACGCCGGCCCTTTGAACCGCGGGGGGGGACGGCGCAGGGGCGTTTAGAGTTTCACCCACCATCGGCTAACAAGTATTGTGGTGATTGCGGGCAAGTAAAGTCCTCGTTCCGTGATGACACATAATCAATCCAAAGAGCTTACCATAGGATTTGTCCGGCGCGGATTTTCTTCCAGCGGCGGGGCTGAAGCCTATTTGAAACGGTTGGCGGCCGGGGTGAGGCAGGCGGGTCATCAGGTGCGGCTTTATGCTTCGGGCGACTGGCCCGCAGACGAATGGAGTTTCGGTCCCATCACCCGCGTCGGGGGCGGATCGGCGCTGGAGTTTGCCAATGAAATGAAACGCCAGGCCTCGAACTCCCAATGCGATGTGCTGATGAGCCTCGAGCGGATTTGGAGCTGCGATCTTTATCGGGCCGGTGACGGCGTCCATCGCGCCTGGCTGGCACGGCGGGCCGAAATTGGCGGCCCGTGGCAAAAGCTCAGCCGCCTCATGAACCGCAAACATGCGGCGACGCTCGCCCTGGAAAAATCGCTTTTCGCTGACGGGGGCGCCGGCCGGGTCATCGCGAACTCGCGCATGGTCCAGGAGGAAATCACGCGCTTTTACGGTTATCCGGCAGACAAGATGGATGTCGTCTACAACGGAGTTCCCTTAGACACGTTCCGCACCGACGAGGACGCTCGGGCAAAGAGTCGAGAAATCTTCGGTCTCGGTCCCGACGATGTCGCCATTCTCTTTGCCGGTTCAGGATGGGAACGAAAAGGTCTGCGGTTCGCCGTTGAGGCGGTCGAAAAAGCGGGGAACCAATTGCGACTTCTGGTCGCGGGGCGAGGGCCCGAGGAAAAATTTCGTTCAGCCCGGGTGCAGTTCCTGGGGGTTGTTTCGGACATGCCTGCGCTTTACGGCGCGGCCGACATTTTTCTGCTTCCGACGATTTACGATCCGTTCTCCAACGCCTGTCTCGAAGCTCTGGCGGCCGGTTTGCCGGTAATCACGACGCGGGCCAACGGGTTCTTCGAAGTGATCGAGAACGGCGTGCATGGCACGATCCTGGACGACCCCCGCGACATCGACGCAATCCGGGAAGCGCTCTTGTTCTGGTCCGATCGAGAGCGGCGAGAGCAAGCTGGCCCAGTCATCCGTGAACTGGCGAATCGTTTCGACATCTCCACGAACGTCGCCCAGACGCTGGCGATTCTGACTTCCGGTGACGCTGCTTAATGTGGGAGCGGCCTTCGTGCCGCGACTGTCGGGGCGCAAAGGCCCCTCCCACATTGGGCCTCAGGGCGCGGCGAGCGCCGCCTTTCCTGAAAGGAGCCCAGCATTGCCGCTTTACTTCCATGGTGAATTTCTCCTGACAATAGCCCAGCGTTTTAACGCTGGGACTTCGATCATGAGAAAGACCGAGTCCCGTCAGGGACGAAAGAAAGGTCTTAATCAAGCTGGAAGTAATCGCAGGCGAGAGACTTCTCTTTCGTCCCTGACGGGACTGGAATCCGAGGGGATTCAATTTCCCCAGCGTTAAAACGCTGGGCTATTTTCAAGGGAAGTTCACCACCGAAGTTCCGCGTTAAACGCCGGACCACCTCCCCAAAGTTCGATGATTTCCCGCGACTGTCGGGGCGCAAAGGCCCCTCCCACATTTGGACAGATCAGGGTGCGGCGAGCGCCGCGTCGACGTGAGGGAAAATAATGAAGACCTGATCGAGCCGGGCGATCTCAAAAATTGGTCGCACGTTCTCCTGCACTCCCGCCAGAACAAACTTCCCGCCGTAGGCTTCCACGGTCTGCATTCCTTCGATCAAGGCCGCGAGTCCGGAACTGTCGATGTAGGTGACGCGCGAGAGATCGACCACCAGGCGCTCGGGTTTTTTTTCGGCGAGGGCGCGGAGTGATTCGGCCACGCGAGGCGAAACGTGGAGATCGATTTCGCCTTCGAGCGGCAAAACGTTGGGTTCGTCAGGTAAAGACATGGTGGTTAGGGTGGGGGTCAAGATGTCACTCTCCGGGCTCGCGTCAATCGTTCACCAGCCCAGCTTTGCGATGACTTCGTCATGTTGCGAGAGATCATCAAAGAGAAAATCCGGTTCGTATTCGGCCAATTGCTCGCGGGGCCAGGAGCCCGTGGCGACCGCAATCGTGCGGGCGCCAAACGCTTTTCCGCACGCGATGTCGTGGCCGGTGTCGCCGATGACATCGACTTCTGCCGGCAGGAATTTCGCCCCGGTCGTTTCATGAGCCCGCGTCATTGCAAAGGCGCCGAGCTGATTACGATCGTGATGGTCGTCCGCGAACGCGCCGAAAGCGAAGAAGTGCCACAACTGATAATGCTTCAGTTTCAATTGAGCGCCGCGTTTCAGGTTTCCCGTGAGAAGGCCGAGAGACATCCCGGGCTGCTGCTCCAGCCTTTGGAGCAACGGCATCACGCCCGGCATGACCGTTCCCTGGCTCCGCGGCAACTCGGTGGCCAGCAATTCCAAATAGAGATCGAGAAAAGACGTGACGTTTTCTTCGGTGAGAGGCTCGCCGTATTTCGCGAGGACCTGATGCGCGATACCGGCATCTGTCCGGCCCGCGATCTCCACCCCGTCCAAATCGCCTTCTCCTCCAAAGCGTTGGGCTGTCGCCAGGTGGATCGCCCGGTGCCCCGCCGCTCCCGTGCTAATGAGGGTGCCGTCAATATCCCACAGAAGAAGGCGCCTTTTTTTCATTGATGATTTCAGATGGCAGATTGCAGATTGAACCAGGCGCTACCGGTCCACGGAGCGCTCACGCTAATCGGAAATCTGCAATCTGAAATCTGAAATTCCTTACCGCGGCCGCATCGCCCCATCGCCGACTGGTTATCTTCACCTCGGCCATGCGATGACGTTCTGGCGCGCGCAGGAACGCGCTCAACAAAACGGCGGGCGCTTGATACTTCGGATTGAAGATCTCGATCGCGACCGCTGCGCCGACAGCTTTCGCGATGCGATCGTCGAGGATTTGCATTGGTTTGGATTGCGCTGGGATGAAGGACCGGATGTCGGTGGACCCTGCGCGCCATATCTCCAGAGCGAGCGCCGGCCAAGTTATCTCGCGGCCTGGAAAAAACTGCGCGTCGCGGGACTGATCTATCCTTGTGTCTGTTCGCGGCGCGACGTCCTCCAATCGGCTGGCGCGCCGCATCACGAAAAAGAGGAGCCGATCTATCCTGGAACGTGCCGGCCGAAGGTCGGAAGCGTCAGCGAGCTTGACTCTCCCGAGGGGCATAACTGGCGCTTTCGGGTGCCGGAAAGTGAAGCCATCGGGTTTGTGGACGGACGATGTGGAACACAGCTCGCCCGGGCGGGCGCGAATTTCGGCGACTTCATCGTTTGGCGAAGAGACGATGTGCCAGCCTATCAACTGGCGGTCGTCGCGGATGACGCCGCGATGCAAGTTAGTGAAGTCGTTCGGGGCGAGGACTTATTGCTCTCCACGTTTCGACAGCTGCTGATTTACCGGACGCTGGATTTGGCGGCGCCGGGGTTCTATCACACCGGATTGATTAGGGACTCGGAGGGGCAGCGGCTCGCGAAACGGCACGATGCGCTGAGTTTGCGAGAACTGCGCAAGGCAGGGGTGGATCCGGAAGAGATGCGCCGCCGATACTTGTCGCGTTGAGGCTGACGTCCTGAAGCCGCTTCGCTGTGCGAAGCGTGGGTATTGGTAATTCGCAACAAATCCCAGCGCCGCCCACAGGGCGGCGGCTACAGGGCAATAGCCGCTACCCCGATTGACCCACACTGGCCGTGCCCGCATAGTGCAGCGCTTTATGTCGATCGAGCTGACCCGAAATTTCTGCATCATCGCGCATATCGATCACGGCAAGACCACGCTTTCCGATCGATTGCTCGACCGCACCGGCACGATCCACGCGCGCGATAAGCAGGATCAGTTGCTCGATTCGATGGATCTC
>QHMY01000224.1 GCA_003218305.1 Verrucomicrobiota bacterium
AAGGGACTCGAACAGAAGGCCACTGAATACCGCCGAGCGGGAGCCGGCGGGATAGACTCGCAACAGGCGAGCCCGGAGGGTTCGGATGCTGGGAAGCAACCGAATCAATTCCCGGAGCAGGGCGCTGAAGTTTACGCGAAAACTTGACGCTGTAGCCGCCTCGCTCTGTCGAGGCGCAACTTTTGTTCTCCTTATGGCTCAATTCCAACTGGCCCAAGAAGAATTTATTCGCGGTTCCTTAACAACTGCGTTCCGACCACGAACGGTAGTTCTATTTTTGATTGCAACGCTGCTGATCGGTTCGTCGCTATTTCTTAGAAGCAACGCGCTTTGGGAATCGCTCTTTCTTTCCCTTGTTCCGATGGCCGTAATTATCGTGACCGTTTATTTCGCTACAAGATGGCGTTTGAAAAAGGTGTTCCACGAGCAGCAATCGCTGCGGGAAGTGATCGATGTCAGCATCGACGATCAGCAATTAAGCTATTCCTGGGCACGTGGAACTTACATTTTGCCATGGTCAAATGTTCAACGCGGAAAGGAGACTCGTAATTTCTTTATTCTCTGGGAGAGCAGCGCCTTCGCTCGCATGCTGCCGAAGCGCGTCCTGTCAGCCGAAGAAACGGCTACGATTCGAAAAAACATTGTTTCAAAATGAAGCTCTACAGTGCTGATGCAGCCTTTTCGCAACGCTCGAGCAGTCACGGCGCTTCCATCCGTTCCGCCTAATCCTCTCGTCGACGCAATTGCTTGCCGGCTGCGCACGCATCTGATGCGATGCATTAAGGACTAACGTCACCAGCCTCTTGCGGCTCTCAGCTAACAGCCCTCAACTTTTCCCCATCATGTCACTCGTCACTGGCTCCGCCCGCTGCCTATCAACAATCTTTGCGATTCTTTCATTATCTCTTCCCCCGCTGTGCGCACAGACCATGGCCGATCCGGAGTTGCTCGCTGCGATCAACCAGATCAAAGCCATCGACAACCACGCGCATCCGAAACGGCCTTTGAAGGAAGGAGAGTCGGACCCTGCAACGGATTTCGCCGATCCGTTCGATTCCCCCTTTGACGTGCCAGTCCGACTCCGGCTGGATAATCCGGAATACAATTCAGCGCAGCAGGCTCTTTATTTATCGGGCGAGCCCCAGACCACCAAGGCGTCGGCCGAACAATTGGCGTCTGCGAAAAAGCGGGCGCGCGAGGAGAAAGGCGAGCAGTTCCCGGCCTGGATTCTCGATCGCCTGAATATCGACGTTATGTTCGCCAACCGTGTTGCCATGGGGAGCGGCTTGAAGGCGCCGCGTTTTCTCTGGGTGCCTTATGGCGACGCATTCCTGTTCCCGCTCGATAACACCGACGCCGGCGCCGCGAATCCCGATTACCGCGCCCAGTTCAACGGTGCGACACGTCTGCTGCAGGCTCACCTGCGCGATGCCGGCCTTTCCCAGCTACCCGACGCACTCGCCGGTTACCTAAGCAAGGTCGTCGATGCAACCATCGCGCGACAGAAAAGCTCCGGTGCGGTGGCATTGAAATTCACGCTGGCTTACATGCGGACTCTCGATTTTGGTAATCCATCCGAAGGCGAGGCCGCCCGCATTTATGCGCGATTCGTCAAAGGCGGCGTCCCTTCGCCTGCCGACTACAAAACACTGCAGGATTTCATCTTCCGGCACATTGCGATGAAATCGGGCGAGCTCGATCTCCCGCTTCACATTCACACCGGCGCCGGCGCGAGTGGCTATTTCAACCAGACCGGCGCGAGCCCGTTTCTACTCGAACCGTTGTTAAACGACCCAAAGCTGCGCCGAACGAAGTTCGTCCTCGTCCACGGCGGATCGCCCTTTGCCCAGCAGACTCGCATGCTTCTCTACAAACCGAATGTCTATGCCGATTTCTCGGCGCAAACATTCCTGCTCTCCACCCGCGAACTCAGCGTCGTGCTCCGGAGCTGGCTCGAGTTTGTGCCCGAGAAAGTGATGTTCGGCACCGACGCGTTCGAGATCACGCCCGAAGTCGGATGGCCCGAAATCGCCTGGCTTTCGAACCATAGCGCGCGCGAAGCTCTCGGCCTGGCTCTCACCGGCATGATGGCTGACGGCCAGATCACTCGCGAGCAAGCCCTGGAGCTCGCTCGCTCGGTCCTGCGCGAGAACGCCCGAAAACTTTACGCGCTCCCGTAGTCTGGAGCGAAGCACCACGTCACCAGCCTCTTCTGGCTCTCCACTCTCAACTAACGAATCTCAGCCTTTCCCCATCATGTCACTCGTCACTGGCTCATCCCGCTTCCTCGTCCCCATCCTCATATCCTCCATCCTCGCTTTATGCGCCTCCGCCATGAACCCGCGGGCGACGCTCGATCAACTCAAGCGGCTTGAGATCATCTGCTACGTCCCCGGCTGGCTGCCGAAGGGATTCAAAGTAACGAGCATCCGACTAACCTACGATGAGCCCGGCCCCGACGAAGGCAGCGTTGGTCGGTTCCCCCTTTACGGCCTGGAATACGCCGACGGCCACGGTGGTACGTTTTCGGTCGATTGCGCCCGGGAAGGGATCGGCGACCGCAACCTCCTCGACACGGAAGACAGCGACGAAGTCACGATCACCTCACCATTTGGCCCGATGTATTTGATCTACACGCCGAAAGGGAAGGGTACGGCGGGCCGCAAGAAAGAGATCAAAGCGAACTGGGCCAGCGACCCCAACATGATGTCCGAGAAAGCCAAAGATCAGCTGGCTCATCCCGTCCTCGGCCGTTACCACGGCTTCTCCGCCTCCAACATCACCGTCGCAGAATTCGAGAAGATCATTAAATCACTCCATCCGATCCGGGATTAACGGGATGTCCTCAGCCGGTGACGTGTAACGTGTGACGTGCGGGGAAACAGAATTCGTGGAGAGGAGGCAAAAAGTCTGGAGGGAGGCTCTTCAAAATTCATTACGATTTTGTCGTCGTGGACGATCCTGACCGCAGCGGTTTCCTCGTTTATGCGATGCCGTCAAAGCCGGGCGAGATTGTTCTGGGCGGCAACTTTCGGGTCACGGTTTCAGCCGACGGCAACAAAGCTGAGCGCGTCGATGCGATGGCCCGCACGTTATTGCCGGGGTCGAAGCCGCCGAAGGGATTGGAAGGGGATAAGCCGGTCGCCGTTACCATGTCTCAGCTCGTCAGCAATCGTCCCTTGAAAACCTGTGTATACACGAGCCTGCACGACAAAGTCATCTTCTCAGCCGGAATGGCGAATGATAACGCCAGAGTCTGGTGTTTTAATGGCGATAAAATATTTGAGATAACGAAAGAAATGATCAGGCAGATCGAAGCAGACTCGAAGAAGTAGAAAAAGAAATGATCTCCCGCACAGCAATCCTGGTTCTGATTTTGGGAATCCACACGACCGTCGCGATCGATGCGGCCGCGGAGACTGTGCACGTGCGCGCTGGAACGAAGGTCGCCGCGATCCGCATGGCGAACGAAGCTGCCCGGCAGGTGGCGGCGCGCCGGGACCTCGCGGATGCGCGCCGCAAACTTGACGCCGCCATCGCAGCGGATTCGTCCTATTGGCCCGCCTACTACACTCGCGGCGAGTTAAATATGCTCGAAGGCAAATATGCAGCCGTGGTCGCAGACACGAGTTCGGCGTTGCAGGGCCGGACGTGGTTCCCGGCGTCAGCCTACCTTCGCGCACGAGCGAATTTGAAGCTCGGCAAACTGGCCGAAGGCGTGGCCGAAATCGAGCATGTTATCAGTCTTCAACCAAAAGGAACCACGTATCCCGATGCGCTAAATTCTCTGGCCTGGATTCGCGCTACTTGTCCAAATCCGGCCTTTCGGAATGGACTGCAGGCAATCGAATATGCGAAACGGGCGTGCGTGATCAGGCGATGGCAAAACGCCGGCGACATCGATACGCTTGCCGTTGCGTACGCCGAAGCGGGCGACTTCGAGTCTGCGATTCGCTTTGAGGAGCAAGCGATCAAGCTCGGGGGGTTACCCCCGCAGTTGATGGCTGATCTTCACCAACATCTGGCTTCCTTTAGGGACCGACGTCCGGTCCGCTCATGAGATCGCATCGCCCGAACAGGTGTCGGTTGCAACGGGGGACTCTACCAGGAGGAAACAGTTCGCGGAGCATGGCGCCTTGGGGCTCTCAACTCTCAACTAACGACTCTCAACCTTCCCCGGTCACTTTCTTCACTCGTTCGAATAGCCTTGGCGCTTCCATTTTCTCCGCCCAAGCGGCGAAGGCTGGCGTCGGACCACGCCAGCGCAGCGTCTCGACCTTTTTGAAGAGTGGCGCATCGGTGCGCAACGTCGCGAGCTTCTTAAAGAGCAGCGCGAGCTTGCGCTGTTGGCCGAGAATCTCCGGCGGGAATTTTTCGATCGGACCGTGCTGGTTCAAGAGCGTTGCAGCAGTCTTGGCGCCGATCCCTGGGATGCCGGGATATCCGTCGGCCGCGTCGCCCACCAGTGCGAGCAGGTCGGGGATGAGCGGAGGATCGACCCCGAACTTTTCGCGAATCGCGGCGGCATCACGAATGATGTTGCGCCGGCCATCGATCTGCACCACGCGATCACCTCGCACGCATTGCGCCAGATCCTTGTCGGGCGTCCAGATGGCAACTTTCTGGACCTTTTTATCTTTCGCCGCAAGATGCGCCGCCGAAGCGAGCGCATCATCGGCTTCGAGCTCGACCATCGGCCAGGCGACCACGCCCATCGCCGCAAGCGCTTCCTCGAGCGGATGGAACTGCGCGAGCAGCGCCGGCTCGACGCCATCGCCGGTCTTGTAGCCCGCCCAAAGCCGATTCCGAAATGATTCAATGACGTGGTCGGTGGCGACCCCGATATACCTGTCGCCGGTCTCGATCAACTGGAGCACGGTCTGCAGCACGCCGACCACGGCGCCGTACGGGCGGTCCTTGCCTTTGGTGAACCGCCGCAAACCGTAGAAATGACGGAATAGTTCGTACGTGCCGTCGATGAGGTGGACGATCATTTTTGAATGAATGATAGAATAGCTCAAGATGCACTGTGCGGCCGCGGCGCGTCGAGTCCACGGTGATCGACTTCACTCCGTGCGGCCGCCCGTCGCGGTATTCGAGCCGCAGCCCTCTTCCGAGGCGTCAAGCTGCGGCACCCTTATCACGTTACCTGCGACAGTGGACTTGTTGGTTGATCCTGTTAAGGCGTGGTCGAGTTAATCTCGGTTTGCGTTGGCGCAATTCTTTCAGTTCTTGCCAGACCCGATCATGGAACGCGCATATTGCAGATTATTCCGGGCCAATTCGAAGTCTGGTTTGTAACGTAGAGCTTGCTCGCACGCGGAAACGGCCTCCTCGTATCTCCCTAGCTGGTTCAAAGCGGCGCCGATGTTGTTCCAAGCCTCGGCATAGTCAGGTCGAATCGCTAAGGCACGATGACACTCGGCAATCGCAGCTTCGTAACGCCCTTCGCGGTACAACTGAAGGCTATGAGCAACCATCGTTGCCGGATTCTCAGCGGTCCCGTTATCGCTCCCGGACTCTTCAGCTTGCTTGAGGGCGTCGCGGGCGCGGGCGTCCGCCGGCGCCAGTTCCACCGCTTTGCGGAGCAGAGGTAACGCTTCGCCCGCGCGTGATTGCGACAACAACCATCGGCCGTAATAAGAATAACAATCGGGATTGGTTGGGCCGAGTCGAAGCGCTTTCTTGAAATGTTGTTCGGCCAATCGGGCGTGCCCGACCGCGCCTTCCGCAATCCCAAGGTTCACAAAAAGGACTGGATAAGATGGGACCAAAGCCTGCGCGCGATGAAAATATTCGAGTGCGCCCGCAAAATCGCCCTTGGCCATTAGGGTGTTCCCGTAGTTCATCAGGGCGCGGCCATTGTGCGGGCTTTTAACCGTCGTGTCTCGCCAAAGCGTTTCCTCTGTTCGCCAAACCTTATTTCTTTGAAACGTAGCGTAGGCATTTGCGCACAGGAACGCTGCGACGAGGCATGTGCAGGCGATCTTTACCGTCGGGCGCAGCAGCGAAACCCTACTCGACCAGAGCGCGGCGACCCCTGCAATCGCGATGACAAGTCCCAGGTAAGGCAAGAACGTTCGATGATCATTCATCACTTCCGCCAGCGGAAACAGAGACGTCGGCAGCAGCGCGATGAGGAACCAAAGCAGGCCAAAACCAATCACTCTCGTTTTCTTATGGCGCGCGGCGAAGATTGCAGTGGCCAGGAACGCGGCGAGAAATGCAAACCCGGCCCAAAAGCGCGGATCGTCCATCGTCGAAAGTGGAGCGAGGTCGTAATCGGCGGAGAGATCGGCCGGCCAGAAGAATGTCTTAAAATAAAGCAGCGCCACGTACGGCTGCGTAATCAAATAGGTTCTGGCGCTGGCCGCGCCGGCCGTCCAACTGGGTGGCGTCATTCTTTGCACGAAGAAGAGGACCGCTCCGCAAATTACGAACGGAAATGCCATCTCAGAAATGCGGAGGGAGAGGCGCTGCCCGGATGCGTCCCTCTCCGAGAACAACCAGGCATAGAGGGCGAACAAAACCGCGAAGATCGCCGCGGGCGGCTTGGCCAGGACGGCAACCGCCGCCGGGATAACGAAGAGGTAATACCGGCGAAGAGCGGGAACCCCCAGGTAGATCGCGAACGATCCAACCACGCCAAGAGCAGTGATGATTTCAGCAGACGCGATGATGTAGTTGACCGTGTCCGCATTGGCGGGATGGAGGCCATAATAGCCCGCCGCCGCGAGGGCGATCCATCGATTGCCAATCAACTGGTCGATGAAAAACGCGAACAGGAACACAAGCGCGGCGAAGAGCCCGAAGATCGACAGGTGAAACCAGAACGGATGAACTCCGCGGGCGAGTTTGTAGTCGATCGCAAATAACGTCGTAACGACCGGGCGATAGGATTGATTACTTGGCAGAGCGCTAAACGTCGTCGCGTCGACAAAGAACCGCGGAATATTGCGCAACTCCCGGATCGCGGCGTTGTTTTCGATCGTGTGTGCGTCGTCGAAATGAAAGCTGTTTTGGAAGTGATTCGAGTACGCCGCGAGAAGAATTACGGCGAGTAATCCTGCTGCGATCGTCTTCGACATTAAATCATTCCAGCAAACGTTCCACCCGACAGAACCGCGCTGATCATAAGCCGTCGTGGAACTGGAACTGGGAAAGATCCCCGACCTCGAGGTTTACTGACCATTCGCGGAGCACGTTTGCTCAGCTCCGCGGTTCACTCTTTGGCTCTTTGTTCAACGACTCCGATCTGGACGTCACGGTAAGCTTGGGGCCGGAGGCAGGAAGCTAACGATGACCGCATCTCCATTTAAAAAGCTTGCGGTGGAATAGATACTCGCAGCCGTGCAACTCATCGTTTGATAACCGTTCACTCCGCTGGCGCTGTAGCCAAATCTGGAAAGCGGGAAGACTAAAATGTTTTGCGGCGTTCCGTTGCCGACCGAAACGTTTCGGATAACGAGATAGCCGCCGGCCTCGAACGAGAACGTGCTGAACAACGAACTGTAGTCGACGTGATCCGTTCCTTTGAAACTGGACCACAGGGCTCGTAGGATCGGCGTTGCAACCAATCTGTCCGTCGGCCGGGTGCGGGAAGGGTGTCGTCTCAGACGACCACACCATCGAGATAACGGGAATAATCGATGCACTACCACCGCCCGCCGGACCAGTAGGACCCGTGGCGCCAGTAGCACCTGTTGCACCGGTCGCGCCTGTCGCACCGGTGGCGCCCGGATCGCCTTGTGACCCTGTCGGCCCAGTTGCTCCGGTTGCGCCATTTAACCCGTTCGCGCCCGTCGCACCAGTAGCTCCGGTTGGGCCCGCGGTACCAGTCGCTCCCGTCGCACCGGTGGCTCCGGTTGCGCCCGGGGCGCCATTCGCTCCCGTCGCACCTGTGGGCCCTTGGGGGCCAGCGGTTCCGATCGTTACGTCTAATTCCCCGGTGTGACCGGTATCGGTGATGTTTCCGGTGGTGGAAACGAACAGCTGGTAGGAGCCCGGCGGAAGACCCGCCGGCAGGGTCGCAGTCAATGACGTGGGCGTCGATGCGGTAATCGTTAATTGAATGTTATTAAGGTTTGCCACCAGCGGCTTGTTTCCCGAGGCGACAAAACCTGTCCCGGTAACGTCGATTGCGGTGATCGCGGTCATACTCGCGTTGGCCCGCGCGCTGATGATGGTTGAGTCCGCGGCCAGCAGTGGCGACGAAGCTACGATCAGCCCGAACAACGGAAGCGAAAGCTTTGCTAGTAGGTTCATTGGAATTGGAGATGTTTCCGAATTGGTATTTCCTGCGGTAGCAGATCTGAAAGGCGGAGAAAGCGGGGGAGTTTCCCGCCGCCAGATTCAGACCCGTTCGACGGTTGGAGTTTGCAAAGAATAATCCCGAAGTGTCGAGGGCTAATTTCGGGGGCTCTGACCGCTTTTGACGCAGGGATTAACGGCCAAACAGCTTTCATTTCGACGACGCGCATACAGTCACGAGGGCGGTACCTGTGTAGCGCCGCCGGCGCGGCTTCATTTTCAGCCTGGGGCAACGAAGATCCTGAATCAATTGGCGACCCCGAACCTTTTCGGGGGATTCAAGGCGTCCGATGTTCCTCGTCGGATTCATGTTGCCCGACGACTGCAATGAATCGCGCTTTCAGCGCTGATAGGTCGGAGGTTGCCCCTTAACCCTGGGGCGTTGCCCCAGGCTACCGATGTGGGCGCGCCTTCAGCGCGACGCAGATATCGCTCCCCAACCTTCAGTCCCAGCCGCGAGAAGAATTACAGCGAGTCATCCTGCGGCGGTCGTCTTCGACATCAAACTCTTCGGGCAAAACTGCCGTCGGACAGAGCCGCGCTGAAAAGACCCCGAATGTTACCGACCGTTCGCGGAGCTGGTTGGCCCAGCTCCGCGGTTCACTCTTGGTTCAACTACTCCGGCAAACTTGGAGTTGGAGGCAGGAAGCTAACGATGACTTCATCTCCATCCGAAAAACTGTTCTTAAAATAGATACTCGCAGCCGTGCAAGCCACGGTTTGATAATGGTTCGCGAAGTTGATGCCGTAGCCAAACCTGGAAAGCGGGAAAACTAAAATGTTTTGCGGCGATCCACTGCCAGTCGAAACGTTTCGGATAACGAGATAGCCGCCAGCCTCAAACGAAAAGACGTTGAACAAGGAACTGTAGTCGGCGTGATCCGTGCCCTTGAAACTTGCCCAAATCTGAGTGACTCCGAGGTCAGAAGGATCAAATTGATTACAGCCAATCTGTCCGTCCGCAGGATTCGAAAGCGGAGTAATCGAAGACGACCACACCATCGGGATAACTGGAATAATCGCTGCACCACCGCCACCCGCCGGACCAGTGGCCCCAGTCGCGCCCGTTGCGCCAGTGGGTCCTTGTGCACCGGTGGCGCCCGGATCGCCTTGGGCCCCTGTCGCTCCAGTAGCGCCATTCAATCCGTTTGCACCCGTTGCGCCCGTAGCTCCGGTTGGGCCCGCGGCACCCGTCGCTCCCGTCGGTCCCGCCGCACCAGTGGCTCCGGTTGCGCCCGGGGCGCCATTGGCTCCTGTCGCTCCGGTGGGACCTTGGGGACCAGTCGTTCCGATAGTTACGTCTAATTCCGCGGTGTGACTGGCATCGCCGACGTTGCCGCTGTTGGAGACGAACAGCTGGTAGGACCCCGGCTGGAGGCTCGCCGGCAGGTTCGCAGTCAGTGACGTTGGCGTAGATGCCGTAATCGTTAATTGAATGCCATTAAGGCTAGCCACCACCGCACGGTTTCCTTGCGGGGCAAAATTGGTCCCGGCGACGTTGATTGCGGTCATACCCGCATTGGCGCGCGCGCTGATGATGGTCGGGGCCGAGCCCGAGCCGGACGCGAGGAGTGGCGAGGAAGCTACGATCAGGCCGAAAAAGGGAAGGAAAAGCTTTGTTAGTAGGTTCATTGGATTTGGATGATTTCTCGAAATTATAGCAGGTCTAATGCCTCAAAGCCGCTCAACGGTGGGAGTTTGCAACCCATACTTGCGGTGTCGGCCGCTAATTTGGTCGGGGCGTCGATCGCCTAGTCGCCCTCGCAATCAGAAGAGCGGTTGCGGTTGCCTCAGCAAAAATCCTCATGATAGGCTCGCCCCATGCCAGCATCCACCGTGACTGAGTACCTGGCCGCGCTCCCCCCGGATCGTCGTGAGGCGTTGAACGAAGTTCGCCGGGGGATCAATCGGGCCTCCCGCCAGGATACAAGGAAGGCATCCAGTTCGGCATGATCAGCTGGTTCGTTCCGCTGGCCACGTATCCCGCCGGTTATGGTGGCAACCCGAAGGTGCCCCTGCCACTTATCAGCATGGCGTCACAGAAATCGTACATGGCGTTGCATATGATCTGTTTCTACGGGCAGCCAGAGCTGCGGGAGTGGTTCACCCTGCAATACGGAAAGAGCGGCAGAAAATTGGACATGGGCCAGGGCTGCCTCCGTTTCAAGACGTTGCCGGAACTCGCCCTGGATGTGGTTGAAAACACCGTGGCACGACTCCCGGTTGAGGACTACACCGCAGGCTATCAGGCCATGCGGGCCGGGATGAAGAAGAGCAAATAGTTGAGAGTTCTTAGTTGAGAGCCGCCGGCCGTGGCATGTGGCGTGGGGAAAGTTGAGAGGCTTTCCTACTTTACCACGGCTATGGCGGGCAGGCGTGGAATCGGTGACGAGGTGAAATTCCCGCGTGTTGTTGGCTCCCAACTCTCAGCCAACGACTCTCAACTGTTTTCAGAAATGCGCGCCGACGTATTCCCACATCTGGTGGTGCCAGTAGGGCCATTCGTGCCCGCCCTTCGGGCCCCAGTCGTCCAGATGATGCGCAATCCCCCGGCTCGCGAGCACGGCGGACATCGCGTAGGTAGGTCCGCTGTTTTCCCACGGGCCACAGCCGGTCGCGAGGTGGATGTCGCAGCTCCTATACTGCTCGAGAAACCAGGGGTCGTTCTGGTTGGCCATGTAGTCCACCGGGTTATTGAAGTAGAAGTTGTCGTCGTACATTCCGTCCATGGAATCGCGCAGGTCGTAAACGCCGGAGAGCGCGTAACAGCGCTTCACGTGGTCGGGATGCTTGAAGAGAGTGTTGGCGGCGTGGAAGGCCCCGAGCGATGCGCCGTAAGTGGTGATCGGGATACCGGGGGTCTGGCACTGGGAATCGATGAAGGGGAAAACTTCGCTCGCGATGTAGTCGTCATATTGCGCCTGGAGCCAGCTGCGATGGAAGGGGTGCGCGTTCTTGTTATTGAAGGAATCGCTCTGGACCCCGTTGATGCAGAAGATCCTGATTCGTCCCGCGTCGAGGTAGGGGCTGAGGGTGCGGATCATTCCCTGACCTTCTTGCTCCTGTTCGTCGCCCATGCTGGTGGGGAAAGCGAGGATGGGCATGCCGTGATGGCCGTAAACGGCGACGCCCATTTCGCGGCTGAGACGGTGTGAATACCAACGGTGATGCTCGCGGTGCATGGGTGGGGAGGATAGCGGGTTGAGGTTCGGACTCAAGTCCGGTTTGATGAGAGTTGGGAGTCGTTAGTTGAGAGTTGAGAGCCCCACAATCCAGAGCAACTGCCCCCCTCGGACGAGCGTCGTAGTCGCTGCAAGACGAAGGTGAGGGAGAGGAAGAACCGAAGACGAGGAGGGGGACGGCTATGCCGTTGAGAAATCGGCCCGGGCCGTGGCGATCCACTTCTCGGCGCGGTCCCGGTCCGGGAAGGCGGCGATTTGGCGATTGGCCTGGCGGGTGCGAGTCATGAAGTCCAGGATGGATTTCATTGGGGTGGGCCGTTCGCTGACAACGACGGCGCGGCAAATCGGTTTCTCAGAATTCGGCGCCGTGGCGATCAGCCGTCCAACGACGGCTTCGCTCAACCGCGTCTCAGTGACTCCGGAGAAATCCCAAATGCGATCGAAAGCGGGATCAAAGGCCGGGTTCGCCAGCAGTTGTTCGCGGGCGCTGAGAAATTCTTCATCCGTAACGATGCCCTCGCCGATGGTAATGGTAAGCCGCCGCTTGGGGTCGATGGTAACGGTGACCGGCATGGCAAGAAAAAGTCTAGCTACATTCGTTCCGCGCCGGCCGATTTATTCCGGAGCGCTCATTGGTGGAGCGATGCAGTCATAGTCAATCGGAAGCCGCGATTCAGGTGGACGCGTCGGAATAGTGTTCGACCCGTGGTGGCGGGCAGGCCCCGGGAAGTTGAGGGTCGAGACAGACGAACCCGCTGGAAGTGCCTCGGCAAAACGTCGGTTCGCGGTTTTCTCGCCGGGTCCATTCTGATTAGCTGATCCCGTGGAGCCAGAGGAACAGATCTCGTCGCCGGCGGAGCGGCAAATCAGGCCTCCGCCGCTCTCGCAGCATTTGCGGGAGTTTATGGCGAACCCGCGCGCGTGGGCCGTGCTGGGACGAAACCTGATTCCCGTCATCGGAATTTATGGGTTCGGGTGGTCCGCGGCTTTAAGCGTCTTCAGCTATTGGTTCGATGGACTGACAGCGTTGGCGGCGATTGTTGCGGCGGTGGTTCTGCGGTTGTTGCGCGAGATGCCCGGGCAATCGGCCAACCTGTTGTCAGCGATGAACATTATCCGTGGTCTTGTTGCATGGGTTTTCCTGGTTGGCATTATCGCGCTGCCATACTGGATCGTACTCATTCCGCTGCACGATTTGCTCCTCGGCCCCGAACTGCGGCGGGAACTGGCGGGGTCGCGGGCGCTCTGGTTGACGTTTGGATCTCTCGCCGTGGGACATTTCTGGAAAGCGTTCCAATCGGGTTATGACAGGATGTCCGAGAAGGAATTGAAGCAGCGGGTGCGCTGGGATACGTATCTTCTGGTGCTGCGAGCGGGCGCGATGTTCATTATGGCCGCGCATGGCCTAGCTTTCATTCTGGTTCCGCTGATGGCGCTTTTGCTGACCTATATGGAGGTTTGGCCCGAGCGCGTGCTCGGTGCGGTTTGGGGCGATCCGTCACGCCTGTGGGAATACGATCCGGACGAGAAGAAAAAACGCTGAATGGAGCGAGCAGAACAAGCGACATAGAAGGAGCGCTGGGGGAGATGATGCGTCTAAGTGGTTTAGGCCGAAAAAGTCTGGAGACTGGACCTCCTGCCGAAAGTGTCCCGCGGAGGCGACGTGACCGGAGGCGGTTCCGAATTGGATGGCGTTGGGCAGCGACATGCCTGTTTTTCACAACCGCCCTTGCGTTCTCCCAGGAGGGTGTCCGGTTTGCTGTCATCGGCGACTATGGCAGCGGTGGAAAACCTGGGGCCGACTCGGGCGATGTTGCAAATGAGAAACGGGTCGCGGATTTGGTGAAGGGATGGAATCCCCAATTCATCATAACCCTGGGCGACAACAATTATAACAGTGGTGACGCCGAGACCATGGAGGCCAATGTGGGTAGGTTTTATGGTTCGTTCATCTCCAGGACAGAAGAGCAAAACCGTTTTTTTCCGTGCTTAGGAAATCACGATTGGCGCGGAGGCAAGGATTGGCATGGAAAGCCCGAGGATGTTCCACTGATCAAACCGTATCTGGACTACTTCACGTTGCCGGGGAACGAACGGTACTACGAATTCGTGCGCGGGCCGGTCCATTTCTTTGCCATTGATAGCGATCCTCACGAACCAGACGGCACGGATGTGGGGAGCGTTCAGGCGCAATGGCTCAAGGAACGCCTCGCGGCCGCAACCGAGCCTTGGAAAGTAGTTTTTTTTCACGAGCCGCCTTACACGGGTGGCCCGAGGCACCACGCGAGCGCAAACATGCGGTGGCCCTTCAAGCTCTGGGGTGCAAGCGTTGTTCTTACCGGGCACGAGCACAACTATCAGCACCTTCGAATAGAAGGGCTCGATTTTATCGTTAACGGACTCGGAGGCGGGGGTCGCTACACCGGAACTGTCGAGGAAGTGGCCGGGATGATAAAACACTACAGTGCCAGCTACGGCGCGATCCGCGCCGAGGCTGACAATAATAAACTGGTGCTTCGGTTTATCACGACCAGTGGGGAGTTGATTGAGAGTGTAATTCTTCAGAAACCTCCTGGCTAAGAACAGTTCGATTGCAGAGGTTGCTATCGAAATTCGAGTAAAGACGAACTGATGGTTATTCCTCGCGTGATCGCGCGCGCAATTTTGCAAATGCACTGGATGGGCGACGTTGCTCGCCCGTGAGCGCAATCCCGATTACCGAGAAACTCCTCTTCAACGCGGGGGGATGGCAGGCGGTGAAACCCGCGCGCGAGCTGCTCAAGAGCGGCCGCGTTTCGGAGGCCAAATACGATCCGCCGTTGTTGACCGGCTACGTGCGCGAAGGTGCGAAGAATTACCGCTCTGGGCTGCGGATCAATAGCGCGCTCGACGTGGAAAATCTTTGCAGCTGTTGGGAATCTCGCTCGGCCGGGAAAATCTGTGCCCACTCGGTCGCGGTGGGCCTGGGCTACCTGAATCCGTCGGCCCCGGCGGAGGTGGCTCCAGTCGAACCGGCGAGTCGTGAAGCTCCGGCAGGTCCGCGGTTCGTCGCCGCGGAGAGCGCTGACGCAACCCCAGCGACTTTGCACCTGATCCTGCCGCCCAACTTCATAGGCGCATGGACAAAAGGGCAGATCATGACGGTCGTGGAAGCCGAAGCTTCGCGAAAGCGCACGCTTATCTCCGCACTCCCGAAGAACAAAGCGTTTGGAGCGGACGAGGCCGATCTGGCGCTGATCGAAGGCTTGGGGGCGGTCCCGGCGATCTTCCAGAACGGCATGGCGACCTTGTCGCGCGACGGGTTTCTGCGGCTGCTCCCCGCGTTGCAGAATCATCCGCGCGTCACCTTCGGCAAAGCGATTCGGGCGACGATCTCTCCGGTGGCGCTTCGGCCTGAGCTTCTGGTGGAATTGCGCGGGGAGGGGATATCGGTGAGAGCGAAGTTGCCGTCGGGGAAGGGCAGGGGAACCCCTCACGAGCAGGAGCACCCGCCGTTGCAAGGCTATGGCGTGGCAGGCGAGCACGAGGAAGAGGGGAAAAACGCGCTGCTGCTTTGGAACGCGACTGAGGCGTGGATGCTGCGAAACAACGAGTTTGTCCGCTACGGCGAAGGATTGCCGGCCGGGTCGACGCACTTGATCGAGCGGCCTTTGCTGCTCGAGGCCGATCGCGCGTTGCACTTTCTCGCGTTCGATCTGCCGCGACTGCGCGATGCCTTCGATGTGCGCGCGGGCGAAGGCGTTCGCCTGCCGGAAATCGCACCTGCGGTGCCAGCGCTCGAGCTCTGGCTGGCTGGTACGCTCAGCAGCATCACCGCCGAGCTGTTGTGCGCCTACGGCGATCGGGTGCCGATCAAAGCATTAGCCAACGCACAGGATCAGTTCGTTTTTCGTGACCCACAAAATGTCGACCGAGTGCTGATGCGAAATCTCGACGCAGAGAACGCGGCGGTTAGTCGGCTCGAGCAGGTTGGCTTTGCCCGAACGGACGCCGGAGGATTCGTGCTTCATGGCCAGCTCAATGTGGTTCGGTTCTTCGCCACCGATTATCCGAGGCTGCAGCGTGACTGGAAGGTAATCCTCAGCGCGCAGGTCGAGAAGTGGACCGGCGAGATCGAGCGGGTTACGCCGAAGCTCGAGATTGTTAGCTCCGGGCAGGATTGGTTCGAGGTCCGTTACTCGCTCACCACGCCCGGCGGGGAAGTGTTTTCAAACGCCGACATCCAACGACTACTTCGCTCCGGCCAGTCGCAGACGCGATTAAAGAATGGCCACCTCGCTGTAATCGACACCGCGGGTCTGGAGGATTTCGAGCAGGTGATCCGCGACTGCGATCCGGCACAGACCCAGCCCGGGCTTTACCGAATCAACCGCGCCCATGCCGCGTATGTCGAAGAGACCGCGCGCGAGTTGGGCTCGGCCGTCGCCGATCGTCGCGAAGCGCTGAAGAAGTTCATCACCGGCCGCGACGCGTCGCTGGATGCGAAGACGAGACTCGGCCCGCTGGCCAAGATGTTGCGCGAATATCAACTCGCCGGGTTCGATTGGCTCGCGCGCCTCGCGGCAAACAACCTGGGCGGCATCCTGGCCGACGAGATGGGTCTGGGTAAGACAGTGCAGACGCTCGCGTTTCT
>QHMY01000225.1 GCA_003218305.1 Verrucomicrobiota bacterium
AGCTGAAGGCGTGGCGGTTGGCGTAGGCGCCGGCGTAACGCCAGGAGTCGGCGTAGGCGGCGCGACGGTAGCTGTTGCAGTCACGGTGGCCGTCGCAGTAGCTGTGGCTGTCGGCGACGGGGTTATCCCGGGGGAGAGGGTCGGCGTAGGTGGTGGGACGGTCGCCGTTGCCGTCGCCGTCGCCGTAGCCGTAGCCGTCGGCGTAAACGTGGCGGTTGGAGTCGGTGAAGGCGTTGGAGTAGACGGTGGAGTGGGGCTTACAGTTGGGGTTGGTGTCGGACCTCCTGCAGCCACATCCAGGAACGCCGCGCTGATCGGCCCCCAGGTCTCGAAGGTCTGGACGTTGTTCACGCCGCGCCCGCGCACGAAGATAATGTGGCGGCCGACCGACAGGCCGGTCGTGTTTATGGTGGCGGTGACGGCCACGGTTTGCGAACTGAACGTGCCGTTCATGGGGATGGCCGTGCCGCCAGCCCAGGGAGGCGTGTCGATATAATATTCCGCCGCGCCCACGTTCTGGCTGAAGGCGTTACCTGTCCAGGCGAAGGTAACGGTGGCGGTTAGCTGCGCTGGCGTGCCTGGCGGCACTGCTGTCGGGTTGGTGACAACGGTGTTGGCATCGGGTCCGTGCGAAGTCAGGTAAGGCGTGCGTGCGATCTTCGCCAGATAAAGAAGCATCCCCCGATTCTCAGGCCAGATGCCCTGCGCGGAGCCGCAACCTGGATTATCGATGCACGCGTAGTTGGGGAGGAAGTCCATGCCGCTCAACTCGGTGGAGAAGGCCGCCATGCCCAGCTCGCCGTAGGCCCAGTCAATCGAGCCTCCATCTACCGGATACAATTCTTCCTGGATCGAGCCATAAGGATAACCGTTACCGCCCGCGTTCGGCGCGTTCATGTGGGCGGCGATGTTGCGCGTTTCCGCGTAGTTAGGCATCTGCGTGGTGGTCCAGCCCCACGTATAGAGGTTGACTGGCACAACGGTGTGGATGTTCTGGTAAACGCCCGTGGCAGTGATAGGCGCCGGGTCGGTGTCGCCGGGGCCGCGCTGGTCGGGCACGAGGGTCCGAAGCTTGTTGACGATCGCCATATCCTCCGGTTCGCCTCCCGCCGACGTCCCTCGATAGGTCTGCTCGCACGGAAGACCGCTCGAGCCGTTGCAGCAACCCCACTTGAAGGGGAAGTTGCGGTTGGCGTCTACGCCGGAGTGGTTGGATGATGTGGGAGGCCAGGCGCACGAACCTACGGAGTTGTTGCCGTTCTTGCGGTACATGTACGGAGCGTTGCCGCCACCTCCCGCCTCGACGATGTGGTGGCCGTCGGGGTTGACGGTAGGCATAAGCCAGATGTCGTGATGATCCACGAGCCAGTGAACGTCGGCATTGGTATTGTAGTTGTTTAGCAGATAGTCGATCAGGCGCATGACGACTTCTGGGGTAGCGATCTCGCGGGAGTGGATATTGCCGTCCGCCCAGAAGACCGGTTTGGGGCCTGGTATGTTGCGGTTGGTGATGTGGAGCACGAACAAGTCGTAGCCGGTCGAGGGATTGGGCAGGACGCACGCGCCTGGATGGGACTTGCACCAGGAGTCGCCAATGTCGATTTTCTCGGCCAGAGTGGGGAACTGGGTCACCTTCTGGTCGAGGAAGGTGTACATTTCTTCCACCGTCTTGTAACCGTTGTAGAAAGTGTCGAGCATGAGCTGGGGGTCGCTGAGATTGCGACTGCTGTTTTCGTCGATCTCCACCCGGAGGCCGCGCGCCGTCAGACTATAATAGAGGTCGCGATCGCGAATTACGGTGAGATAGCCTCCGGTGGTGGGCACTTCTTCGGGTTGGAGTTCCTGGGCCAGCCGGTCGCGCTCGGCGCGGTCGCCGAAGTAAACGCGCATTACGAGCGTGTCGTACTTCTCGGCTATTGGATTCTTGCTGCTTTTTGAGGCGTCAGAATTCTCCGCTACAATCTGAGATTTGCTGCTTCCGGCACTCGGGTGCTCGGGGCCAGCCGCGAAAGCGACACCGGCCAGAGTGATTGCCGCGACGACGCCGAAGGCGCGAAAGATGGGTTTCGCCCGCCCCAATGAGTTTTGCGTCGCGTTTCCTGCGTGAAGATCGTTGTTTTTCATTTGGATTCTCCCCAGGGGGCCATGTTTAAAAACTCAGAAACCAGCCACCTCATGAAGCAACGGTTTCCACTCCGCGTCTGCTCATTTGGGCTTGGCCTTCCATCGGCCACTCTCTTTTCGCACGAATCAGGTCGCGTTCAAGAAACTGTTGCCGGTGCGGAGGTGTCAAAAGCTCATTAACGCGTAGCCCTTGTTTTGATACTGCATCAAAACAAGCAATGCATCCGCCGCTACCGTTATCTCCGGGGCCAGGGTCTTTGGATCGATCTTTTCTCCCGCCAGATATTGGCCGCAGACAAAAAACTCTGCACCTGCCTTCTTCATTTCCCGTATCGCCTTCAGATTTGGATTATCCGTGGCGAATTTCGCTTTGTAATGATCGTTGTCGAGAATGCCGTCGACCGCATGTCCGTGAAATACGATGACGAATTTGGCATTCGAGAGGGGGGCGCCAACGGCAGCCAGCGCATTCAGCTCCGAGCCAGCCATGTTTAATGCGGGCACCAGTTGGGTCGCCTTTTCGGCGGCACGCGTCGCGTCAAAAATCGCCTGGTATTTGCTTTCCCTGGTTGGCGGAAGCGCGACATTTGGAATCGCCACATAACCGTCCGCTTCGGACACGACTGGCGCTTTGGGTTGCGGCCACTCCGCGGCGGCAACGGTGACGGTGGCAATCAGAATAACAAACGTTTTCATAGATCTCGAGAAGAAGATGAGCCGCCGCGCGAACTAATCATGCTTGAGCGGCGTGCCGAAAATCTTCGGACTCGGTTTTCTGTCGCCCGCCGGAACTTCCCTTATGAAAAACTTCTCGAGCGCGTCGCCCTCTTTCACATTAAACGGCCCTTTGATCTTCTGGGCCCGGCGGCCGGTGATGCGATACGAGATCGCCTTGAGCGGTTCGTGCCGATCGACCCTCCAAACGATCGTCACGTCCTGGCTATCGCTCGACCACTTCGCCGCGAAGGCATTCGCAGCGGTGTCGAGGAACTCGCTGATTTCCTCGAGCGGCCCGATCTTTTTGCCGGTGCCTGCGTCGGTCAGGTAAAGATGAAAATTCTCGTCCCCCAGCTCGCCGCTGCCGTGGGCAGTGACGGCAATCTTTCCATCGGGCGACAGGCCGTTCGTGACGGTGACGTACTCATCAGGCCCATACTGGTAGTTCGACGTGGCCCGAACAGAGATAACCGGCAACAGCAATATCGACGCAAAAAGAAGGAGTCTTGGAGTGGTCATAGGCTTAGGCATTTCGGGCGCGTTCGATTTCCTACGAAGTGCTACCCGCCGCTGTTGGCGGTTCTATCCACCTCGAACGGGATCAGCAAGCGAAAAGGAAGAAGGCGAACACGCTTCCGACTTCCCATTTCCACTTCCCACTTCCGGCTTCACCTATCCAAGGTAATCCGATAGCGCAGTGCCGGCGTACTTCCGTACGCCGCCGGCCGAATGAACTGTTCGATGAAGACTCCACCGTTACGCTCGACTACGCGGCGCGATGGAATGTTGTCTGGGTCAGTGGTAATCTCGATATATTCGAGCTGTTCGGCTCGAATTTCCTGGAGGAGCTGGCGTAACGCCTCGGTTGCGTAGCCGAGACCCTGCTTCCAAGGGACGACCGCATAGCCAATGTGACCAAGCACATGGGGCGGCAGCTCGCTTGTGCCCGGTTGCCAGCGAAAGCCAATGGAGCCACAGAACTCTCCGTCCCACAGCCAGCGCCGGTAGCCCGGCAGACGCGGCGCTTTGCTTCCATCCGGCAGGGTGATGACTTCGCCGTTTGGCGACCTCACGACTAACGAGGACAGGAACGCCCGCGAATCTTCGCCGATGGCGGTTAGCTGCTCACGAGTGGCCTCGATGCCGCGAATATTGTCGGGCGACCAACCTCGCTTCAAGGCCGAGACGTAGCTGGCCAGATGGTCCTGCGCAGGCCACACCAGCCTGACTCCTCTGGGTTCGAGGATTGGCGGCATCATCTCTCAACCTTGAACTTTATCCGCAAAGATGTCTGCATAATCGCCGTCCTCGGACACGGAGAATCACCCGCTACGGACGCGCAAACGTCTGTAAAACGAAAGCACGCCATACGAAACTGTCCCCCAAAAAGCGGGAACCGAAACAAGCATCAGCAACCAGAGAAACAAGTCGAAGGGCATTGAATCCGGAATTCCGAACGCATACCAGAGCCAGTTGACCCCGAATGCCGGACCGAGAAACGCGAATCCAGGAACGGCCACCTCCTCGCATGGAAAACCATCGCCTCTGCACGCCGCAAACCAGAGTAACAACCAGAGGGGAACGCCGACGAGACCGGCGATCGCGATCCGAATTCCGAGATCTACAATCTTCGTGGCGTGTGGGCGGAAGGACATTCGCTGGGGTCAACGAGACAGCGCACGGTAATCGCTGGTGACCTGTGCGCCTCGCGTCGAATAGCGAGGCGGACGTGGAGGGAGCGTCGGGCTAGAGCTCACCGCAAAAGGATGACGTAATCACGAGAGGACACGACAGAGGCCTCAGATGTCCCACTGGACCGTGCTCCTGATTGTCTCGCCCTTGATGGAGAGAACGGCTTTTTCCTTTCTGATCGAAAGGGAGAACGAGTCCGGCAGTTCGGGGTTCTTTTGTTTGTTCGAGAAGTGCATGAGCAAAATCTTTCCGAAGTCGAACTTTTCAATCCGCAGAAGGTCGTGGGGAATAACAACCCAGTCCTTAGCTCCCGGAGACGTAAAGTGGAGCTGGCCAACGACCGGCTTATCCGTCATCCCGACCAGGATTTGGATTTTGTACCCGCCGCCATCAAAGATCACAGCTTCGGTGGCCTGCAGCTTTGCCGATGCAACTAGGAGCAAAGCGGCCGTAAGAAGAATCCGTTTCATCGGTAGCACTGGGAAACAGAAAATCAGCGCCCGCTGGGGAGGGCAAGCTTTGTCTTCACTCTCAACTACCATCTCTCAACTCTCAACTTCCCCGCGTGAGCGAGGTCGATTCTGCCATTCGCTCCGCAGGCTAACAATCGGCGCTGATCGTGACGTAGTATCCATCCGGATCTCGAAGTGAGAACTCCCGGGTTTGGGTGTTCGGGTTCACGTGGGGTTCTTCTTCGAATCGGGCGACGAGCGTGCGCGCCCGCTCCAGGGCCGCGTCGAAGTCGTCGACGCGAAAGAATAAAAGCAGCCCATTGCCAGGTCGCACCTTGTCCGGGCTCATCAAGGAGGGATGCTCATGCGCGCCCCACTGGTGGAGGCAGAGCAAGACCGTTCCATCTGAATCCAGGATCTGACCGAAGTAATCATGGCCGGGAGGTGTCTCGGGTTGGCCAAAAAGCGACTGGTACCATCTGAAACTGCCCGGCACGTCGCCTACCCCTATGATCGTCCAAGTGCGTTTCATCCGATCCTAATTATTCTCCACGAAAGATCTTTTGGGTCAACGCCTCGAATGGCGGCCGTCTGAACGCGTCGCAACGGGGTCAGACCTGATCAATGCTTCCTTCAGACCCGGCGAATGTTGCACTCCAAAGTTGAGCCTAGGCAATCCGTCTAAGGCCTCACTCTCTCGGCCAGATCACTTTGCTCTCCGCTTCGTCATAACGAGCCGTAAACCTGAAAGTACCGTTACTCAGTCGCTTCACCTCAAGGTAGGTATGATCCATCCCGCCCATCCACACATAATTGACGTGGTCTTCAAACACGTCGATCCGGATGATTTTCAATTCTGCCAGTTCCGGTGGAACGGGTTTCTTATCGGTACCGTAGACACCGATGCCACGCGCGCCCGGTTCATATTCCAACAGCAACGTCTTCGTTCGCTCGATCCATTCCAGAATATCTTCTCCCGTCAGGGACTCCATGCACGCTTTCCCCGCCGCCATTTGCGCGCGCCATAACTGAAAAGGATCTTCCGACCCGGCCATCGCGAGAAGGGTCGCTGCCAGTAATCCAAGAATCACGAGTGCCGTGCGTGGGAGCATAAGCTGGGTCAGTCACAAATACGTGTCGTCCGGTCAATGACTTCCCGCTCCATGGGGGCCTCAGGATAACCAATGGTCAGACACTCGGAGAGATACTGACGCAAGAACACCTCAAAGCCGCCCATTCGCTCATACTGCAAAGTGTGACCGAGTTCGTGCACGACCAGTGGGCGATTCCCGCGACAATCGGAACGAATAAAGATGCCGTATCGAAGCGTGAGCCCGCCGGTGACAGGCGAAATGAGACTTGTCGCTTCTGCTGCCTGCCTAAGCATCGGATAGGTCGGAGGCACAATCTCGGGAACGTAAAGTAGTCGCACGCGATCACGATGCAAAATTCCGACGAGACGCGCGTCATGAAGTTGCGCCTCTGACAGCGGCTCACCCTCCGCGAGGATGTGTTGCTCTTGCTCCGCGGCCCACTTACACGCCAGCGGCAACAAAAGCTCGAACTCTTCGGGGCTAATTGGTGAATTCATAGGTGCTGCCTAATTGCACGTGTCCACGCCAGCATCGCTCGATTAGCTCGGTCGCACATACAGTGAATGGAATCCCGCTTTCGTGAGCACAGTCTCGCCAGAATCCGCAAAATTGCGTTGCTCCAGAAGCTGAATCGCGCGCGAGTTTCCCGGCGATACCGTAGCGGCCACTTTCGCTTCTCGGTAGTTTGTGAAGCAGTATGAAATCATTGCATCGAATAACTCAGGACCAAATCGCCGTCCCTGCTCAGCACGCGCCAAGAAAATCTCCAGTTCCACCCGGTCGTCGATCCGCCGGAATCCGCACCTGCCGACAAAACGACCGTCTTCTTGTGCGCATACAGCGAGACACGCATCCGAATCATCGGAGACGAGACGTTTATAGCCTTCCTCCGGCACAGTACGCGGCCCTCCAGAAAATTTCTTCACCTCGGGATCACACTCCAACGACGCGAAGTTCGGGTAGTCGGCTTCGCTAAGATGGCGCACAAAAATACGTGGTGTGGTGATCATCGCCTACGAGAATGGGGTCAGTGACCGGTGAGGTCTTCTCGTGCATATTCGCTGCATCGTTTGGTTAGATTACTGCCTAGAAGTTCGGCCAGCGCAGCTTCCTCTCCTGGGTAAATTGCATTCGGCAACTCGGACATTGATGCCACTTCGGCTCGGACTGCCACGGACCGGTCGCGAATATGTAGTCACACGCCGGGCAACGAAAAAACTTAGTTTGCAAGCACAACGTCACGACCCACAGCAGGGCACAGAGGCCCGAACCTACAACTCGAATCAATACGTTCGATATGAGCACGACAGAAAATGAGCCGCCCATCACGAATGCAACGCGGGCAGCGACACTAAAGTTATACAACCTAAGTCTGCGAAAGTACTCCGCCTCCATCTCTGAAGAGGCCATCTGAGTAGGCGCCTCATCAAGGCTGCGACCGGGATCATTCATGCTCATACGTGCTCTCATGACTTAACGAGAGTAAGATCAGCGACGCGGACGTGGCTTGTATGCGATGGGAATGCAGGCGGCCACAAGCCACGCGAAACCGCGGCGGATCGGGCGAATGAGTAATTCGATAATGTTATCCCAGCAGGTAACGAGCGTCCCGTCGGCGCGACGCGTGTAGCTGATGCAGACGCGCTCGTGCTTACCACGCGCGAGCACTTGGGCGATTCCGCGCTGTGACATCGCCGAGAGATTGTGGACCTGGAGTTGGCAATCCTCGCAAAACCGAGTGCGGCTATCGCCACGCATTTCATCCCAGCGCATTGAACACGGCGTCTTGACTCGTGGCGCTGATTTCATAACGGCTCGAGCAGCTGACGAGGTGGTTTAGGAAACACCGAAGCAAGCCACGAAGCAGACACGAGAAATGGATTACAAGTCGGGGTGGCGACAGGCAAGGCTGATCCTCCTTCCGCGAATGCTACGGCGGAGAACGGCGGGCAGACCGCCGAAACACGACGGCGGTTTCAAACCGCCGCTCCTTGGCTCAAACCCTTACCGTTTCACTTCCACCCA
>QHMY01000226.1 GCA_003218305.1 Verrucomicrobiota bacterium
CCCTAAAAAAGTACCGCCCCCCACGTCCGATGGACATGAAGGGCGGCTGTTCCCCCCAGAACGAGACGAATGTGGCAAACAATGATTTCGCTGTCGAGGATTATTTGAAAAATCTTTGCGAAAATGAGGGAGAATTTAGCCGTAGGGATTTCACCCTATGAAACAAGGCCGCGTTCCAAATGCTGGAAACCGATGGATGATCTTGCGCGACGGGGTGGGAGGAATGCCATAGTTTGCCTAATGAAATTGGGCCTGCGGTACCAGACGACCTACCGTTACGAAGAAGCCGTCGGTTTTTGTCCGCACGAGGTTCGGCTCTTTCCACGCAGCGATCGATTCAGCCGCGTCCGCCGTCTGGATTTCACCACCGTTCCCAAAGCGACTGTGCGATTTTCGCGCGATGTCTTCGAGAACACCGTAGCCTCCTGTTTTTTTCCGGAGCGTTCGAAAGAGCTGGAGTTCCGGCTCGCGCTGGACCTGGACCTGGATGAAAAAGATCCGTTTCATTTCATCCTGACGCGCGATGCGATCGAGACGCCTTTTGCCTATGAGGCATCGATCGCCAAATTACTCGCGCCCTATCGGGAGAGGCGCGCCAAAGACAGGCTGGTCGTGCCTGGGTGGACGCCGCCTACCAGCAGAAATCGTCGGGACACGGTCTCGACGCTGGTCGAGCTCAATCGGAGGCTGCACGAATGCATTGGTTACGAACGCCGCGAAGAGGGGGCAGCGCTGTCACCCGCGGAAACTCTAAAGCTGGGCCGCGGCGCCTGCCGGGATGTAGCCGTGTTGCTGGCGGAGATCTTGCGCCGAATGGGATTCGCGGCGCGGCTCGTCAGCGGTTACTTGCGTGAAAGCGACGCGGAGACGCGACGGGCGGAAGGTTCGTTGCACGCGTGGACAGAAGTCTTCCTTCCGGGAGCGGGCTGGGTTGGCCTCGACGCGACCAACGGCGTTTTCTGCAACCATAACTTCATCGCCGCCGCGGTTGGTTTGACGCCGGCCGACATCACGCCAATCAGCGGGGTTTATTTTCACAACAAACGAATTCCCGCGCAAATGACGAGCAAGCTGGAGCTCATCAATCTTTGAGCGGCTTTGGTGGAACTCGACTACTAAGTCGTGGGTTTTGGTTGTCATCCCGAGTCGCGCAGACGATGAGGGACCTCGCAAGCGCTCCACCGCTTCCGCGAAGTGTGACGCGTGTTCGTCAAATCACGCGTGACGTGATTTGCGTGACGCAATCTCCGTGGGAGAGGTCCCTCGCCGTCTGCGCGGCTCGGAATGACAACTCGTGCGTTCAAACTAATTCAATGACCTCCCATGCTTGCTAACATACAGCTCCGGAATTTTCGATGCTTCGAATCGCTTCGAGTAGAATTTTTTCCGGGATTCAATTTCTTTATCGGGCGAAACGGGCAGGGGAAAACGTCGATTCTGGAGGCGGCTTGTGTTCTCCTGCGGTTGCAGTCCCAACGCAGTTCCACGCTCGCCCCCCTCATCCGTTTTGGAGAAAAATCGTTTGCCCTCTCCGGCGGAATCGACGGTCACGTGCTGGAATTCCATTACAGCGCGTTGCGCCGAAAAGTCGCCTTCGACGAGGTCGACCAGCGGACCCTGGAGGAATATTTGCGTGCAGGGCGGGTCGTCTCTTTTGCGAATACCGATATCGAGCTGGTCCGCGGCGGTTCCGAAATTCGACGACGCTATCTCGATTTTCTCGCCACCCAGGTAGATCCACTTTACCGGCCGACTCTCCGCTCGTACGAACGCGCACTCCGCTCCCGCAACGCGCTGCTCAAGTCTCCTCAACCCCGCCCGCGTGAGATCGCGGCTTACGATGCGCCCTTGCTGGAACACGGTGGAAAGTTGTCGACCATGCGGGCTCGACTGATCGAGCGCCTCGCTCCCCTGGCCGCCGCGGCCCATCGTGCGATCAGTGAGACTGAGGAAGAGCTGGTGCTCGAGTTTTCGCCCGGAAACAGTGATGATTTTCCCAGTGACCTGGCGAACTCCCGCGCGCAGGAGTTACGCTTGCGCCAGACGGTGGTCGGTCCGCACCGGGACGATATTCGCCTTCTCGTGGAGGCCCATCCGGCCAGCCAATACGCGTCGGAAGGTCAGCAGCGGACGGTTGCGCTCGCGCTGAAAACGGCTCAAGCGCGCGTTTTTATGGCGGAAGAGGGCAAGCCGCCTCTTCTCTTGATCGACGATATTTTCGGAGAACTCGACCCGGTGCGGCGCAATTCGCTCTTGCGCAGTCTGCCGGCGGACGCCCAGAAACTGGTTACGGCCACAACCATGCAATGGCGCGAGCAGGGGGGCGAGGGCCCGGTTTTCGAATTGAAGAACGGCAGGCTGATCGGCGGGTAGGGAAGTCTTCAAGGTGGGAGGGGCCTTTGCGCTCCGACTCCCCGCTCGACGAACGTCGGGGTGCAAAGGCCCCTCCCACATTGCCGTCCCTACCGGAAACAGGTTGCGAAGGGGCTTCGCGAGGCTTCTACTTTCCCATGCGCAATCTTGGGGATGGAATGCCGCTGAGCCTTGCGGGCTCGTTGCTGGTAGCGCACCCGAACATGCTCGATCCCAATTTTCGCCGGGCCGTGCTTTTTATTTATGAGCACGACGCGAACGAGGGCGCCGGTGGTCTCATCATCAATCGACCGCTGGATAAGCAGGTGGTCGACTTGGTGAATGAGGAGCCACCGGAGGGCCTGGCCGATATTCCGGTGTTTCTTGGCGGTCCGGTCGGGAAGAACCAGTTAATGTTCGCCGCGTTTGAATGGGACGCCGGGAGCGGGTTGCGCCTAAATCATAATGTCGGGGTGGATGAAGCGCACCAAATGGCGGGCGAGGATCCCACTTCCGTCCGGGCGTTTGTGGGATACGCCGGCTGGAGCGCCGGCCAGCTCGAAGCGGAGATGAAAGAAAAGGCCTGGATTTTGCAGCAACCCACGCGGGAGTCGCTCACGCCGGATCGTTTGCCCAAACTTTGGTTTGAAATCATGCGGGGTCTGGGACCCTGGTACAAGCTTCTGGCCGCCGCCCCGGATGATCCGTCACTGAACTAAGGAAAGTGACGGTTGACGAATGACGAGTGACAAGAAAAGACGTTGTCGCCGCATTTTTTAGCTTGTCACTTGTCACGCGTCCCATGTCACTGTCTCCAGCATGATCATCGGCGTCCCGAAAGAAATTAAGCAGCAGGAACATCGCGTTGGACTCGTTCCCGCTACCGCGACCACCTTGACCCGCCGCGGCCATACGGTGCTCGTGCAGAAGAGCGCGGGAGTTGGTTCCGGATTCACTGATGAGGATTACGTCGCGGCCGGCGCAAAGATCATCGATACCGCCGAAGAATTGTTTCAGCAGGCGGAGATGATCGTAAAAGTGAAGGAGCCGCTGCCGGCCGAATATGGTCTGCTGCGCAAAGGGCAGATTCTGTTCACCTACCTGCACCTCGCGGCAAGCAAGCCGCTGACCGAAGCGTTGCTCAAGTCCGGGGTAACGGGCGTGGCCTACGAAACCATCCAGGTAGGGAACAAGTTGCCGCTGCTCGAGCGCATGAGTGAAACTGCCGGGCGCATGTCGGCCGTGATGGGGGCTTTTTATCTGGCGAAACATAACGGAGGGAATGGCGTGCTTCTCGGTGGGGTTCCCGGGGTCCTGCCAGGCAAAGTGGTCGTGATCGGCGGCGGCACCTCGGGGGTGAACGCGGCGCGAATGGCGGTCGGGTTAAAAGCGGACGTGACCATCCTGGAAGTGGATGGCGAACGGATGCGTTTCCTCGATTTGACGATGCCAAACGTTAGGACGCTTTATTCCAACGAAACGAACCTGACGGAGCTGTTGCCGACGACCGATCTCCTTATCGGCGCCGTGCTCGTGCCGGGCGCCAAGGCGCCCAAGTTGATCACGCGCGAAATGCTGAAAGCGATGAGGCCGGGCAGCGTCTTGGTGGATATAGCGATCGATCAGGGCGGATGTGCGGAAACTTCGCGCGCGACCACGCATCATGATCCGGTCTACGTGGAGGAAGAGGTCTTATGCGCGCACCTCGACCCAGGCTTTGAGTAATGCCACTGCCCGTTACGTCGAGTTGCTGGCTGATCTGGGGCTGGAAGCGGCCTGCCGGAAGCAACCGGCGCTGCTGGGCGGGATCAATACCCGCGATGGACGCGTAACGTATGCGGCGGTAGCGGAAGCGCACGGATTGAAGTTCGAGGCTCCGTTCTAGGCTCGTCGGGCCGAGGTCAGAAGATTTGCGAATTGCAGCTGGGGTAAGGCCGGAGATCAGCGTTGCTCCGATTCAGGCTTGGTCCCAAGATGGGGCAACCAATCCAATAACTATGAAAAAACTAATTTGCCTTCTGGCCGGTGCGGCGCTCCTCGGAGCCTGCGAACAGAAAACCGAAACTGTCACTCCAGCGGCGCCCGCGGAAAAGAAAACCGAAAACAACACCACCATCGTCAATCCCACCACGGAGAAAACCAAGGAAACGACGAAGCAGACGGACTCATTCTCGGCGCCAGCCACCACCGAGAAAAAGACCGAGACCACTACTACGACGTCGTCGAGCCCGAACCCATAGCCTCAACGCTTTAATCAAGAGTCTTCCCGCGGAGTTTGTCTCTCGGGAAGACTTTTGCTGTACGGATGAAACCAAGGTGCGACACAGCAGGATGGCCCTGTGGTATGATGGCGTTGCCATGTCGCCAGGCTCGAGTTCGCCCAGTTTATCGTTTTCCAAGGATCGGCGCCTCGTGCGACCGGAAGAGTTCGCTCAGGTCAAGGCGGAGGGCGTGGCGCATCGAGGTCGGACCTTGGTGCTCGGTGTCCTCGCCCGGGAGCAGGAGAAGTTATTCCGCGCCGGATTTGTGACCTCGAAGCGGATAGGCGGAGCAGTGGTCCGAAATCGGGTCCGGCGACGCCTGCGCGATATCGTTCGCACCGAACAGCGGAGGCTGCGGGAAGGTTTTTGGCTTGTCGTCATCGCCCGGCCCGCGGCGGCGCGCGCATCGTATGACGCGCTGAAAGATGAGTGGTTGCGCCTCGCGGAGCGCGCTTCTATTCTAGCGCCTTGATGCTTTTTCTGCTGCGCTTCTTCATTCGCGGTTATCAGTGGCTGATTTCACCCGTGTTGTCATTTCTGGGCGGGCCGGGTTGCGGCTGCCGTTTCGAGCCGACTTGTTCGGCTTATTTCCTCGAAGCGGTAGAGAGGCATGGTGTTTTTCGTGGAACGGGCCTCGGCTTGCGCCGGCTCTGTCGTTGTCATCCCTGGGGTGGCCAAGGGCATGATCCCGTGCCGCCGCAAAGTGGGAAAGGCCACGGTGGCCTGATCGCGTCCCAGAAGGTTTCGGGGCTCCCACCTTCAAATCGTCTTGTTTGTGAATAGCCTCGCGGGCAGCCCTTATGGATCGCCAAGCCTGGATTGCTATCACCCTTTGCGTCATTGGCCTGGCGGGCTGGTGGGGATATAACGCGACCCATCTGCCGCCCGCCCCGGCGCAAATCCCAGCCGCCCTTTCTCCGACACCGGCGGTCGCGGAAAATTCCGCTGCCGCTCCAGCCTCGGTCCCGTCAGTTAGTCCCGCGCCGGAAACGGCCGCGACGACATCACCTGTCGCTGCCGTGGCGCCGTTTGCTGAGAAATCGGAGACGCTGCGGAATGAGGATTTGGAACTCCGGCTTACAAATCGGGGCGGGGGAATCAGTGAAGCAGTGCTGCTCAAGCACGCGCTGGAGCATGGAGAGCCCGTGACCTTGAATGCCGCGGATCGCACGCCGATCGGTGCGATTGTCGAGCATCCTGAGAACCCGGCCCTGCTCGAGTTTGAGGTCGCGCGAGGAGATGACGGAAGCGTCCAATTTGAGCGCAAGACACCGGAAGGTCTGACCGTCCGAAAGAAATTTTTCTTTCCGCCCAACCCCGAGAAAAAGGACAACTTCGTCGCGCAAATGGACGTCGATTTCCGGAACGACGGGGCGCAACCTTACGTCAATCCCGGATATTTCCTCTCCCTCGGTTCGACTCGCCCCCTTCATCCCAATGACCTGCCCTCGTACACGCGCCTCGTCTGGTGTGTCCAGGGCAGTCCCAAGGCCACCGACGTAAGCTGGTTCGCGGGAGGCGGAGGCTTCCTCGGCGTCGGTCAACACCCGCCGCGGTCGTTTTATCAGGAAAAAATCGCGGGCGCGGAATGGGCGGCGATGAGCAACCAATTCTTTACCACCATCCTGACGCCGTTGAACGCGAAGATTGGGGAAGTCTGGGGCAGCCGTCTTGACTTGAAGCGGAGTGACGCCCCGAACCTGGCCGGAATGGAAGGCGCCCTCGGACTTCCTGGATTCAACCTTCAACCCGGCCAAACCAACAGTGTGCGGGTTCAACTTTACGTCGGGCCAAAACTGTACGGGCGGATTGCGAAACTCGAGCACGACGAGGCCGAGATCATGAACTTCGGCTGGTTCAAATTGGTGAGCCAGTTTCTCCTCAATTTCATGAACCTGATCCACGGTTGGGTCGGCAATTATGGAGTGGCGATTATCCTGCTGACGGCCTGCGTGAAGGGCGTTCTCTGGCCGCTCCAAAACAAGGCCAACCGGTCGATGCGCAAGATGTCCGCGCTCGCGCCGAAGATGCAGGAGCTCAAGGAAAAGTACAAGGACGACCCGACGCGGATGAATCAGGAGGTCATGAAGCTCTACAAGGAGCATGGGGTAAACCCGGTGGGCGGCTGCCTCCCCATGATGATCCAGATCCTCATTTTCTTCGGATTATTCAGTATGCTCGGGCAGGCGGCGGAGCTTCGAAACGCGAGGTTCCTTTGGGTGCACGATCTTTCTCAGCCCGACATCCTGTTTATCATTCCAGGACTGAGCTGGGTTCCTGGTCTCAGCATCCCCGGCGTCGGACTGCCCATCAACGTTCTTCCGCTCCTCATGGGCGCGACCAATATCTGGCTCATGCGCATGACGCCGAAGACCGGCGACAGCACGCAGAGACGCATCATGATGTTCATGCCGCTGATCTTTTTATTTTTCTGCTACAATTTCGCGGCAGCGCTGGCATTATATTACACGACACAGAACCTGTTCACGATTCTACAGCTTTGGCAGAACCAGCGGCAACCGCAGCCGGTCCTGGAAAAAGTTGTGACGACAGGGAAAAAGTCGCGCAAAGGACGACCATGACGCCCAAGGAATTACTCGACACGATTCTCGGTTATCTCGGCTTCGTTGTGCAGATTGACGAGACCCAAAGCGAAGGCGGAAATCCGACCCTCCAGATTTATATGGAGGAAAGCCACACGCTTATCGGCCGAGACGGCGAGACGCTCGAGGCCATTCAATTTTTGCTCAATCGCCTTCTGCAATCCAAAGACAAGGACGCGCCTAAAGTCATCGTCGATTGCGAGCATTATCGCTCGATGCGGGAGGACCGCATCGTGCAGCGGGTGAGGGAACTGGCCGAGCGCGTGCGCATTTCGGGGCGGTCGCTCCAGCTTGAGCCAATGAATTCCTACGAACGCCGCATCGTGCATAACGCCTTCAAGGACGATCCCGATGTCGCCACGTGGAGCCCATCCGATTCCGCGCGGATCAAGCAGATCACCCTCATCAAGCGCCAGCCGAAACAAGAAGCGGCGCAGCAGCAGCCCCAATCGTAGGCGCGCAATTGCGATGTCATCCCGAGCCGCGCAGACGGCGAGGGACCCACAATCGAAGTGCGGATTAGCTTGCGCCCTACAACCTGGAAGCCTTAGGCGGCGTAGTCTTGGCGCAAGCAAGTCCGGTAAGTAGTTGTGAGGTCCCTCGCCGTCTGCGCGGCTCGGGATGACATGCCTTGAGCGCTCAGGGACGATTCAATCGTCGAAGCGGAACACAATCTTCCCGCCGCGCTTCCCTTGCGCCGCGTGTGTCACCGCAGCCTTCGCTTCGGTCAGCGGGTAAGTCTTCTCCACCTTCGTTTGCAGGAGTCCGCGCTGCGCCATCGCAAATAGCGGGGTAAAGGTTTCCGCCCGTTGCGCCGCCGTGGCACCGTCGTACCACTTGTTTACCCAGAATCCGGTGAAGCGCAGGTTTTTGAAAATGAGCATTCCGTTGGGGATGCAGATCGGCTCCAGGCTCATCGCACCATAGGTTACCATTGTTGCTTCCGCCGCCAGCGTCTTCGCTATCCGGAGCGCGTTGTCCCCACCCACCGCGTTTAAGGCCAGACGAATGGCCGCACCCTTGGTCGCCGCCGCCACGTTGTCCCGGAGCGATTCGCCATCGACCAGAACTACGTCGGCGCCCTCGGCACGAAGCTCGTCCACGAGTTCCGCGCGACGCACAATATTGACGGTCTTGTATCCCAGCTCGCGCGCAATCTGAATGGCGCAACGGCCCGCGGCGGAATTCGCCGCGTTTTGAATCACCCAATCACCGGGCTGAAGCGAAACAAAATCGTGGAGCATTCGCCAGGCAGTGATCGGGTTCACTTTCAGCATCGCTGCCTGGATCGGTTCGATTCCTCCTGGAACGACGACAAGCTTCTCGGCCGGCACGGCGCAGGCCTCGCGCCATGTGCCCAAGCCGTGGGGGAGAATCACGAGCGCGCCCGGTTCGAGGCTGCGCACGTCTGATCCGACTTCGACTATGATGCCCGCGCCTTCCATGCCAGGCGTCGCCGGCAGCGCCGGACGAACTGGATATTTTCCTTCGATCGCATTCAGGTCCGCCGGGTTTACTGGTGCCGCCGCCATCTTGACGACCGCTTCGGTTGGCGCCGGTTTCGGCCACGGCTGTTCCACCACCCGAAGCACCTCCGCCGGATTTCCGTGGGTTTCGTAGATCGCGGCTTTCAGGTTCTTGCTCATGGGTGGCGCAGAGCATTCATCGTACATCGAACAATCCCGCCAGCAATATACAAAGAGCGGTCATCCCGAGCGAAGCGCAGCGAAGTCGAGGGACCCCGTGATGCCACCGTCAAGTTCCGCCACGGGGTTCCTCGACTCCGCTTCCGCTTCGCTCGGAATGACTTCAGGGCACGCTCGCTCGAAATGACCCAAAGTCCGTGCGTTTTCCGGAGCATGGCCTTACAAGTCTCGCTGAGAATGTCGCTGGGATTTCAACCTTCCTCGAACGATCCCGCCGGCAATATGCAAACCGGTGCGCGCGTCGCTCTGGCCGGAATGATTGTAAACGTCGTGCTGGCCGCGGCGAAAATCACTGCGGGTTTCCTGGGGAATTCCTACGTCCTGATCGCGGACGGGATTGAATCCGCTCTGGATATTGCGGGCTCGGCCGTGATTTGGGGTGGCTTGAAATTCGCCTCGCGTCCACCGGATGCGACCCATCCTTACGGCCATGGCAAAGCGGAGCCGTTGGCGGCCGGAATCGTGGCGGTAGGCGTCATCCTGGCTGCAATCGGCCTTGCCATCCAGAGCGCGCGAGAAATTTTCCTGCCCCACCACGCGCCGGCGCCCTTCACGCTGATCGTCTTGGTTGTGGTAGTGATAGTGAAGGAATTTCTTTATCGATCCGTAATCCGCCTCGGAAAAAATACCGAGAGCACTGCGGTCCAGACGGATGCCTGGCATCATCGCGCCGACGCGATGACTTCAATCGCCGCCTTCATCGGCATTTCGATTGCCTTGATCGGTGGAGAACGCTGGCAGAGCGCGGATGCCTGGGCGGCGCTCTTCGCCTGCGCCATCATCGCGGCGAACGGCTGGCGCCTGCTTTTCCCGGCCTTGCACGAGATGCTGGACACGGCCCCGCGCGGTGAAATCGTCGCCACGATCAGGAAGGCTGCACTTACGGTGCCTGGAGTTTTCGATGTGGAAAAATGTTTCGTCCGCAAAATGGGCCTCTACTTCTACGTTGATCTGCATGTTGGCGTGGATGGCGGTATCTCCGTCCGCGACGGACATGACATCGCGCACCAGGTGAAGGATGCGATCAAGACCGCCGATTCCCGAATCGCCGACGTGCTCGTTCACATCGAGCCGGCACCCCTGTAGTGCCGCTCGCCTGCTCCACCGAAGCAAGGCGAAGGCGGTGCGGCGCGGGCGATATCAAATCAAATCGACGCGCAAAATCTTATCGAGCGCGGCAGTAAGCGAGCGACGCGCGAAAGCGATACGATGGCGGAACGCCGTCAAACGCGTAATGGCAGCCGGATGGGTCCCAAGGTAAAGCGCCAGCCGTCCGAAAGACGTCTTTTGTTTCTCGAGGTCGAACAATACGCCAGGCGGCGTCGGGAGGGGCTCCGATGGCGTATCGCTGATGGTCCGGAGCGACAGCATCGGAACGTCATGACTCGCGCACGCTGCGGCGATGAACTCTGTTTCCATGTCCACGGCCGCTGCGCCCGTGTTCGCCGCCCAGCGGTCGCGCTCGACATTTGAATCCACCACTCCGGGCGCGGTCGCCAGTTTTCCGAGAAAGACCCCGTCAGCCGCAATATCAAGATGAGGGGACCCCAAAAGCTCCGGACTGGAGAAGTTCTCCGAGAGCAGCAGGTTCCCAATCTTCAACCCCCGATCCAACGCGCCGGCGAAGCCGGCGCTGATCAGGTACCTGAGCGGTTGCTGGCCGAAGAAATCGCCGATCTGTCGCCGGCAGCTTTTTTCCCCCACGCCCGTGTGAAGGACAATAACCGGCCGACCGTGAATGTTGCCGTGAATCGTTTTCGCTCCGGCCCCTTTGTGGATAACCGACTGGTCCAGCAAGCGCAGGAAATCTGAACTTTCCGCCGGCAAGGCGAAGGTGATCGCCACCATCGGACTGGCGTCGCTCACTGCTTCGCTGGGAGGCTCGGTTGGCTGATCCTCACGTAAATGTTCACGCGTCCCCCCGCCGGGGAAGAGGTGTTCCGCGGCTGCGGAGTAGAGAAATCCGCCGGGGCCAGCGGTGCCAGCGCTCGCCGGAATTCTTCCTCCCGACTGCCGGGAATATCAGCCAGGACGGTGATTCCCGCCTCGTCAGGCGGGCCCTTTGCGGCGGACCCTCCGCACTGGGTGGCGATCATGACCACGTTATTGGCGAGTGCTTCCCGCTGGTCCGCAGGCGCGGACAATCGGATTTCGTCGGCTGCCAGAGAAGGCGCCGGCAAGGCTGTCTCCGCCGTCTTTTCGAGGGAGGCAGTCAGTTGCTGGCGGATAGCCAATTCCTTCGCGCGAAGGGCGGCCGGCGTGTCGGATTTTTTCCGACCGATGATAAAAGCGATGCCGACAAGCACATTCACCAGCACAAGAAGGGCGAAGACTGCGAGCAGCCGCCGTCCCATTTTGGTGCCCGGAGGCGGGATTTCCAACTCTTCGCTTTCGCCGAGGACCTCGCGCGAGCCCTGGGAACGCCGGTGCATTTCGCGGGCAAGAGCGAGTTCACGTTGCAGTTGAGGATCGCCCGCGAGTTTTTCCTCGAGTTCCGCCCGTTCCGTGGGATCGAGATTCCCTTCCAAGTAGTCGAAAAGTTTTTCGGGATTCATCGGCAACCGGGAGACCGTCACGCGGAGCGACCCCGTGCGCAA
>QHMY01000227.1 GCA_003218305.1 Verrucomicrobiota bacterium
TCGATCTCGTAACCGGTCAGTTCGGCGCCCTCCTGCCGAATGAAAAAACCATCGGGCTCGGCGGTCCCGACGTGGATGGTGCGAGTGGCGACGATTCGATTCAGCGCGCTGGGATAGTAGGTGAAGGTTTGTTCCTTGTTCCAATCGCCAAACCGCTCCGGCTGTCCGGGGCTTTGCCAGACCGGCCGAACTTTCCAGCGAATCTTCCCCTCGATCCCGTGCGGCACGATCGAGTTGCGGGCGGTCCGTTGCAGAATTGCCGGCTTGTCCGGCGGCGTTAGCGACACTTCGAACGAAAGATTCTCCGGGGCCAAATCCTTCGTTGTCCAGGAGAGCAGGAGCGGCCCCACCAGGGACGAATCCGGGGCCGGCCGTTCTAGCTGAACGGTGGGCCCGCTGACTTTCGGCCGGAGAAACCACCAGCCGGCGGCGAGGGCTAGAATCGCAGCCAGCGCAAGACCGATCCAAAGTGCCGGCACGCCTCGCGATTTCTTTTCCGGCCGGCTCTGATCCGACGGTCCCGAGCCTCGGCGCTGTAACCCGAGAATCGCTTCGCGCAGCTCGCCGATGCGTTGCTCGAGCGGCGGGTCCATGGCGTCGAGCCAGTGACAACTGCTGATGAAATATTCCAAATCCTTCGACGGCGCGACGTCCTCAACCCGAAATGGAATGATCGAGACGCCTTTGTTTACCGCGCGCTCAATTTCGCGCATGACCTGGGGGGAGGCGTTGGAGTGTCGCGAAAAAATTACAACCATGACCGCGCTGTCGCCAATGGCGTCGACAATAGCGGAGCCCCAGGTTCGCCCGGGCAGGACATCCCGCGGCGCGATCCAGCATCGAATTTTGCTCCCCTCGAGGGTGCCGCAAACGGCGTCAGCCACTTTCTTGTCTTCGGAGCAATAGCTGATGAAGGCGTCGAACGGCATCGGCCTCGATCCTACTGCGTCCGGCAGGCACTTGCCAATCACGCCCACCGAGTGTGTTGGCTCATCTTGATTTCGCTTCTGAAAATAGCCCAGGGTTTTAACCCTGGGCTTGCTGGTAACAGAATCCGAAGTCCCTTTAGGGACGGCAGAACCGGCTCTCTTCCCTGACGCTCCTGTCGTCCCTAACAGGACTCAATTTCTTAGTTAACCGATTTTCCCAGCGTTAAAACGCTGGGCTATTTTCAGCGAACAGGGAGCCGATACGACTATCTGGCTCCAGGAGGTTCAAACTGAGCCGATACCCTATCCAGGATTCGAACGAGCCGTCCGCCCGAAAATTCCTTTTCAAGGAGGTGGGTCCGGCTTAGTTGGACCGCGATGCTGCGGCGACCGCTTTTTGTCCTCCTGCTTGGGTGTGCTTTGCCGCTCGTAACCGGCCGAGCCGCCGCCCGTGAGCCAAGCCACTCCGGTCAATGCCTGGTAGTATTGACTAAGGGATGGAGTTCGACCTCGGGCGAAATGCGCGCGTTCGAGCGGGTCGGCACGGCCCCTGCGAAGTGGGTGCAGCAAGGTCCCGGAATTCCTGTCGTCGTCGGCAAACAGGGCCTCGCGCCGGGCCGCGGGCTGGTCCGACTGGATTTTGGCGGCCGACCTTTTAAGAAGGAAGGCGACGATCGGGCGCCTGCCGGGATTTTCCGTCTCTCGTCGGCTTTTGGTTATGCGCCGGCGCGTTCTGCCGCTTGGGTCAAGCTGCCTTACCTGGCGCTCTCAAAACAGATCGAGGGCGTCGACGATCCGAAATCCCGTTACTACAACCAGCTGGTGAACCGATCCTCGGTCGCCAAAGTCGACTGGCGCAGTTCCGAGCAGATGCGGCGCGATGATGTTCTCTATAAATGGGGCATCGTCGTTGCCCATAATTCCAAGAGAATCCCGGGCGCAGGTTCTTGCATCTTTTTGCACATCTGGAAAAATTCGTCGACTTCGACCGCTGGGTGCACGGCCATGCCCGAGAGCGATGTGAAGAGATTGCTCCGGTGGCTCAGTCCCGCGCAGGATCCGATTCTGGTGCAAATGCCTCGGGCAAACTACCGGGCGATTCGAGCGAGGTATGGGTTGCCGGCGGATGGTTCGTGAATCGAAGCGGACCGGTTGATTCCGCACTGTTTGCATCGGGCGGAAGTTTGCTAGGTTGAGGGCCCAATGAAGAGCGAGATATACGACGTTGCGATCGTAGGCGGCGGCCCGGCCGGCAGCACCGCCGCCACGCTCCTGGCGCGGGCGGGACGCCGCGTTGTTGTTCTGGAGCGCGAAAAGTTTCCGCGCTTTCATATCGGCGAATCGCTTCTGCCGTTCAGCATGAAAACGTTCGAACGTCTCGGGGTCCTTGAAACCATGGCCCGCACTTTCATGCCCAAGCATGGCGGAGAAATCATGGCGGCCTGCGGCACCACGAGCGCAAAATTCTATTTCAAGGACGGCTTCGAATCGCGCCAGGATCGAGCCTACCAGGTTACTCGATCGGAGTTCGACAAGATGCTCCTCGATCACTCCCGCAAGAATGGCGCCGAAGTGCGCGAGGAAACGACGGTGAAAAAAATCGCCTTCAGCAAGGAGAGCGTGGGCCTCGATCTCGAAATGGCGGACGGAACGAGGGGCTCGATCGAAGCCCGGTACTTGCTCGATTGCAGCGGCCGGCAGACGACTCTCGGAAACTTTTTCAAACTCAAGAAGTCTTACGATCACCTCCAGAAATTCTCCCTCTTCGCGCATTACGAGAACGTCGCGCGCCCGGACGGAATCGACGGCACGCTGATCCGAATGGTTCGGGGAATCGATCGCTGGTTTTGGCTGATTCCTCTCACGCCAACCAAGATGAGTGTCGGCGTGGTCATGGACATATCGACTTTCCGCGCGCTGAAACTTTCACCGGAAGAGGCGCTCGAAAGATTTATCGACGAACAGCCAATGCTGGACGAGCCCATGGCGAGGGCCGAGCGGGTGTCGCCCGTTTATTCGGCGGGCGACTATTCCTATCGCATCGCGAAACTTTTTGGCGACCGCTGGTTGCTGGCCGGCGATGCCGCCGGTTTTATCGATCCGGTCTTCAGCAGCGGTGTATTCCTCGCCGTCATGTCCGCGGAAAAGGCGGCGGATTCGCTGCACGAAGTCTTGCGCGACGAATCGCTCAAGCCGCGTCTTTTTCGAGAATACTCACGCCGCGTTAACCGGGTGATGGATCTGTATCTCCGGTTTGTAAATTCATGGTATAGCGGCAAGCAATTCACCGAAGTATTCCTCAACCCGCAAGAGGTGTTGCAGCTCGCTCCCGCCATCAACGCCGTGCTCGCCGGCAACGACGGCGCCCGCTTCGCCATCAAATGGCGGATGTGGATCTTCTATTTCTTCGTTCGCGCCCAACGCTATATCGCCTTCTCGCCCCGGCTGTCGCTCGTCCCGAAAAGGCAGGAACCGGCCGCGCCAATCCCATCCATGGAAAGCGTCTGATCCTGCCAATGAAGGGCTCAATTCATCATTGGCGGCAGGCTGCGGCACTTCTAGTCGTGATCGCCCTCGGCCTGACCAGTTGCCAGACAATCCATCAATTCCTCGGCCCGTCGAAGGATTGGCAGGCGAGGAATGGCCAGCTTCTTTATCGCGGGAAAAGGACGACCCTGATCGGCGAAGTGCTGGTGCGGTTTTCAAAAGCGGGCGATTTCGAGCTGACGTTTACGAAGGGGCCGGGGATCGCCCTCCTGGAAGTGCGGCAGGACGCCACCTACGCCAGCATCAAGGGTCCGCTGGCGCGCGGCGGATGGTCGGGCCCGAATACGCAGGCGCCGGAGCGGCTGCGGGGTTGGGTCCAACTGCGCGAGCTGCTCATGGCGTCCGGGGATAAACCGAGCGTCCAGCATACCGCCGGCGGCGACACTTTCATTTTCCGCTTTTGACCTGAGCGGGTTGAGCCGCGAGCGTCGCGGCTGCGGTAACGACGAATCATGCGCCTTCATTCCCTTATCGCTCATCTGGTCACGCAACGGCGGGGCTTTGTTTGGTCCGCCATCGCTTTGCTTTGCGCGGCGTCCGTTTACATCCTGGTCACGCGATTAAAGCTCGACAGCGAAGTGCTGAATCTTCTCCCAAGCGGATTCGAATCGGTCGAAGGACTGAAAGTTTACAACCGTGATTTCGCTCAGGTCCGTGATCTGACCTTTGCCCTGGTCTGCCAGCCGGACGATGTCGATAAACTGGAAGAGTTCGGGCCGCAGTTCGCGGAGAAGTTGCGCGCTCAACCGTGGTGCACCCGCGTCCTTTCCGGCGCGCCCATCGAGACGCCGGAAGGCATTCGCGATTTGCAATCGATCGCCCTTCCGTTGCTCCTTAACCTCGAGCCGGCCGCTTTCGACGAGACCATCAGTCTTCTGAAACCGGAGAAAATCGCGGAGAGGCTGCATCGGTTGCATTCCGAACTGGAAGCGGGATCGCCCCGGCCTCAGATCGAATTGGGACTCGATCCGCTCGGGGTCATCGCGCCAGCCCTGAAACCTTTCGCCAGCAACGCGGCGATCGAGGAAGATCAGCCCCTCGCTTCGCGTGACCGTACGATGCGGGTGTTTCTCACGGTCACAAATCAGCCAACCATCGGTGCGATTGACTGCCAGAAATTGATGCAAGAGGTGAAAGCGTTTCAGGCGAACGCTCACGAGGGTTGGGATGGCGGACCGCTTCAGATTCTGGTGACGGGGCGCTCGGCTTACGTCGCGGAGATTTCTCTCAGCATGCGGCACGACATCGTCGTCACGTTACTCGGCTCCATTTTCCTGGTGGGAGGAGTTTTTTATATCGGATTCCATCGCTGGCTGCCGCTCATCGGGATGGGTCTGACCCTGTTGCTCTGCTGCCTGGTGGCGCTCGCGACCGGCCTGCTGATTTTCCACCAACTCAACATGGTGACCATTGGGTTCTGCGCGATCCTGATCGGACTGGGAGTCGACTTTGCCATTCTGGTTTTCGGGCGTTACCAGCAGGCGCGCGATGAAGGCATCGATCATCAGGCCGCCATCAGCGAAGCCGTCAAAGGTTTGGGCAAAGCCATTTTCTTTGGAGCGCTGACGACGGCCGTCGGCTTCATGGCGTTGATGCTGGCGGGCTCGCAGGGATTCACCCAGCTCGGAGTTTTGATCGCGCTCGGCATCTCCTTCGCCGGCATCTTCATGATGACGGTGTTCTTTCTTTTTCTGCCTCGGAAAAGTTCCGCGCCGCGGAAGGATTGGATGTTTGCGATGGTCAAGAATTACGTGCGCTGGACCGTGCGTCGCCCTGCTCCCATGCTTTGGATCTCGACGCCTCTTCTCCTGATCCTCACCGCGATCGCGTTCTCGCCAAAGCCTCCCATTATCTTTGACGTCAGCACGCATTCCATGGAGCCGAAGCGCAGTGACGCCGGCTACGCCCTCAAGACGATCATGGCGAAGATGCCTTCCCGCTGGGAGCCCGTGATCGGCATCGTCCGGACTGCCGATCCACAACAGTCGCACGATTACTGGCAAAAAGTGGCCGCGCATTGGAACGACCTGCAAGTCGCCGGCAAGATCAAGAGCTTCTCGACTCCGGCGGCGCTCGCCTTGTCGCCGCGACGATTGCAAACGAACCGGGAAAAATTGCGAACCATCGATTTTGTCGCGGCACGCACCGCCTTTGATTCCGCGATTGCCAGTGAGGGGTTTAGTCGCGAGACCTTCGACTCCGCTTTCGTCCTCCTCGATCAATTGAACGGCGCGGCAACCCTGCCGGGTGAGCTGCCCGATTGGCGGACGCAGTTGCCGCAGAAATCCAGCTGGTGGTTCCTCGTCGATCGCTATTTCGCTCACGATCCTCTGCTCACGACTGGATTCGTCACGACCAATGAGCCGGTCGCGACGCAGGAACAAAAAGAAATGCTACGCCGTGAACTCCCGGTCGAAGGAGTGCCGATGGTGCTCTCCGGCTGGAGCTTCACCCTGACCGATCTGGTGCCGTGGTCCCACCGGCAGCTCATTCTAATCAGCGCGCTTATGGCGGTGTTCGACGCCACCCTGCTCGCGCTGCTCTATCGCGATTGGCGTCTATGGCTCATCCAGGTCGCCACCCTCACCATGGCCGTTTGCGCCATGATCGCGTCGATGAAGCTGCTTCAGCTTCCGCTCAATCTGCTCAACGTCCTCGCCTTTCGGCTCGTCCTCGCGATCGGAGTCGATTACGGAATCTACGTGCTCCTGGTCTGGCAAAAAGCCCGGCAACTCGATCACGACGTCGCTGGCGTCGTCAAACCGGTGATCCTCGCCGGTCTGACTGCGATTTGCGGCTTCGGCTCGCTCGGTATCGCGAATAACCCGACGCTGGCGGGGCTGGGTTATGCCTGTGCCCTGGGCTTGTTTTGGAGCCTGGCCGCGACCATCTTTTTCACTTTGCCAGCGGCAGCGGCGGCTGAACCGAGGTCCTGGCGCGAAGAATCATTGAAGCCGCGTATTCCACATCCTGAAAATGTTTAACCCAATTCTTTCTCCTGATCGTAGGGCGTCTGTGTCAGACGCCATCCCGGCTTTTCACAGCCGTAACGCAGCGCGACAGCGCGAGGCCGGGCTTTCCAACGCCCTACAACGATTGTTGTTGCCGGTGATGGCGTCCTTAGTGTTTCTCGCAGTTCCCCTCGTCTCCGCCGAACCGGTTTCCCCTGCCGATCTAAAGGCGCTGCTTGCGCGCATTAAGGAAAAGCGCGCCGCCGCGCCCCAGGTCCAGGCTGACTTCCAGGAGGAAAAGACCGTTCACATGTTGAACAAGCCTATCGCCAGCTCGGGCAAGATGTGGTTCCAATCGCCTAACAAATTTCGGCGCGAAGCGAAGGGTAACTCGCCCAGCATCACCGTGAGCGATGGGCAGCATCTCTGGATTTATTATCCAAAATTCAAGTCGGCGGAGCACTACTCGTTAGGGAAACGCTCTCCGCTCGATGCCGGCATCGCCGCCATCACGGCCAGTCTGAACCTGGAAAACGTCGAGGGCACCTATCACATCGCCGGCACGAAAGAGGCTGATGGTTATCAACTGCAACTGACACCGCGCAATCCGTCGATGAAGCGGCTTCTGCAATCGTTCAGCATTCGCCTCAACAACGAATTGCAGGTCGTTCGGACCGAGATGCTGCAACCCAATGGCGACCGCATCATCACGACCTACTCGAACGAATCCCGCACGCCGATCCCCGCCTCCACCTTCGAGTTTACTCCACCGGCGGGAACCGACGTCACCAATCCGCTCGGCAAGTAGCTTCCTCGCTTCCTCTCCCTCTTCTTCGTCCTCGTCCTCGTTCTCGTCGTCGTCCTCGTTCTCGGATTCCCTCCCGGGCTCGGATCGAGCAGGAGCACGAGTACGAAATAGGCAAGTCCCCACTCGACAATCGGGCGCGACTTTGGCACAAGGGTCCCCATGCGCGGTTCCCCCCTGGCGCTGTTCGCGAGCGTCTTCTTCATCGTCGCAACGGTCGCGGCTGACCCCTCGCCTCCCGAGACTAAAACCATCATTTCCCACATCAAACGGGACGCTGTTCAATCCACGGCGATCGCTTCGATTGGCTACAGCCGCCGCCTGCGCGCGCTGGAAATCGAATTCAGAAATGGGGCGATCTATCGCTATCTCACGGTGGACCCGGCCACCTATCGCGAGCTGATGCTCGCTCCCTCGAAAACCCGTTATTACGACGAACATATCCGCCGGAAATACCGGTCGCTCCATGTCCGACCCACAAACGAATGAGCGTGGATTCTACTCGTAGGGACGGCGCGCTGCGCGGTCCGCAGAGGGACGCAAAAGCCTACAAGAAATCGAAGGCGCCGCAGCGCGGCGTCCCTCCCAGGCTCGAACGCGAAATTTTCGTTCTCACACCGGAAGAGAAACGGGCCGTTTGTTTCGTGCTCGTCGTGTTTGTCCTCGGTCTGGCCACGAAATCCTATCGCGACAGCCATCCCGCTCCTCTGCCAAAACCGACGACGGCCGCACGCGAACAGGTTACGCGCAAGCCTCCCCGTCCTTCACGCCCTTGAAAACGTTTGCCATTCCCCCCGGCGGCCACCTCGCGTGTCCACTCCCATGCACTCAACAAGTGTCTGGGTGTGCAGAGTGTGCGTTCAGACTTTTTTCACCTGAAAATAGCCCAGCGTTTTAACGCTGGGAAAACCATGACATAAGATATTCAAGTCCCGGCAGGGACGGAAGGAGCGTTCCCCCATGCATTCGTTCAATCGTTGTCTCATCCATTGTATTTGGAGCACGAAGAATCGCGTCTCCTTTCTGGATTCAGATTTGCTTGCACGCCTTCCGGCGTATCTCGGCGGTATCGCGAGAGAAAACAAAATGAAGAGCCTCGCCGTCGGCGGAGTGGCGGATCACGTTCACCTTTTGATCTCTTTGCCGAGCACCCTCTCTGTGGCCAAGGGAATACAGCTCCTCAAAGGTAACTCCTCAAAATGGATTCACGATGCATTTCCAAGGTTGGCCGGCTTCGCCTCGCAAGAGGGCTACGGCGCATTCAGCATCGGTATTTCCGGGGTCGGAGCGACGGTGGCGTATATTCAAAATCAAACCGAACACCACAGGCAACGCACGTTTCGAGAGGAGTTTGAAGCCATGCTTCGCAAACACGGTTTGGATTTTGATGAGCGCATGCTCGATTGATGGCGTCTTTCGTCCCTGACGGGACTTGCCTCCCTGACCTTGAGGACCCAGCGCTGAAGCGCTGGGCTATTTTCAGGGGAGCGACCGGGGCAATCGCTCCGGTTGCCTCCCAACGCAGACTGGCACCACAGCCCTACAATTTGAAAAGACATCGGTCCCTGATCCATTGTATAAGAGCAGGGTCGGGCTCACCAAAATCTCTGAACCCTCGCATCTTATGTCTCTTATTTTCGAACGCGTTCTCACCGATGGCATCGCCGCAATCTCATATCTGATCGGCGATGACGAAGAAGGCACAGCCGCCGTCATCGATCCGCGGCCGGACGTGGAAATCTATCTGGAGCTGGCGCGAAAAAACGGCGTATCGATTACCCACATTTTTGAAACGCATATCCACGCCGATCTGGTCAGCGGCTCGCGGGAACTGGCCGATCGCACGGGAACGGCCAGGATCTACGCGAGCGCGGAGGGCGGCGCGGAATACGGTTTTGCCGTCGAGCCGGTCAAGGATGGCGATCAGTTCCGGTTTGGAGCGCTGCTTCTGACCGCCCGGCATAGTCCCGGCCACACGCCCGAACATGTTTCCTATGTTGCGGCTGAGGATGAGCATCCCGATTTTCCGTGGGGCGTGTTCAGCGGCGATTCGCTCTTCGTTAGTTCCGCCGGCCGCCCGGACCTTCTCGGCCGCGATGCCGACAAACTGGCCTCGCAACTTTACGACACGCTCTGGGAATTCTACGGCAAGCTCGACGACAGTGTGATCGTTCACCCATCGCACGGGAGTGGCTCGCCCTGCGGAGCCGATATCGGCGATCGCCTCGAGAGCACGATCGGTTTCGAGAAGCGTTTTAATCCTTATTACCAGCGCAAGGAACGTCAGGCCTTCGTCGATTATGCGCTTTCAACTCCGCCGCCGGAGCCGACCTACTACAAGCGCATGAAGAAGGTGAACGCTGCCGGCCCGGAAATTCTGGGGCGGTTGCCGATTATTCCTGCGCGCGCGTCGGCCACCTTCAAGGAAATGGTCGAAGCCAAAAGCGCCCAGCTCGTGGACACGCGCGGCATGCTGGCCTTTGGCGGCGGACACATCGAGGGCGCGCTAAACATCGCTGCCTCCCCTGTTCTTTCCATCTGGGCGGGCTGGCTGCTCGACCCCACGAAGCCCATCCTCCTCGTGCTCGAAAGCGACGCCGACGTCGAGAAGGTTGCCCAACTTTTTGTGCGGACCGGCTACACCAACTTCGCCGGTTACCTCGTCGGAGGGATGAAAGCCTGGCAAAACGCCGGCTATCCCTTGCGCGAGCTGCCGCAGATGAGCGTCCACGATCTTCACGCTTCGCGCGATGGGTTACAGGTGCTGGATGTTCGCGGTCCGGCGGAATGGAAGAATGGCCGCATTCCCGGCGCGACCCACATTTTCCTTCCCCATCTGCAAAAACGCGCGGGTGAACTCGACCGCGCGCGACCCGTCCTGGTCTATTGCGCGACCGGATATCGCGCGAGTCTCGCCGCGAGCGTGCTCGAACGAGAGGGCTTCACCGATGTCCGGAATCTCCCGGGAAGTTTCCACGCCTGGAAAGCCGCCAAATTCCCGGTGGAAAAATAACCGGCAACTCTTTCGCTTCTTCTCCCTCTTCCTCTGCGCACCAAAAAACTAATCTGTGAAATCTGGGGACAAAAATAACCCGACCTCGAACGGACTGATCGTGCGCGAGCAAGAGCCGCTCAATCTCGAGATGCCGTTCGCGGATCTGAATAGCTTCCAGACGCCTAACGAATTGTTCTATGTTCGCTGCCATTTCCCGATTCCGGAAATCGCGGCCGCGGATTGGCGGCTGAAGATCGAAGGCGAAGTCGAAGAGCCTTTCGAACTCGATTATGCCGCGTTGCGGGCGATGGAATCACGCACCGTCGCGGCCACGCTCGAATGCGCGGGCAACAATCGCGATTTTCTCGAGCCGAAAGTTAAAGGTGTCCAATGGGGGCTGGGCGCCGTCGGCAACGCCTCTTGGACCGGCGTGCCTCTTTCCGCGGTGCTGGATCGCGCGAAGGTGAAGCCCGGCGCGATCGAAGTGATCCTGGAAGGCGCGGACGAGGGCGAAATTGCCAATCCACCCAAACCCGGAGGCCGGATCCGTTTCGCGCGGAGCGTGCCGTTGAGCAAGGCCCGGCAGGACGTGCTCCTCGCCCACGAGATGAATGGCGAGATACTTTCGCCATCCCACGGATTTCCGGTGCGCGCGATCGTGCCGGGTTGGTACGCGGTGGCCTCCATCAAGTGGCTGCGAAGAATTATCGTCACCAGCCGACCTTTCGCCGGCTACTATCAATCGATCGATTACACGTTTTGGGAACGAACGGCTGACGATTTACCGACGCTCAAGTCCCTGACCGAACAACTACTCAAAGCGGAGATCGCGCGGCCCGAGCGGGGTGAGGTGGTTCCGGCCAACACGCCGTACCGCGTTCATGGAGCTGCCTGGGCTGGTGATGCCGAAATCACAAAGGTGGAGATCAGCACCGATGCCGGCGCGACCTGGAATCCGGCCCGCCTCGGCGACGACTCGATGCCCAACGCCTGGCGTCTCTGGGAATTCGACTGGCGCACGCCGGCAACTTCCGGCCCGCAAACATTGATGGCGCGCGCAACGGACTCCCGTGGTCGTACCCAATCATTCGAGCGCAGCCCCGACGCTGGCACCTACATGATCACTCATATTCTGCCGATCGTGGTCGAGGTGCGCTGATTCTCTTTGGTAGGGACTGCGCGCTGCGCCGTCCGCGCAGATAGATGGCGGTTCCTCGTGCTCCTGCTCGTGATCGGTTCCCTCGGACGCCGCAGCGCGGCGTCCCTACCCAACTTTCTCCCACACCCGGACCTCTCCGGGGATGATGCGGAAAAGAGGGTGCGGCTCGGGAACCGCGAGTTTCTTTATTTCGCGATACAGCTTCGGATCACGGACGCGCAACTTCACCTGCAGGTGCTTCCATTCATAGAGCAACTGCCCACGCGTCTCCTCCAGTTGGGTCAGACAGGGCGACAAGCGAATTTTGGTTTGGTCGAATCGATAACCGCGCCGCACGGCTTCATCGGCGACGCCGGCTAGGTAGGCAGCCATTAGCTGCAGGGGCTCGGTGTGCTGGCGAAAGCGCGCGAGCTGCGGATGACGAGTGTATCCTCGCGTTTCACCGGCGATGACCTTCTGGGCGAGGAGTCCTTCCCGCCAGAGCGCAACCAATCCCCTGGCGTCAAGGTATCGCGGATGAATGGTCCAAAGGCGCACGGGAATCGGAACGTTATCCTCTTTGCCGGAGTGCGCTAATTGAGAGCCCGCTGCGCCACCCGATTTCGACGAGCGCATGCTTGATTGATGATCTCTTTCGTCCCTGACGGGACTTGCCCTCACCACCTGGAGAACCCAGCGCTAAAAGCGCTGGGCTATTTTCAGGAAGAGGGCGCCATCCTCCGGTTCAAGAGCAGTGGCCAATTCCAGCATAGGACACGCTCGTTCCCACCGCTTAATGTTTTCTGACAATAGCCCAGCGTTTCAACGCTGGGACAATGGTGACACAAAATGACAAGTCCCGGCAGGGACGACAGAAAAGCGCACTTGTGTCGCACGCGCCTCTGGTTAGCCTGCACAACCGCCATGCGATTCTCATCGTATCCAGCCCGCCTCAGTTTTCTGGCGCTGCTGCTCTCGGCGATCTCCAGTTCTGCGCAAGTCACGACGGCCCCGAAACAAGGGATTCGCGAAAACGACCCGCGGCTTCATGCCTTGACCAATGCCCGGATCGTTGCCGCCCCGGGAAAAACGATTGAGAAAGGAACGATCCTGATCCGCGATGGCGTGATCGTCGAAGCCGGCGCTGACGTGAAAGTTCCCGCCGATGCGCGCGTCTGGGATCTGGCCGGCAAGACAATTTATCCCGGCTTTATCGATGCCTACAGCCGGCTGGGTCTACCGGAAACGCTCCAACCGGAACCGTTGCGCACAGATGTCGATGAGGATGATCCGAATGCGAAGCCGAAGGAAATTCCGCGCGAGTCCGCCAAGGGAATGCATTCGTGGAACCCGAAGGTTACGCCGGAACGCAAGGCCGCCGATTACCTGAACCTCGACAAGAAGTCGGCGCGCAAGCTGCGTGATCTTGGTTTTACCAGCGCTCTCGTCGTGCCCGGTCGCGGCATCTTCCGGGGCAGCAGCGCCCTGATCAATCTTCAGGACGCCGACATCACCACCCAGGTGCTGGCACCGTCCGTGGCTCAGCATGTCGCTTTCGATTTTTATCGGAGAGACGATGGCGGATACCCGAACTCCCTGATGGGGTGCATCGCTTTGATCCGGCAAAATTTTTCGGACGCGTCCTGGTATCAAGCCGCACAAGACGCTTATCGCAAGAACCCGGCGACAATTGAACGGCCAGAGATAAACGCGAGTCTCGCCGCGCTAGCCGAGCAGGCGCAACGCAAGCAGCCCACGGTCTTCGAAACCGATGACGAGTTGGAATTGCTCCGGGCGTTGCGGATCGCAGACGAGTTCAAACTCAAACCCCTACTCTTCGGGAATGGTTATGAGTATCGAGTGCGCAAAGCCCTGGCCACGACGAAGACGCCGATCATTCTTCCGCTCGATTTTCCGAAGGCTCCGGAGATCGAGCGGCCCGAACTGGCCGTGGGCTATGATCTTGACGAGCTTCAGCACTGGGACCTCGCGCCGAGCAATCCAGCGCGACTGGCCGAAGCCGGCATTCCGATCGCCTTCACCACGGAAAAGCTCGAAAAGCCGGAGAAAGAATTCTGGTCCCGGGTAAGGCTCGCGGTGCGTCGCGGCCTGAGCAAAGACGCGGCCCTCGCGGCCTTGACGACCACGCCGGCGGAAATGTTTGGAATGGCCGACCGGATGGGAACCATTGCGCCCGGTCGCATTGCCAATCTGGTCATTGCCAGCGGCGATTTGTTCTCCGGCGAGGCGAAGGTGCTGACGACGTGGGTCGATGGATATTATTATGATTCCGACTCCGCTCGGGAACGCGATCCACGCGGCACCTGGGAAATTGCAGTGGAAGGAAAGACGCTGCCGCTCACGATCGAGGGAGAACTGGAGAAACTCGAGGTGAAGCTCGCCGGAGAGAAGGCCACCTTGTCGACGAAAGAAGATGCCGTGTTGCTGGTCGCTCCGGCGAAAACGTTTGAGAAAGGCGAAGGCTCGATCCGGTTTTCGGGGCGGATTGACGGCGATGCAATTACCGGCAGCGGTGAGACACCCACCGGTGTCGTGTTTCGCTGGAGCGCAAAGCGCACCGCCGCTCACACTCCCAAGAAGCCGGATGACAAACCGTCACCTCTGGATAAGCCGCTCGATTTTCCCGAAACCTATCCGGCCGGCTCGTTCGGACGCGTCGCGCCGCCAGAGCAACCTCACGCGGTCGTTATCCAAGGCGCAACGATTTGGACTTCGGGGTCGCAAGGCACGCTGCAGAATGCCGACCTCCTTGTGATCGACGGCAAGATTTCCGCGGTCGGGCCGGGCTTGAAGGTTCCGGCGGGAGCGTCGGTCGTTGACGGCAAGGACACGCATGTCACGCCGGGCATCGTGGATTGCCATTCGCATACGGCGATCAGCAAGGGCGTGAACGAAGGCAGCCACGCCGTGACCTGCGAGGTCCGCATCGGCGACGTGATCAACGCCACCGATATCGACATTTACCTCGAGTTGGCGGGCGGCGTGACCTCAGCCAATCTTCTGCACGGCTCAGCCAACCCGATCGGTGGGCAGAATCAGGTGATCAAGTTCCGCTGGGGCGCGCTCCCCGAGGAACTGAAATTCGCCGATGCCATGCCGGGGGTGAAGTTCGCGCTGGGCGAGAACGTAAAGCAATCGAACTGGGGCGACAAATTCACGAAGCGATATCCGCAGACGCGTATGGGCGTCGAGCAGCTCATCCGCGATCGTTTCCGCGCCGCGGTCGAATACGAGGCCGCGCTCAAGAAGAAGGACGGCCTGCCCCCGCGCCGCGATCTGCAGCTCGAGGCACTCCTCGAGATCGTGAACGGGAAACGCCTCATCCATTGCCACTCCTATCGCCAGGATGAGGTGCTCGCGCTTCTGCGCGTGGCGGATGAATTCAAAATCAAGATCGGAACGTTCCAGCACATTCTCGAGGGTTACAAAGTCGCCGACGACATCGCGAAGCATGGCGCCGGCGGTTCAACCTTCGCCGATTGGTGGGCCTATAAATGGGAGGCGTTCGACGCCATTCCAGACAACGCCGGGATAATGCACAGCCGCGGCGTGCTCACCTCCGTGAATTCCGACAGCGGCGATCTCGCACGGCGATTGAACACGGAAGCCGGCAAATCGACCAAATACACTGGCATGCCCACGGATGAAGCGTTGAAGCTGGTCACGATCTATCCCGCCCGGCAGTTGCGTATCGACAACAAGACCGGTTCCCTCGAACCCGGTAAAGACGCCGACTTCGTTATCTGGAACGGCCCTCCGCTTTCCAACTATACCAGCGTGAAACAAACCTGGGTCGATGGCCGGAAATATTTCGACCGCGCCGAGGATGCCGAAGCTCGCAAGACCTTCGCCGCGCAACGTGACGCGAAGGATGGCGATTCCAAGGACAAAAAGCCCGACGACAAACCCACAGCTCGTCCGCAGCAGCACGAGCTCGAAGATCTGTATGGGAGCGCCGGCGACAAATACAACTGCACGGAGGACCATGAATAGCCGCGGGCGCAATCCTGGAGCGGGGAGCGCACGCGCCGTCGCGTGCTGGTTTCGGCGCCACCGCCGAAACGAACTTCCCTCTTTCGCGTACCACAATCCGCTCTCCATGTCGGCGGGGGCGCCGACATCCGCACGCGAGGCGCGTGCGCTCCCCTTCATTCTCGCCCGCCCGCAACGCTGGCGCGTAGCGACTGCGGGCGTGGTGCTCGTGCCCGTGCTCGTGCTCGCTCCCCCTACCCGCGCTTCCGATCACATCCCCGCCCCGCCCCAGGCCAAACCCATCGCGTTGAAAGGCGCGACGATCCATCCGGTGAGCGGTCCCGACATCCCCTCCGGCACGATCGTTTTCGACAAGGGCAGGATCACCGCTCTGGGACCTGACGTCCCGGTTCCCGATGGCGCAGAAGTCGTCGATGTCTCAGGCAAACATATTTATCCCGGCCTGATCAGCGCCAACAGCGTTCTGGGGCTGATCGAGATCGGCGCCGCGCGGGCGACCGTCGATGTCGCGGAAGCGGGAGCCATTAACCCGAACGTGCGCGCCATCAGCAGCATCAATCCCGACAGCGAGCTCCTCCCCGTCGCCCGCGCCAACGGCATTCTCACCGCGCACATCGTCCCGGAAGGCGGACTGATATCCGGTCAGTCAAGCGTGATCCGCATGGACGGTTGGACTCCCGAAGAAATGGACGTGCGGTCACCGGCGGCCATGCACCTGCGCTGGCCGGCTATGGCAATTGACCGAAATCCCCGAGCCCGGAAGTCGCTCAAGGATCAGCAGAAAGAGATCGACAAAGCCGTCAAACAAATCCGGGACAGTTTTCAGATCGCACGTTCCTATTGGCAGGCGCGGAAGAGCGGAACGCCAGGTTTTAAATCCGATCTGCGCTGGGAAGCGTTGATGCCGGTCTTCGACGGGACGCTGCCGCTCTTTGTCCATGCCGGGACGGCGGCGGAGATTGAAGCGGTCCTCGCCTGGGCCAGGGAAGCGCAGTTGAAAGTCGTGTTGGTGGGCGGCCATGAGGCCTGGCGAATGGCCGCGCAGTTAAAGGAAACCGACACTCCCGTGATCATCACGC
>QHMY01000228.1 GCA_003218305.1 Verrucomicrobiota bacterium
TACGGAAAGCTGCCAATGATGTTTCAAGCTAACGCGGGGCAGACTGACGCGCGAGTCAAGTTCACGGCACACGGCCCCGGTTACTCCCTGTTCCTGACCCCCACGGAAGCGGTTTTTGTGCTCTCGCAAAAATCCGAACGGGCGGTCCTGCGTATGAACCTGGCCGGGGCCAACGAGGAGGCAGTCGTCTCCGGCATCGATGAATTGCCAACGAAGGTGAACTACTTTGGCGGAAGCGATTCCAGCCAATGGGTCTATCCCGGTGTCGACATGATTTATCATGGGAACCAACGGAAGCTGGAATACGACTTTGTCGTGGCGCCCGGGGCGGATTGGCAACAGATCGCGCTACGTTTTAGCGAAGCCGAGAAGGTGGAAATTGAGGAAGGCAGCGGCGACTTGCTTCTGCATACGGCCATCGGTGTTTTGCGCCAGCACAAGCCGGTCGCTTACCAGGATATCCTTGGATCACGGCGATTGGTCGAGACGAGTTACCTTATGCGCGGTGACGGTCGACTGGGATTTGAAGTGGCCAAGTACGATCGCGACCGGGAGCTCGTGATCGATCCGATCCTTTCGTATTCAACTTTTGTCGGCGGCACCGGGCCGGCGCAAGGGAGTAACATCGGTGGCGACCAAAGCAACAGCATCGCGGTCGATAGCGAGGGCAACGCCTACGTGGCGGGCCGCACCAGCTCGACTGATTTCCCCGTCACTCCTGGGGCCTACCAAACCACTTATCCAAGCGGGGCGAGCACAGTTGCGTTCGTGCTAAAGCTTAATCCCAGCGGGACCGGACTGGTTTATTCTTCGTTCTTTAATAATGCGAGCGCCGTGGCGATTGCGGTTGATTCTGCCGGCAATGCTTATCTCACGGGCACCGCTTCACCCGACTTCCCGACGACGGCGGGAGTTTTTCAATCCACCAGTCACTGCCAGGCGGCCAGTGGTGCGAATGCCTTTGTGGCCGAGTTGAACGCGAATGGCAATGCGCTCGTTTTCTCCACTTTTGTCGGTGGTAGCGGCAACCCGGGCTTTAGTGGCTTCACGGGCTGCGAAAGCGCTTCGGGCATCGCGGTCGATAATACTGGCAACATTTATATCGCGGGTGCCACCTACTCACACGACTTCCCTGCGACCAGCGGTGCCTTTCAAACGACCAACCGAGCCAACAACACCGTCAATCCCAAAACGGCGTTCGTGACCAAGCTGAATCCAAATGGATCGGCTCTCGTTTTCTCGACGTACCTTGGCGGAACCGAACTGGAGTCGGCTTCCGGGATTGCGGTGGATGGCTCCGGCAATTCTTATGTGATCGGTTCGACAGCATCTTCGGATTTTCCCGTGACGCCAGGTGTGGTCCGCGGCACTTATCCAGGATTTCGCTCGGCCTTTGTAACAAAGTTCACCAGCACGGGAGGCGTGAGCTATTCAACGTTTTGGAGGGACCGAAGGGAAAGCGATCGCCGTGGATAGCGCTGGCAATGCGTATATCACCGGCCAGACTTTTTCGACCAACTATCCCACTACCCCGGGGAGCTTCCGCCAAACCTATTGCGGCGGCTTTAGTGATGCCTACGTGAGTGCGATCAATGCCGCCGGCTCTGCCTACCTTTATTCGACTTATCTGTGCGGTGTTAATCTTCAGGGCGGCGATAACGCGGACTACGGTTTCGGCATCGCGGTGGACACGGCGGGAAATGCTTACGTGACCGGCTATACAAATTCGCCGGTCTTTCCGGTTACGGCCGACTGCTACCAATCGAGTGTGGCCGGGTTCGACGACGCATTTTTCACCAAATTGAACCCGAGCGGCTCCGCTCTTCTCTACTCGACTTTCTTGGGGGGGTCGCAATTCGACGACGGATTTGGTGGGGTGGCGCTGGACACCGCCGGCCATGCTTTTATCGCCGGGAGTGGGGAGTCGCCCGAATTTCCCACAACGCCAGGTGCGTTTCAAACAAACTATCATGGCGGCAACGATGTCTTCGTGGCCAAATTCGATTTTTCGAGGGTCGCTCCGAAAGGACGGGTTTTGAATATTTCGACCCGGCTGCGCGTGCTCGACGGCAACAATGTCGCGATTGGTGGATTCATCGTCACCGGGACCGGTCCCAAGCGTGTGGTCATCCGTGGGATCGGGCCATCGTTAGCGCAGTTTATCAGTGGTCCACTGGTCGATCCAACGCTGGAACTGCATCAGGGCAACGCAGCTATTGACGCTAACGATAATTGGAAGACCAGGCCGGATGGGACGAGCCAGCAGGCCGAAGTGGAGGGGACCGGGATTGCGCCGACGAATGATTTGGAATCAGCCCTTGTCGCCACCCTCAACCCCGGCAGTTACACGGTTATTCTCGCGGGCAAGAACAATGGCGTAGGCGTTGGCCTTATCGAGGTGTACGACGTAGACCCGGCTGGGACATCGAAGCTGGCGAATCTCAGTACCCGAGGATTTGTCGGGACGGACGACAACGCTATGATTGGCGGTTTTATCATTGGCCCATCGGACGGGACGACCAGTGCGGTGGTCGTCCGCGCCATCGGGCCTAGCCTGAGCAACCTGGGCATCAGTGGAGCGTTGCAAGACCCGACGCTGGAACTTCATAACGGGAACGGCGCCACCATTGCAGCGAGCGACGACTGGCAGGACGATTCCAACCAAATGCGAATTGACCCGGTGCTGAGGCCCGCCAATCCACACGAAAGTGCGCTCTACCGTATTCTCAGCCCGGGTAGTTACACTGCAATTATGCGTGGGGCTGAAAATTCCACGGGCCTGGGCTTGGTGGAGATTTACAATTTGCAGTGAGAAACTCTTCGCCACCGGTTTGCGGAGTGACCGCTGCGCCAGCTTAGGAACGGGGACGGCGCAATCCGGGCCTTATCGACCTGTCCACGCCCGCAAATGTTTAGTGGCGTGGCTTTTCCAGGCCGCGCGCGAGCGCGGTGGCTGAGTTTTTTCGTGCGCTTCTGCGGTCAAAGGCAGACCTCGCATGCTGCGATGCCGGAGGGTATCATTTTTTTTGGCCCCTTTTGCGGTCGGTTCCCGCTTTAGCTCAATAAGGATGAAAAGATACGCATTAATCATGGCATTGTGTGGCGGCATCACTGCCTCCGCTCTGGCGCAGCAAATCAAGGGAGGAGTTCCGGTGGGACGGGCAGGTGAAATGGCGCCGCCGAACTATTCCACCAAGGGGCTGGCCCCAAGCCGCGCCCTTCCGCCGCAGCTTCCGGGGCAGGCGGCGAATATCACTTACAATGTCAGTTTTGCCGACCCCGGCGGTGCTCATGCCTCTTATTATCCCGCTATTAGCGCGGCATTACAGGCGGCGGGAGCGGAGTGGAACAGGCATTTGATCGGCTCCGGGAACCTGGAAGTAGAGATTTCCTTTGCCAACATCGCCACCATGGATGGCCAGAGCGTAAGCACCGGTTTTGTTCGCAATAACGGAACCCGGGACATCTTCGAGCAAGGCGCCGCCTACGAGATCCGCACCGGGACCGACCCGAACGGCGCCGATCCTGATGTTCGCATACGCATCGGCAACGCCTACCTGACCAATGAGCTCTGGTTCGACCCGGATCCGCAAACGCGCACCGCCCCGATCCCAGCCACTCATATCGATGCCATTTCGGTGCTCATCCATGAACTCGGGCATGCCTTTGTTTTCAACGGTTGGATGAACGCCACGAACGGGCAGCTTCCGCCCACCTACATGTCAACGTTTGATGACAAAGCCAGCTTCGATGGCAGCAACGTTTTCTTTAACGGAGCGGGCGCCATGGGGCGATACGGCGGCCCTGTGCCCGTGACCTACGCGAACTATGGTCACCTCGGAAACAACGCTCCACGGCCGGGATCCGACCTCCTGCTCGATTTGATGAATGGCGTCGTTTACTATTACCAGGCTCGATATTTCATCTCCCCCATGAATGTTGAGATCGCGCGCGACAGCGGCATGTCCGTGAGTCCGCCGATCGATCAACTGTTGAATGTCTCCACGCGTCTGCGAGTCCAAACCGACGCTAATGCGTTGATCGGTGGTTTCATCGTTACCGGTAATGCTCCTAAAAAAGTGATCGTGCGCGCCATCGGGCCGTCGCTGGCCAATCTGGGCATCGCGGGCGCGCTGGCCGACCCGGTGCTGGAGCTGCACGGTTCCGGGACGTTTACCACGATTACGAACGACAATTGGCGAGACAACCAGCAGGCGGAAATTCAGGCCACCGGTATTGCCCCGGGTAATAATCTGGAATCAGCCATCGTGGCGACATTGGCGCCCGGCGCCTACACCGCCATCGTCCGGGGCCAGGGGAACGGGACCGGTGTGGGATTGATCGAAGCGTACGACTTGCAGTCGTGGGCAGACTCAAAACTGGCGAACATCAGCACCCGTGGATTTGTTGAAGGCGGGGAGAGTGTGATGATCGGTGGATTGATTGCCGGACCTGGCAACGGCGCGACCGGTCAGATGCTGGTCCGCGCGATTGGCCCGTCGCTTTCCGCTCTCGGCGTCCCCGGCGCCCTTCAGGATCCTTTTCTGGAACTGCACGATGGCAACGGTGCGCTCGTCGCTTCCAATAACAATTGGCGCGACACGCAACAGGCCGCCATCGAAGCGACCGGAATCCCACCGAGTAATAGCCAGGAATCGGCCATTCTCTCCAATCTCTCTCCCGGCAGTTACACCGCGATCGTGAGCGGGGTCGGCAATACCAGCGGAGTGGGATTGGTCGAAGTTTACCAACTGGCGGGCCATCCTGCTTTTTGACAACGCCATCCCAGCGGATCCCTCGACTGCGCTCGGGATGACAGTGGGGTAGGGACGGGCGCGCAGCGCCGTCCGGGGTTGTCGCATTGTAAGGATGGCGCCTGGAGGGCGATGCTCCGTCATCGCCGAACCTGCATTTGGCGAGGAATAGCCGCCGGACGCCGCAGCGCGGCGTCTCTACCCAGCTTGAATTGGTCTCATCCATCTGGTAGTCGCAATGGGTGGACCCGCTGCTTTATGCCCTTGTCGGTTTGATCGCCGGCGCGGGGATTGCCGCGATCGTTTTTGCAATCGCCCGACGAGGCCGAACGAGCGAGTCGGATTTGGTGAAGCGACTGGAGGATTTCAATCGCGCGCAGGAACGGGAGGAGAAGATGTTTCGGGACGAGTTTTCCCGGAACCGCGAGGAATCGGCCAGCGCGGCCAAGGCGCAACGCGAGGAGCTCGCCAAATCACTGGAAGGCGTGCGGGCGATTGTCGACCTGCGTTTAAAAGAAATGCAGACCGACAACGCGCAGCAGATCGACAAGATGCGCGCGACCGTGGATGAAAAGTTACAGGGCACGTTGGAAAAACGTTTGGGCGAATCGTTCAAACTGGTGAGCGACCGCCTCGAGCAGGTGCATCAGGGACTCGGCGCGATGCGGCAACTGGCGAGCGACGTCGGTGGTTTGCAAAAAGTGCTCGCGAACGTGAAGACCCGCGGCGGCTGGGGAGAAGTTCAGCTTGGCAGTCTCCTCGAGCAGGTGCTGACCGCCGATCAATTCTCGCGCAATGTGCAGACGCGCGACGAGACCAGCGAACGGGTCGATTTCGCGGTCCGGCTGCCGGGCGATGAAAATGGCGCGCCGGTCTGGCTTCCGATCGATGCGAAATTTCCGACAGAAGATTATCAGCGGCTCATCGCTGCGCAGGATAAGGGCGATGTCGATTCGATCGAAGGCGCGATGAAAGGATTGGAGACGCAGCTGAAGAAAAGCGCGAAAGACATCTGCGCGAAATACATCAATCCGCCGCGCACGACGGATTTCGCGATCATGTTCCTGCCCACGGAAGGGCTGTATGCGGAAGCGATTCGGCGGGTAGGCCTGGTCGAGCAGGTCCAACGTGAGTGCCGCATTATGTTTGCGGGACCCACCACGTTAGCGGCACTCCTCAATAGTTTGCAGATGGGATTCCGGACTCTCGCGATTCAGAAGAGCTCGAGTGAAGTTTGGAGCCTGCTGGCAGGGGTCAAGAATGAGTTCGGAAAGTTTGGCGGACTGCTGGATGGCGTGAAGAAGAAGCTCGATCAGGCTTCCTCGCAGATTGATGATGTCGCTCGGAAATCGCGAACCATCGAGAGGCGGCTTAATCGGGTCGAGGAACTCCCTTCTAACCCACAGCCCCTGTTGCCGGAACTGTTGTTGGAGTCGGAAGACGGCAGACCATTGGAGGGCGACGCTCTGTCGTCGCCTGAGGGTTAGCTGGGGCGATGACGGAGCATCGCCCTCCAGAACAGCTGTCTAGAGCACCGCGTCCCATTTCGCCTGGTCTTTGAGCATGATCTCGCGCAGCAGGCGAATCGGGAGCATCCCGTGTTTCAGCAGTTCATCGTGGAATTTTTTCAGGGAGAAGTTCTCGCCTTCCTGCGCTTCGTAATCCTTACGCAGTTTCAGGATCTGGAGCTTGCCCAGCGTGTAGTTCAGGTAGCCGATATCGAATGTTCCGCGCATTGCTTCAGCCCGCGCGGGCTTTTCTTCATAATAGCAGTTCTCCTGGAAAAACGTCGTGGCATCGTCCACCGACATTCCCTGGGTGTGCATCTTGATCGAGACACAGAGCCGGCAGAGGCGAAGCATCGCCTGCTGCGCCTGCGCCATCCGGTATTTCGCTCCGCGTTTTACATCTTCGTCAGTCACATTGGGTCCGAACGGCGTACCGAACCCGGCATCGATCATCATCTTTTCGCAGTAATGCGCCCAGCCTTCGACAAACGACGTGGTCTCAAAAATCTTTTCGGGCTTCGTTGCCTTGGAGGCGTTCAGATGGAGGAACTGCACGTAATGCCCCGGATATGTCTCGTGGATTGAAATGATGTCGGCGCTGTAGGTATTGAACGCAGTCAGCCACTCGTTCTTCTGCTGTTCCGGCCAATCCGGTTCCGGCGGTGTGACGTAATAAAACGCTTCCGTAGCGCGTTTCTCGTACGGTCCGGATGTGTCCATCGAGGCGAAACTGGTCGCGCGCCGGTCTTGCGTAGTCTCTTTCACCTGGATCTTCGCTTCCGGGGGAAGCGTGACCAGTTTGTGATCGGCGACGTATTTGCGGATCGCATCCAGTTTCTTGGTGATGTCGGGGATCAAATCCGCAGCCGCCGGGTGTTCGGTTTGGATTTGCTTGAAGACCTCGGGCGCAGATTTGTCGGCGTCGATCTTCTTCGCGGCTTCAGCGAAAACTTCCTGTTCGTGTTTCAATTCCTCCAGTCCGAGCTCGAGAATCTGGGCCGGCGGCAAATCGACCAGCTCGGTCTGGGCGAGAAAGCGCTGGTACTTTTCCTCTCCGATCGCAAACTGGGCGGTCGCTTTGGGCAACCTTTCCTTCTCCAGCCACGTCGCGAAGTCGGCCAGGGAGCTGGCCGCCCGGCGATTCGATTGCATGAAGGTGGCGCGCAAGGCCTCGTCCTTCAGATCGCCGAGTGAGTCGACGAGATTTTTTTTCAGGAACTCCGACGAGCCGCGGGCGATCTCGATCGCGAGCTCGACGTACGGTTTCGGAAGGACGTCGGAAAGATTGGTTTTCGCGGCGATCATGATGTTGGGCGCCTGGTTCTCGACGACGATGATGCTGCGAACGCGGTCCTCGATCGGCGCGTATTTCCGTTTCACATAGACGTTCACGTCGATGGCGCCGGCGTAGATCATCGGGTTGTGCTCGTAGACGGCCAGGTCCTGCGCGAAAAAAAGCTCCTTCTTGATGGCGGCTCGCAAGAGACGGAGATCGAGGGACGCCCGGGGGCCGAGTTTGGCCAGGTCGAACTTGTTCAGGCGCTCGTCGAAACGCTTCAGGCGCGCCAGCTCGGCATCGATCGCGAGCCGGGTATATTCGCTGATCCGGCCGTCGTATTCATGAAAACCGAGGGCGGTGGCATGGAGGGGCCGCGCCGCGAGGTAGCCGCGAATGAATTCCTCCGCGACGTTATCCAACTCGACATCAGGCTTCAGCGCCGGAGTCGGCTTGGGCTTAGGAGTGGGCTTCGGGGTCGGGGACGATTTCGGGGTCGGAGAGGACTTCGGGGTAGGCGAGGCCTTCACGGTTGGAGTTGGCTTTGACGCGGCTGTTGCGTCGGATGTGGACGACGCGTCCACGTCAGCCGAAGGCTTCTCGGGAGGGGTAGGCGTTGGAGAGGGCTTGGCCGAGGACGCCTTGGCGTGCTTCTTGGATGGTGACGGCGAGGGCTTGGGGGGTGGGGAAGGCGACGGCGACGGTGCGGCCCAGACACTGCAAAGCGGCAGGCAAAGTGCGAGAGCGAAAGTAAACAGCCGTAGTTTCATGGACGAAGGAAGCGTTCCTGCCGCGTGAGCTTAGCGAGCGCTTTGCGCGTTGCCAAAATTTTCCGCATGAACGATCATCGTAGCGCCGGGTAACCGAACTCCACATGAAGCGCCGTCTCTTGGTCAGTACCTTCGCCTGCCTTGTTTTTGTCAACCTTCTCCTCGGGGTCCGCTTCTACACCGCTCACGCCGCTGGCGGGGACGACGATAGCGGTTACGCCCAGATTTCCGTCTTTGCCAAGGCGGTGCAGTTGCTCCGGCAGGATTACGTGGATGGCAACAAGACGAGCTATCACGACCTGATCTATGCCGCGATGAAGGGGATGCTGGCCTCGCTCGACCCGCACAGCCAGTTCATGGAGCCGAATGACTTCAAGGATATGCAGGACGATACCCGCAGCCGGTTCAACGGCCTCGGGGTTGAGGTGGCGGTGAAGGGAGGGCTGCTGACGGTCATCACGCCCATGGAGGACACTCCGGCGGCCAAGGCGGGCATCCTTTCCGGCGATCAGATTTTGCGAATTAACGGAAACTCAACCGAGAAAATGGAATTGCAGGATGCGGTCAATTTCCTTCGCGGAACTCCAGGGCAAAAAGTAACGCTGACCATTCTGCGCCCCTCGACCAAGGAGATCAAAGATTTCGCCCTGGAACGGACGGAGATAAAAGTCCAGAGCGTCAAGGGGACCAAGCTTCTGGACGCGGAGTTGAGCGGCCAGTTCAAGATCGGTTACATTCGCCTGATTCAATTTAACGAGCCGACCGCCGAAGAGTTGAGCAAGGCGCTCGATGAACTGCAGAAGCGCGGCATGCAGGCGCTGGTCCTCGATCTCCGGAATAATCCGGGCGGCCTCCTGAACGTCGCCGTGGACGTTTGCGCGCAATTCCTGCCACCCAACACGAAAGTTGTTTCCACCCAGGGGCGGGTCGCCTCGCAGCAGCATGATTATGCGACCTCAGGCGCCACGAAAGAACGTCCGCGCTTCCCCCTCGCGGTGCTCGTGAATGAAGGCAGCGCCAGTGGCTCGGAGATCGTGGCCGGCGCCCTCAAGGATTTGAAGCGGGGGATCCTGGTAGGCGAAACGACCTTCGGGAAAGGCTCAGTGCAGAATGTCGTGCAGTTGCCCGACGGCTCCGCGCTGCGCTTCACCACCGCGAAATACTACACGCCAGGCAAGCAGGTCATCCACGCGAATGGGGTGGCGCCGAACATCCGCGTGCCGATGAGCTCGGAACAGGAGCGGGCACTTTTCTCGCTGCGAAGTGCTGACATGAAGCCGGAGGATGAGAAAAATCTGATCAAGGCCAAGGATCCGCAGTTGTTGCGCGCGATCGATGCGCTCAAGGGCGTGATGGTTTACGCACAGGAAAACGTGCCTAAGGCTGAGCCAGTGAAGAAGTGAATGGTGATCGGTGAATAGTGAATGGCTGTGCACGGTTCGCCATTTGTAGGGCAGGCGCGTCGCTTGTCGGGAGTTGAAGGGTTGGCAGGCGGAGCGCCTGCCCTACAATGGTCCCGTGACACTCCTCGCGATTGAAACGTCGTGCGACGAAACGGCCGTGGCCGTCCTGCGTGGCAACGAACTGCTGGCGAGCGAAGTAGCCTCGCAGACCGAGCACGAAGCGTATGGGGGTGTCGTTCCTGAGGTAGCGTCGCGTAACCATCTGGTGCACGCGCCTCGCTTGCTCGAGAGCGCGGTGAAGAAGGCCGGCGTCGCGTTAAGTGCGATCGATGCGTTTGCCGCGACCTCGGGCCCGGGGCTGGCGAGTTCCCTCATGATTGGCGCCTCGATGGCCAAGGGTCTTGCGCTTGGGTTCGCGAAACCGTATCTCGCGATCAATCACCTCGAAGGCCACCTGTTGTCGCCATTTTTCACCGGGGATTTTGAGATCTCGCCCAACGTTTCGTTAGTGGTCAGCGGCGGGCACACCCTGCTGGTCGAGGTGCGCGCGCTCGACGATTATCGCATCCTCGGCCGTACGGTGGATGACGCCGCCGGGGAAGCGTTCGATAAAGTGGCCAAGATGCTCGGCCTGGGATATCCGGGTGGTCCCGAGATCGAGCGGCACGCGTTGTCGGGCGACCCGAAACGTTTCGATTTTCCAAGGAGCATGCTCGAGTCGGGCGACCATAACTTTAGCTTCAGCGGGTTGAAAACGTCCGTCCGTTACCAGCTCGCCAAACTGCCGGCGATTTCCGACGAGACCCGCGACGATCTCTGCGCCTCTTTTCAACGCGCGGTCGTGGAAGTGCTGGTGAAAAAGACAATGCGGGCCGCGCGGGAATGCAGAGTGAAATTGGTCACGGTAAGCGGGGGAGTGAGTTGTAACGCAGAGCTGGGCCGCGAAATGGTCGAGGCGTGCCAGCGTGCCGGATTCGAACTTCGTCTGGCTGCACGTGAGCTCTGCACCGACAACGCGGCGATGATCGCTTTTGCCGCATCGCTTCGCTTGGAGGCAGGCTTCGCCTCGGAGTTGTCCCAGGAGATCGACCCGAATTTGGCGTTGGTGTAGGTCCGCAGGTCATCCCGAGCGAAGTCGAGGGACCCCGTTTTGCCATATCGACGTCGCTCGCTCCAAGGCGGGGTCCCTCGACTTCGCTCGGGATGACAACTCTGTGCGCTCCGGCTCAGTATTCGCGCTGCAACAGGTAATCCGCGAGCGTCCGCAAGACCGAGGCGTTCTTGCCCAGAGATTCCAGGGCGCGGTGCGCGTCGGAAGTCAGCCGGCGCGCTTCGGCCCGCGATTTTTCCAGGCCTAGCACAGCGGGATAGGTCGCTTTTTTCGCCGCGACATCCTTGCCGGCGCTTTTTCCCAGCTTCTCAGACGTTTGGGTGACGTCGAGAATGTCGTCGATCACCTGAAAAGCCAGACCAAGCGCGCGGCCGAATGCCGTGATCGCCGACAGCTGTTTCGGAGTGGCATTTGCCGCCATCGCGCCTAGCCGAACGGAAGCCGTCAGCAGCGCGGCGGTTTTGTTCTCATGGATGTAACGCAGTTGCCGGCGATCGATCCGGCGACCCTCGGCCTCGAGGTCGGCCACCTGACCAGCGATGAGTTTCCGGCTTCCCGCCGCCTGCGCGATTTCCTCCAGGACGTCGCGGAGTTCGTATCGGCTGGTCTTGCGAAAATGCGTGGCAATCTCGAACGCAATCGTCAGGAGCGCGTCTCCGGCCAGGATTGCAATGCCGTCTCCGAAAACCTTGTGGCAGGTCGCGCGGCCGCGGCGGAGGTCGTCGTTGTCCATGCTCGGGAGATCGTCATGAACGAGCGAATAGGTGTGGATGCATTCAACGGCGCAGGCGAGCGGCAAGGCATGGCTGATCCTGCCGCCGCAAGCCTCGGCGGCCGCGAGGCAAAGGATCGGCCGGAGACGTTTGCCGCCCGCGAAAAGACTGTAACGCATCGCCCGATGCAGCGTGGCCGGTGGCGCAGATGCTTTCGGCAGAAAACGATCCAGCGAACGGTCCACCTCTTTCTGCCGAGCGACGAGATAAGGCTTCAATTCCATCGAACGGGCAATCTGAAACTGTTGTTGAGGTTGGCAATGAAAAAGGCGCCCGGCCGACGCGCCTTCGCGTTCTCGTCAGAGTTGATTGCTCAGCACGACGAAATGTCCGGAAGTCGTCACTTGGTGGAAAATGTGGACGCGGGAGGTGATCAGATCCTGCCAATGGGGAATGCGGCTCTCGTCGATGATCAGATAAACGGGAGTGGAGCGATTCCAGATTTCGAGAACAAACTGCTCGTCGATATATTTGGCTCGCGCCTCCTGGTCTCGGTCGAAGAAATCGGGTTCCTGGTTCACGAGAAAGAACTTTCGGTTCAAATAGAAGGCCAGCGTATTCCCGCGGTGCAGCGGCCCTTCGTAAAGGACCTGCCCCTGTTCTCCGAGGCGCGGATTCAGGAAGCGGGCGGGCCCGGCCAGGGAGAAAAAGGGAGCCATTCGAGAGACGCTTTCCGCCAGACCCAGGCCGATCGGCACCATCGCGACCAGAACCAGGATCAGCGCGATTTCAGGGCGGCGGCGGCCAGCGAAATAGGCGGCCAGCCCGCCACAGATTCCCAGAGCCACGCTCGCCATACCCAGAATCCGGCGCAGCTCGAGCCAGTTCGACAGAGGGACACCGGCAGGCGCGAAGCTGGCAGGAAAGTCGGACGCAAAACAAGCCAGGGCGCCCAGAGAAATGGCGATGAGCACTAGGAGGCCGAGCCCGGCGACGAGGAGCAGGCGTGGTGTCCGTTCCCAAACCAGTGCGGCCCAGAGCGCGAACGACCCCCACATGCTCATCGACGAGTATGCGGAGGCGTGTCCGACGAGGAGAAGCGGAAGAAACCCGACGGCCATCCAGGAGACCGGGAGCGCGTCGGCGAGATTGATCTCATTCGGCCGGACCACTCTGCGGAGCGCGAAAAGTAATCCGGGCAGGACCAGGAGGGAAGCCGGGAACCACCAGGCCAGGTGCAGTCCCAGGAATTGCCAGCGCGACAATCCTGGTTCATCGGGCCAGACCAGCCATCTGGAAAAGAAGCCGGGAAAATGTCTTTCCGCCCAAATATACCAGGGAGCGACGAGAGCGAGAAAAAGCAGCAGGTACGCCCAATGCAGGAGGAAGCGAAAACGCAGCCGCGCCTCCCGAGAGAAAATCGCGAGGATGAGGCACACGCCCATTGGATAGCCCACGCCTTCCAGTCCTTTGCTCAGGCAGGCCAGACTGACGCAAAGCCAAAATCCGGCGAACCACGCGCGGCGGAGTTGGCGCCGTTGATAGCCGCGGATCGCACAGAGCATCGCGCCGGCGAGGAAGGCGCTGAAGACCGGCTCCGCGGTAACGGCGCGGCCGAGGAGAAAAGTGCCGGCGAAACAGAGGTGAATGAGGCCGGCGGCGAATCCCCGCCAATAACCGGCGAGCCGCTCGCCGATCAGAAAGGTCAGGGCGACCGATGCGACCATGGCCAGCGCGATCGGAAGGCGGGTCGCCATCTCACTCACGCCGAAAACCTTGTAGGAGATAATGATCAGCCAGTAGACCAGGGGCGGTGTTTGCAGGCGCGGAACGCCGTCCGTCGTTGGCGTGAGCCATTGCTGGCTCGCCAGCATTTCGCGGGCGCCGCCGGCGAATTGGCCCTCGGGGCCGTCAAAAAGGTCGCCCCAGCCGGCCGTGGCCAGATGAAGAATGGCGGCGAGGAGGAGCAGAGAGATGAAGAGAGCGTGGCGCGTAGGCGGCGGCTCGAGCACCTGGTGCTCGAGCAAGGTGTCTTCCAGCGTGAAGGTGCGAGCGCCTGCAACCATGGCGACGGATTCGTCAGCCGCTGTAGCCGCCCCGATCTGTCGGGGCGTCGAGAAAACGGCGCGGCGATCCCACGGCGGCGGGACCGCGGTTAAAGGGTTGGTGTTCGGATCTCATGCGCCGTTCGCAAGCCGGTACCGGTCCCAATCGTCCGGCACTCGCAGCAACTTGGCCTCCGGCATTTGAATAATCGCCAGCATCTGACGGCATTCCGCAATGACCATCTGATCGGCCGGCCGCAGGATTTGAAAGGCGCACCAGAACCGAACCCGTTCGAGGCGGTCGAGCCAGCCTTCGACAACCAGCCGATCGCCGAGCTTTGCGGCGCGCCGGTAATCGATCTCAGTCCGGACGACGACCGGATACTTCTGGTTCTCCGCCATCTGCGCGAGCCCGAGGCCGAGCTGCTCGGCCAGGAGCGTCCGGGCGACTTCAATGAAGCGCAGGTAGGCAATGTTATGAACGACCGCGGCGCAGTCGGTATCGAAGAACATCACCTGCACGTCAGTGCGGATGCGGGGCGCGCTTTCGTTCAACATGCGAAACCATCATTTCGAAACAGACCCCGAAAGCAAAGGAATTGTCAGGGAGGGAATTAGGTAACCGCGGATGACGCGGATATCTCGGATGGGAGAGGAGAGCACACGGCTCTCTGCTGTTCTTCTCAGTCCATCCGCGGAATCCGATTACTCCGCGGTTAATGTTTCCTATCGCCGGTCGGGCGACCCTTCCGACGATTTCAGCAGGGAAGCTACCGACTCCACCGTCTCGTCCACTGTCACTGCTTTCATGCAGCGGAAATCGATGGGGCACTCTCGCAGAAAGCAGGGACTGCATTCGACGTGATGGCGAAGAATGCGGCTGGCGTTCCCGAGCGGACCGGTCAAACGCGGCTCAGTGGAGCCAAAGATGGCGACGACGGGAACGCC
>QHMY01000053.1 GCA_003218305.1 Verrucomicrobiota bacterium
CTTCCACCCACCCTCCTTCGCCAAGGCTACGGCGGATGGAACCCCCTGAGAAAGATCTTACCGTTTGACGTCAACCCACTCGTTGCGGGCGCGGGAGTCGGCGACGGCCTGGACGACGCGCATGTAGCGGAGGCCTTCCTCGAAATCGGGAAGCGGCCGGACCCGGCCTTTCGATTTCACGGCGGCGATGAAGTCGTCTTCGACGTGCCAGCCGCCTTCGAGCTCGGGAGTTATTTCCATCGCGTGCAGGTCGCGGTCGCCGTCGCGGCCGGCCTGGATGGTGTCGGTCCCGAAATCGTAGGTCATGGTCCCGGCTTCGCCGTAAACTTCGAGGCGGTCGCCGGAAGCAAGGGCGTTGATGCCGCTGATCTCGAGGACGCCTTCGGCGCCGTTCTCGAACTTACAAAGAATGTTGAGCAGGTCGGGCACGATGACGTCGTAGCCCTGCCGATTGCCGAAGAGGATTTTGCCGCGGGCAAAGACGCCGGTGATGTCGCCGAGCCAGCGCTGGAGAACTTCCACGTAGATGCCGAGCGCGAGGACGTTCAGGCCGCTGATCTCGATGCGCTGCCGCCAGTGCGCGGGAGTGTCGGGGTTGAGATAGGCGCTACTGAAGCATTGCAGGCGAATGTGGTGGGGACGGCCGAGGTAATTTTCGGCCAGCAGTTTTTTCACGAGAAGATCGCCGCGCAACCCGAACGGCGGCGGACAAAGCATGGTGACCAGCTCGGGATAACGCTTCGAGGCGGCGAGCATTTCCTCGGCTTCGACGAGGTCCATCGACATGCGGGCCTGGCAGAAGACGTGTTTGCCGGCTTCGAGGGCGGAGACGGTGATGGCCGAATGCATGTAGGGCGGGGTCCCGATCCAGATGATGTCGATATCGGGCAGCGCAAGAAGGTCGGCCCAGTTTTGCATCGGGACGGCGCTGGGGGCGTTTTCCTGGCAGAATCTCTCGGCGCTTTCGTAGGTGGCGTTCGAGACCGCGACGACCTCAACGTCGGAGTGCTTCTTCAGCCCGGGCAGATGCCGGGTGCGAACGATGTCCCCTGCCCCGACGATACCGACGCGCAGCTTTTGGTGATTCGTCCGGGCCATGGAGATTAATTAACGAATGAGCGATCTGGTGAATTAGCGAATGGGAGGAGGGCCGAATCGCAAGGTCCTGATTCGGCGTTCGTTAGTTCTCTGAACTTATCTTTGACTCCCGGAATGAAAGAACGTTCAACCGCGAGTTAATTCACTAACTCGCTAAGTCGCTAATTGGATTAAGGTGGAATTGTCGCTTGACCCAATGGGGGGTCGACGCCAGCTTACGCACTCTTTTCGGGGTAGATTATGTCAAAAGTTTGCAGCATCACAGGATCCAAAGTCACGCGCGGCAGCATTATTCACCGGCGCGGTATGGCGAAGAAGAAGGGCGGAGTGGGGCGTCACGTAACGAAAAACGTGCCGCGCACCTTTAGCCCGAACCTCCACGAACGCCGCATCTGGGTGCCGGAGCTGAAGAAGTTCGTCCGCATCCGGGTCACCGCACGCGGGATGAAGACGCTGAACAAGAACGGCGCCTACGCGACGTTGAAGAAAGCCGGCCTCGTTCCGGCGTAGTTCGCGCGGGTCGCGTTCGACGATCCCACCGGCGCTTCGCACAGCGAAGCGGCTACAGCGGTAGCCGCACCTTTTCGCGACGAAGATTATTCGCTGTCATCCCGAGACACGCAGACGCCGGGAATCTTCGGCCCTGTAGCCGCGGCCCTGTGGGCGGCGTGAGCTCGGGTTCGATTGCACGGCATATCCCGGCGCTTCGCACAACGAAGCGGCTACAGGGGTGTGCTCGTAGTCGCTACCGCTTCGGACGACTCGTCTGAAGGGGGCGGAGTCGCCGCTTCCGCGTCCGCGGAAACTGCCACTACCGTTTCTTCCGCCGCTGAAATTGTGACGTCGACGGGCGTTTCCTCTACCGGCGGCGGTTCAAGAGCTGGTTCAGGCGCCGCGGCTTCGATCACGGCAGCTGGCTTTTCTTCCACCGGCAGGCCTTCGACGGCCGGTTCCGGGGGCGTGGGCGCGGTGACATCGACCGGCTTGTCACCATCTTTCGCCGCAGACGCAACCGTCGGCTTCGTTTTCGGCAAATCGAGCGAGCCGTCGTTGAACTCGATGATGTAACCCTCGCTCACGAGCCAATGCAGGTCGGACGCGAGGGTGAGCCGGGCTCGTTCAAGGTCGGCCGGTTCGGCGCCAGCCGGCGCCAGATGTTCAGCCAATATCTTGCGGTTGATCCCTGAGGCGGACGTCACCGTCTCAAGGATCGCATTGATCGAGGGCGAGACTCCCGTGCTCTCGTGACTGAAAACGCGCGCACGAATGGGCGACACGAAAAGCATCCCGCGGCGATGCCGGAAGATATTCAGCCCGCCCTGGCGCAATCTGGTGGACAATTCCTGCATCATCTTCGACGGCGAGCGCGTTTCGCTCGACCACGCCTCCTCGATCGCGCGCCCCAAGGCACGGTCCGGCAGCCGCCGGCTCACGACGCCGCCAATGGTCAGCTCGTTCGCGCTCCGGATCAGACCGGGAAGGTGTTGCTGGCGAAAATGGCGTTCCACCTCGGCCGCACTGGTGAAGGTGAGCGGGGGCTCACCGGTCTTGGCGGTGTAGGTGGTGACATTGCGCGCCTGCTCTTTCCATTCTTCCACGACCGCCGGGTCGCTGACGATATCGATTGCCTTCTGGTAATCGACGAAGCTCATGCGCCGGCTAAAGCGGCTCTCGTAAAGGGTGCGCAACTGCGGCTGGTAATTGTGATGATTGGTCGGGCCCAGCAATGTGCCGCTCAACCGGCAGCGCGCGACGTTGGTGAAATTCCCCTTGAGCGGCTCGCCTTGGATGACCTCAACCGTGTAGAAATCGTCCCGGGCACTGGCGAATGCGCCCGATTCCAGGATCGCCCGATCGGATGCGACCGCGCCGTTTTCGCCAAGCTGGAAGAGAGGGCGGTCCTCCGCGGTAACCAGTTGGACGTCGTAGCGCTCAGGTTTTTCGAGGAAAAGGCGGGCCAGCGCGAAAACAGAATAGGCCACCGAACCGGCCTTGATCTGGGCGATGACACTATTGAAAGCCGGTTCATGGGGAAGGAAGCGGACGGTAACCGGGAACGGCTGGACCGGGGGGCGGTCACGTTGTTCACGGCGGTCGTCCCCGCGGCGGTTCCTGTCCTGCGGGCGTCCCGGGCCGCGCTTTTCGTCGCGCCGGTCTGGCCCTGGGCCGCGAGACCGCTGGTCCCGCGCTTGGGGGCCGCGCCGTTCGCGCCCCGGCGGACCTGACCGCGAACGGTCCCGGCCGCGTTCCCGTGGGCGCCGGCTCCCGTGTTCGTAGGAACCAGGGTCCTCGCCTTCAAAATGGGAGTAATCGGTCGCGCTGGCCGGTTCGTTTACCCAGGCGGGCAAGAGCTTTAGATCGAGCAGATCCTCATTAGTGGTCGGGGACGACATCTCCTCTTTCATACGCCAAGCAAACGCGAAGTAAACTGCGGCAAGGCCTATGGTGGAGCATTCAAGCCTGAATTTAATTGGCTCTGAAAGCGTTCGGGGTTGACAAGATCGCTAATTCATTTACTTGCCATCCTTGCCGGGCTTGCTTAACAACTGACCCCCGACCCAGCGCAAACGGAGAAATTTTATGAGCGACAAACCAATTGAAGAGAAGGTGAAAGACATCATCGTCGAACAGCTCGGCGTTAATCCCGAACAGGTCACGCCGACGGCGTCGTTCATCGAGGATTTGGGCGCGGACTCGCTCGACATCGTCGAACTGGTCATGGCTTTCGAGGAGGAATTCTCCGTGGAAGTTCCGGATGAGGACGCAGAGAAACTTCAGACCGTCGGCGACGTGGTGAAGTACATCGAAGAAAAAGCTTCAAAACAAGGATAGAGCGGTAGGGTCAGCGCGCTGCGCTGACCGCGGACGCCGCACCCCGGCGTACCTGCCAAAAAGAACACGGCTTCGGCCGTGTTTTTTTGTTTCGAGCGCGAGCTTCGATCTTGCCTTTTCCTGCAGGCAAGCGGGAGACTTGCGCCGATGAATTTTCCCGTGCTCGAGAAGCCGCTTTTCCACCTGGGAGAGCACTACGTCTCGTTTCTGGGGCTGCTGGCTTTTGCGTTTCTCTTTTCCGTCGGCCTGATCACGGCCCGGACGCTGCAAAGCGACGCTGTCCGGCGATTCTTCGCGCGTTTCAAGCTCGACACGAACTTCATCGCGATCGTGACCACGATCCTGAGCGTATCCTCGCTCGCGTTCTTCTCCGTCACCGCCGTCAATGCGGCTGGGATTCCCCTGCTCTGGACGGCGCCGCTCCCAGGAGTCGCGCTCAGTATCGTGCAGATCTTCCTGTTGATCGCCCTGCTCGTCGCGGTCTTCTGGTTTTCGTCCCGGACGAAGCGATTCCTTTTCAACCGCTTCCTCGTCAACAGCGGTCTGGACCGGTCGCTCCAATACGCCATCGCCCAGATCGTGAGCAATCTCGTTCTGGTTGTCGGCATCTTCGTCGTGCTGGAGAACACGGGAATTCACCTCGGCGCCCTCACGGTTTTCGCCGGTGCTGTCGGCGTGGGTGTCGGATTCGGCCTGCAAAATATCACGAGCAACTTCATCAGCGGCCTGGTGATTTTGGCGGAGCGGCCGATCACCATCGGCGACCGGGTGGAAGTGGCTGGGCTGGCGGGGCAGGTGGAATTGATTCGCGCGCGCAGCACGGTCATCCGGACCAACGACAACATCGCGATCATCGTGCCGAACTCGAAGTTCATCGACTCGTCCGTGACGAACTGGACCTACGGCGATCCCCGGGTGCGTTTTCGGATTCCGGTGGGCGTCGCTTACGGAAGCGACGTGAGCAAAGTGTGCGAAGCCTTAATCGCGGCCGGCCAAAGCAATGCGCACGTTTTACGCGATCCGGCCCCGAGCGTTTTCTTGAATCGATTTGGCGAGAGCGCCATCGAGTTCGAGCTGGTGGTCTGGAGCAGCGAGATGAGTCACCGGCCCAGCCGTTTCCGGAGCGACCTGAATTTCGCCATCGAGGAGAAGCTCCGCGAGGCCCGGATCCAGATTCCATTCCCGCAGCGCGAATTGCATATCCGCGGCGGGGTCCTGCCGGCTGCGAACGCAAATCAGGAGCTGTAGCCGCTTCGCTGTGCGAAGCGTTCTGACGGTGCCTTTTCCCGCGCTTCGCACAGCGAAGCGGCTACAGAGTTGAATGTTCGTCGTTGGACGTTGAGCGTTGGGCGTTTTCTGAGCGTTCTAATGTCCAGCGGCCAAACCATCCCATTTCCAAACGGCGTCGCTCGCGTCCTCTCGGGGACCGAACTCGGCCAGTGCGAGGCGTGGCAAAACGCCTTCGTGGGGAAATGCAAAGACCACCGGTTTTACGAGATCGTGGAGCAAACGCTCGATTCAAAATTCGAGCATCATTATCTGCTGTTGGAAGACAAGTCAGGCGCGGTGCGCGCGATCCAGCCCTTTTTTTTCGTTCAGCAAAACCTGGTTGAAGGCATTCCGGCTCTGCGCGGTGCGGTGGAGATGATCCGCCGCCGGTTCCCCCGTTTTCTCACCATGCGAGTTCTCATGGTGGGCAACGCCGCCGGCGAGGGCCATCTCTCCGCCTGCGCCCCCGAAGACGAAGCCTGGGTGGCGAACGCACTCTGCGCCACGCTCAAGACCTGCGCGCAACAAGCTGGCGCTTCCCTCGTGGTCTTCAAGGATTTCCCGGCGCGATACCGGGAGGCGTTCCGCAATTTTCCGGCCAGCGGCTACACCCGGGTGCCCAGCATGCCGATGACGGAACTCCAGCTGCGCTACACCGACTTCGATCACTACCTGAGCACCCTCGGCGCTTCCACCCGGAAAGATCTGCGTCGAAAATTCCGCAAGATAGCGACAGCAGACCCCATCACCCTCGAGGTGGTGACGGACCTCACGCCCTACGTTGACGAAGTTTATCCGTTCTACCTGCAAGTGCATGAGCGCTCGCCGCTAAAGTTCGAGCGCCTGACCAAGGACTATCTCCGCAGTCTCGGACAGCGAATGCCGGATCGGGCGCGGTTTTTTGTCTGGCGCCAGAACGGAAAGGCGGTGGCGTTCAGCGTCGCCCTGGTGAACGACGGCGTCATCTATGACGACTACCTCGGCCTCGATTACCGCGTCGCGCTCGATCTTCATCTCTATTTCCACACGCTGCGCGACATCCTCACCTGGTCGATCAAGCAGGGCCTCGAGCGCTATCGGAGCAGCCCGCTCAACTACCAGCCGAAGTTCCATCTGGGTTGCGACTTGTTCCCGCTCGATCTTTACGTGCTGCACACGTCGCCGTTCCTGAACCAGATCTTCCGGCGCGCGCTGCGATTTCTCGAACCGACCCGGCACGATCCGGTCCTGAAGAAATTCCGGAACGCAAGTGAGCTCTACGGCTAGCGCACGCGTTGGCTTTGAATCCCGTTTCATCTACTGTCGCCGCGATGCAAAACAGACCGACGGGCCTGGCCAATCCCTGGTTGCACCTGGCGTTGAGCGTCGCCGGTGTCACCGTCTACGAGCTGTTGCTGAAGCTGGGCGCGCGGGAGACCGCGCACATTTCGGATCGCTGGGCCTGGACGGGAATTTCCGGGCTGGCTTCCATCTACACGTGGATCGCCATCGTCTTCGTCATTTTCAGCCTGGTTACCTGGCTCTACGTCCTGCGCTACATTCCCCTCTCCCTCGCCTTTCCCATCTCCCAGGCTGTCCACGTCCTGATTCCACTTTGCAGTTGGATCTTTCTCGGGGAAGTCATCATCAGCCTGCGCTGGTGCGGCATTGCCCTGGTCACGTTAGGCCTGGCGGTAGTCGCGAAACCGGTGGCGCGCCTGGAGGAGCGGCTATGACGCTCATCTCCTTCGTGATCGTTGTGATCGCGCTCCTCGGCGAGGTCGGAGGCCAAATCGTTCTGAAACACGCGATGGAGCTGTCCAATGCTAACGGATTCCGGTCGCGAAAATTCCTGTTTCTTTTCAGCGCCGGCATCCTGCTCATGACCGTGAAGTTCTTCCTGAACCTGGGGCTGCTGCAGCTCTACGACCTGAGCTTCATCTACCCGTTCCAAGGTCTGTGCGTCATCATGATCGCGCTGGCCGCGGCCGTTCTGTTGCGGGAGAAACTGAACCTGCAACTGGCTGTGGGCTCGGCCCTGATCAGCGCCGGCATTGTCCTGGTTTCCCTGAGCTAGCTCGCGAGGAGCGGCCAGAGCACTTCGAGCGCGCGCAGGTTGACCTTGCGGGCGCTCTCCAAATCTCGCGCCGGCAGCTTCGGGTGATCCATGTTGGCGGCGAAACGTTGTTTGCGCCGCGCATACTGAGGTGGGGAAAACGCCCCGCAAATATCGCCTCCGAGAATCCTGGCGCTCGAGGCGCGCAATTGGGTCAGTGCCCACTCGACGTCGGCCAGGGCGAAACGGCCGCTCTCCCAATTGGTGACGGCCTCTTCCTCCCGCAAACAATCGAGATCGATCGTGACGTAGAGATTCGCCGCATCCAACCCGGCAACGAATTCCTCGAAACGCTCCCGCCATTGACCCTGGAGGATCACGCCGGCTCGCGCTCGATCGGAGGCAGGCCGTCCATCCCCCCAGGGATGGACCTCCAGCCTTCCTGTCCGTTCCGCGCGACGATTGCCGAACAACCTTGCCGGCCACCAGCACTCGAAATTCCCGCAGCCCCAGACGCTCACTTTTTTCAGCAGGGGAAGTTCGATGGCCCGATTTACCCAACCGCCACAACACCAGCGCGGCGGGCGCACGTCCCAATCCGGATGATTGTCGAAAGAAACAAGAACGAAGGGCTCAGCCAGGCGGCGGGCCCAAAGCGCCGTGAGATGATGGAAGTCCCCGGAGCCGTAAAGAACGAACGGGGGGAGGTTGCGGCCCACATCGTGGTAGAAGGTTTCGATCGAACGCGTCGGCGCCGAAAAACGGAGAGGCGGTCCCCAGAAGGTCGCGTCCAGCGTTTCGAGGGAAAGGACGCCGGCCGGCCAAGCCTGATCGAGATTGAGATGAAGCGCCTGTGCCAAGGGCAAAACGTTGCCCCGGAACAAACGAAAGCAACGACGCAATTCTTTCCCATGCACGCATCCCCTGCTTGAAGCGCGAACTTATGGTGCATGGCCAGGAACGATAAAAACGGCGGGGAAACTGAGTGCGACAACCGGGACTTTTTCTGTCGCACTCGCGATGCCTTTGGCGTCTTTGCCCGGAAGGCATCGACTGTTCTCGGCAGCGCCTGGGCCTTCGTCTGCGCCATTCTCATCATCGTCGTCTGGGCGATGACGGGACCGACTTTCCACTATTCGGACACGTGGCAACTGATCATCAATACCGGCACCACCATTGTCACCTTCCTGATGGTTTTTCTGATTCAAAACACTCAGAACCGCGACGCGAAGGCGGTTCATCTCAAACTCGACGAACTGATCCGCGCTCTTGGGCCGGCCCGTAACAAACTCGTCGACCTGGAAAAACTCTCCGACGACCAGCTGAAAACCCTGGAGCAGGAATTCGAGAGACTTCGAAAGAAGGCGGAAGGCGCGAAAGAGGAAGTCGAAGAAGTCGAGGAACTCAAGAGCGCTGCTTCGCCCTAACCGGCGTTTCCGTTGTTTTGCGTTTTAGCGCCAACGGCGCCTATTCAATCTAGCCTGGGGCATCGCCCCAGGATTGATTCCCTCATCATCAAGCGCTGAAAGCGCGACTCAACAACGATGCGCCTTCATCCGTTTCATATTCCGCGATACCACAATGAATCGCGCTTTCAGCGCGAAGGATTCGAGGTGCCCGATCTCCCTGGGGCGTTGCCCCAGGCTGTCAATGAGGTCGCGCCCTTGGCGCTAAAGACGCACTTTCCAGCGGCCGGGCTTCCCCGCTGCGAACGAAGAGTTTTCCGCTTGGGCAAAGCTGAAAGATTTCGCAGTGATGGCAGTCGGGACGCTTCGCAAAACAGCGCCGCCGTCCATGCCAAATGAGCCAGTGGCTCCAGTTCGTCCAGTGCTGACGCGGGACCATTTTCATCAGGTCGCGCTCAATTTTTTCCGGATCGGTCTGCCGGGTGAGCCGCAGTCGATGCGAAAGGCGCGACACGTGTGTATCGACCACGATGCCTTCATCTTTTCGAAAGGCGTTGCCGAGAACGACGTTAGCCGTCTTTCGGCCAACCCCTGGGAGCCCGTGCAATTTTTCCATTGTGTCCGGCACCCGGCCCCCGTGTTCCGCCACAATGGCGGCGGCGGCTCCGCGGATGCTCCTGGTCTTGCTCCGAAAAAAGCCGGTGGAACGAATCATTTTTTCCAGCGCAGCCGGCGTCGCGTTCGCGTAATCTTTCGCCAAGCGGTACTTCGCGAAAAGCGCTGGCGTGACCAGATTCACGCGCTTGTCGGTGCATTGCGCGGACAGAATCGTCGCGACCAGCAGTTCGAGAGGGTTGCGAAAATCCAGCTCGCAATGTGCATCCGGATAAACCTTCGGGAAGGCTTGGACGAGCTGGTCGACCCTTTCACGCGTGGTCATAACGTCACGCCTGCCATCGAACGGGCTTTGCCAGACTCACGACCCCGAGCTTTCGCGATCATCACCCGGGCGCGTCGCACGGCGCGCCTGGCCCAGGCAAACTCCGTGGCCAAAATGGCAAAGCCGATCGGAATAACAATGAAAGCAGGGCCCGGCAGAACGACCATGACCACGCCGATCAGAAGGATGGTAATGCCAATCACGGCGACAATGGTCTTGCGAAGCGGCGCCGGGAGCAGATTTAACCCAAGTGCAGCCCTCATCCGGGAAAGCCATTTCATCAGGTTACCTCGCCACGGTCGCACCACGCGTCAATGGCTTAACCAAGGAGCGGCGGTTTACAAACCCCCGAACGTATTCAGAGGGCGGTTTGGAAAGCGCCCCTCCTTGATGCGGCTCGCTTGTGCCAAGCGCCCTCAACATCGCGAACCCGCTGGCGCTTCTCCTTGATAATAGCCCAGCGTTTTAACGCTGGGTTATGGCATCCTCGAGGCAAAGTCCCGCATGGGGACGAAAGGAGCAGGCAACTGGAATTTGCGAGTGGGCACAGGGCGCGATTTCTTTCGTCCTACCGGACTTAGGTTCCTTCTGTCATCAAGACCCAGCGTTAAAACGCTGGGCTATTATCAGGTAAAGAAACGCGATAACCACGCCGAATGTCGCCATACGCGCCCTGACTCCACGATAATTACAAAGCGAACGCACTCAGCTTCTGTTCGAGCTGCGGAGGAACGTGCGCAACGACGAGAGCAAATTCTCCCTCGTACCGCAACTCCAGCACGTGACCAATCCGATGGATCTCCGCAATTAATCCCGCCTCCGTGAGCGGCACGCGAAAACAGGAACGTAACCGCCACGATCCAAGCGCGTCTTCGAGTGCCCGGACCAGTGTCGCCACTCCAGTGCCGGTTCGAGCCGAAATGGCGACGCTGCCCGGATACCGGTTCCGGTAAACATCTACCAGTTCCAGGTTCTGAAGCACGTCGATCTTGTTGAAAACCATTAGCGTTTGTTTGCCGAACGCCCCGAGTTCCCGGATCACTTTATCGACCGCGTCGATGTGCTCGTCGACCCGGGGATGACTGAGATCGACCACATGAATCAGCAAATCGGCCTCGCTTACTTCTTCGAGAGTAGCCTTGAAGGATTCGATGAGCGTGTGAGGTAGTTTGCGCAGGAAACCGACGGTGTCCGTCAATAACAGGCGCTGGTGATTGGGCAGGGTCAGACTGCGCGTCGTCGGGTCGAGCGTCGCGAAAAGCTTGTCTTCGGCGACCACGGCAGCGCCGGTGAGCAGATTCAACAAGGTGGATTTCCCGGCATTGGTGTAGCCAACGACCGCCGCGACCGGCCACTGGTGCCTCTTGCGGCCCTGCCGCTGCACGGAGCGAACTTTGCGCACGCCTTCCAACTCCCGCTCGAGGCGCGCGATTCGTTCCTGCACCCGCCGGCGATCCACTTCGAGCTGGGTTTCCCCCGGGCCGCGGGTGCCGATGCCGCCAGTCTGACGAGACAAGTGGTGCCACATCCGGGTCAACCGCGGCAGCAGATATTGCAATTGCGCCAGCTCGATCTGGAGGCGCCCTTCCCGACTCCGCGCGCGCTGGGCGAAAATATCGAGGATTAATTGCGTACGATCGAGCACCTTGCGCGAAAGCAGATTCTCCAGGTTGCGTCCCTGGGCCGGGGAAAGCTCGTCATCGAAAATGACGGAGGTGACCTGCTGATTTTTGAACGACTCCTTGATCAATTCCGCTTTGCCGCGCCCGATGTAGTAGGGCGCCGTCGGTTTCTGCAGCTTTTGCGTGACGGTGCTGACCACCTCCGCGCCGGCGGAGTTTGCCAGCTCGCGCAATTCGTCCATCGAATCGCGCAGGTCCCATTTCGAAACGCCGTCCTGCTCGAGCCCGATTAGGATCGCGCGCTCCTGCCGTTTCATCGGGCGAACTTCAATCATCTCTTTGCGCAAAAACGCGACGTGCGTTTTGCGCGATCACTTCGATGGCTGCGGGAAAGCCGTGTGATGATAAGTTCAGTGGTTCGAAATTATCTTGGCGCTGAAACCAGGTCAACTGCCTTTTGGCGTAATGCCGGGTCCGTTGCTGAATTGTTACAATGCATTCCGCTTCCGAAATTTCGCCGCGGATCAAGGCGCGAATCTCTCGCAGACCGAGCGTTTGTTCCGCGGTGGGACCGATCTCGCGGAGCGCCCGGACTTCCTCCACCACGCCTTGGGCAAACATCTCTTCGACCCGGCGATTGATTCGCTCGTAAAGCTCGGCGCGCTCGCGAAAAACGAAGACGCCTGCAGCCGATCCTGTAGCCGCTTCGCTGTGCGAAGCGCTGTCTCCTCGCGTTTTCTCCTGCTTAATCGGCGCCTCGCACAGCGAGGCGGCAGGAAGAGCACGTTGCTCTGAGACCGGTTGGCCGGTGAGTAAACAAATCTCGAGAGCACGGGTAACGCGCCGGCGATTCTTCAGGTCGATCTTGAGCGCCGCAGCGGGATCAAGATCGACCAGTTGTCCGCACAACTCATCGAGACTCAGATCGGCCAATCGCGCCCGGAGCTGCGGGTCGGCCGCCGGTAATTTTGAGAGGCCGTGGGTCAGTGCTTTAACGTACAGGCCGCTTCCGCCGGCCACGATCGCCTGCTTTCCTCTGCCCTTAATATCTCGAAGCGCTTCCAGCGCAGAGGAGCGGAACTTTTCCACATTCATCTCCTCGCTCAGCGAGACCGTCCCGAGGAGATGATGAGGAACCTTTGCGAGCAAGCTTTTCTCCGGCTTCGCCGTCAGCAGATCGAGACCGCGATAGATCTGGAAGGCATCCGCGTTGACGATCTCCGCGTTTAGTTGCTGCGCGATTTCGGCAGCGATCTCCGATTTCCCGGCAGCGGTGGGCCCGACGATGAAGAATGTGCGCTTCATTTATTAACAAGGAGCGGCGGTTTCCAAACCGCCGAACGCATTCAGAGGGCGGTTTGGAAAGCGCCCCTCCTTGGTCATTTTCTTGTGCCCCGATTCGTCGCCGCGCAAAGGCGCCTCCCACATTCTAAACAAAAAACCGGGAGACTGGCGGCCCACGCCACCTCGTCTCCCGGTTTTGTTAAGCGACAAATCGTTAGTTCGCCGAATGATGCTCGCTCGATTTCGCACCGCTCACGACGAGCTTGCGGCCAAGGAACTCCTTGTCGTGCAACTCTTCTACGGCGCGCTTGGCCTCGTCGACCGTCAGCATTTGGACGAAAGCGAAGCCCTTCGAACGCTGGTTGTGTTTGTAGGTCACTACTTCGGCGTTTTGGACCGCGCCGACCCCGTTGAAGAGCTCGAAGAGATCGCTCTCCGTCGCGTCGAATGACAGGTTCCCGACATAAAGCCGGGGCGTAGTCACTTCAATTGATTCCGGTTTACGCGACGACGACGGACGCGAAGACTCGAAACCGTTGCTGCGTGCTGCCTGCGTCACCGGCCTGGTGGCTGCGGCTGGGGCTGGTTTTCCACCGGCAAAAAACGCCGTGATTTTCTCCCAGAATGATTTCTTCGCCGGCGCCCGGGAGGGCGCGCTCTGATAGCGCGGGCGATTGTTGTCGCCCCTTCTGCGGGAGCCGCCGCGCGGACGCCGGCCATTTCTCCCCGATGATTGAGATGTCATGTGTATCCTCAAGTTCTACCCAATTGTTATTTGGGCGGAGCGCATCGGTAGATGCACGGTCCGCGGCGCGCGAACCAAGAAACAATCGCTGGTCTGCAATCTGCGTCGCCGCTGGAAACTCCGCCTCATGGCGCCGGGATCGATCTCGAACACAATGGCCCTGCGCGTCAGTCAGCCAACGAAACAGCAACGATGCGACGTGGCGCATCCAAACCTGATAAAAACTGAATCGTCGTGAAAAGCGAAGGGCCGGAGTATCGAAAAACGTTCCCGACATCTGTGAACAACTATGGTCGTGACGGGGCCGAATGCAAGTGGAGGGGGGTGGGTCGCATCGCCAATCGCCTAATCCTGTCATCCCGAGCGAAGTCGAGGGACCCCGTGGGACGCCGGGCGACTTTCCACCGGGTCCTTCGACTGCTCCCGCGATTGCGGGATCCGCTCAGGATGACTGCCGATCAAGCGGCCGGTTTGTTCAGGAACCAATCGACGAACTTCGGAAGTCCGGCGCTTAAGGGTGTGGTCGGGTTGTAACCGAGCAGTTTCCTCGCCTTCGAAATATCGGCGCAGGTCACCGGCATGTCTCCCGGCTGCTCCGGCAGCTGGTTGATCTTGGCCTTTCTGCCTACCGCTTTTTCGATGCCCGCGATCAAATCCTTCAGCTGGATCGTTTCGCTCTCACCGAGATTAAAAAGGTCGAAAAGCGGCCCCTCGTAGGCCAGGGCCGCCATCACACCCTGGATGGTGTCGTCGATATAGGTGTAATCGCGGCGCGTGGTGCCGTCGCCGAACTGGTCGATGGGTTCGCCGTCATGGATGCGCTTGGTAAATTGGTGGATCGCCAAGTCCGGCCGTTGGCGCGCGCCATACACGGTAAAGAACCGGAGCGCCACCACCCGCATCCGGTAGAGGTGCGAGTAAGTCGAACAAAGGAATTCGCCGGCAATCTTGGTCGCGGCATACGGGCTGATCGTCTGGGTAAGATGAAAATCCTCTGAAAACGGCACCGTTTTTACACTGCCGTAAACCGACGAACTCGACGCGAAAACGAATCGTTCAATCCCGGTCTGCCTCGCGGCTTCGAGCAAGTGCAGGGTTCCGCTGACGTTCGTGTCGTAATAAAGCTGGGGCTGGCGAATCGACGGCCGCACTCCCGCCCGCGCGGCGAGATGCGCCACCGCGTCGAATTTTTCCCGGTGGAAAAGCATGTTGACCGCCGCGCTGTCGCGCAAATCCACGCGATGAATTGCGATCTCGCCCGCAACGGCCTTGATATTGGCTTGTTTGATTTGCGGGTCGTAAAAATCGTTGAAATCGTCGAGGATCGAGACGTCATGGCCGGTCGAGAGCAATTTCTCGACAAGGTGCGAGCCGATAAACCCCGCACCGCCCGTGACCAGAATTCGCATCGCGCGAGCGTAAAGATGAAGACAACTCCGAGCAAGGGAAGAACAACGCCGTTGGGCTGGGCCGCGATCCTAGTGGGTCTGTTCCTTTTCGCCCTCGCGGCCGGCCTCTTCCTCCGGCTCTGGCCGGAACTCCATCGACCGGGACCGGTCGATCCTGCGTTCCAGATTGTGCCGGCGCTCTTTTTGGTCTCGCTGCCCGCGGCGGAGCGATTCGACTTCCCCATCGGAAGCGAAAACGGCGCGCTGACTTACAACGCGCAGCCGTTCACCGAGAATCGCCATCTCGGCGACGATCTCAATGGCATCGGCGGTGAAAACAGCGACCTGGGCGATCCGATCTACGCGGTGGCCGACGGCCGCGTCCTGGTCACGGAGGAAGCCGGGCCCGGCTGGGGCAACATCATCATTCTGCTTCACGCCTACGAAGAAAATGGCGCACGAAAATACGTGCAGTCCTACTACGCCCACGTCGATCAAATCCTGGTGAAACCGAAGCAGAAGGTGAGGCGCGGCGAGCAGATCGCCACAGTAGGAACGGCTGGCGGCAAATACTGGGCTCACCTGCATTTTGAAATGCGCGAGTTCACCACGCCATTCGTCGGTCCCGGCTATCGCGACGACACCCGCGGCTGGATCAATCCCTCCGCCTTCATTGCCAGCCATCGCGGCGCGCCGGAGGACGATATTCGACCCACGTCGCAGTAAGTGATCCAGCAGCATGACTCGGATCCACGGTCATCCCGAGCGAAGTCGAGGGACCCCGTGAAACGTCGTGGCGAGCTTGCTTGTCATCCCGAGCCGCGCAGACCGGGATCGCGACCGTGGGATGAGCGCCGACCTCGCAACCGGTCAAGCGCTTCCGCGACATACAGGGCGTTGCCTTCGGATGACGTGATCGCTTTCTTGAGTAACGGGCAGTGCGACTGAGAGGTCCCTCGCCGTCTGCGCGGCTCGGGATGACAAGCTTTTTCGGTGCTCGGTAACTTCCCTAAAAACGATCGTGGTGCGCGAGGAGATAGAACCAGTTCAGCGCCAGGAGAGTAATCGCGGCGATTCGCGCCATCCTTTTTTCCGCGATCGTCCAATCCACAATGCGTAATCGCGGCAGCCGGCCGATCAACACGATCGCGGCATAGAGATCGAAAACGACTAGCCCGCAAAGCGCGGCAAACGCCAGCGGATTCCACCGTATTGCCGAAAGCAAATCTCCATGGAGGAACGCGATCGTGCATCGTGTCGCTCCGCAGGTCGCGCAGGGGTAACCGGTTGTGGCGAAAAAGGGGCAGTGCGGCCAGGGAAGAGCCAGCGCCAACCAGGTCGCGCCCAGAGCGATCGACGCTATCGAAACAGCGAGCCAGATTAGCTCGTGATCAAGATCACGGCCGGAACGATGACGCCATGAAAGACGCATCAGAAGGTAACTCAATGCTTCTGAAACAAACTGAGCGCGCTGAAGCCGCCCAGGACGGCAACAAGAACGGCGACTCCGCAGCAGACAATGATGGGAAGCAAGACCGCCATTACGGCCTTGCCGGTATCAGTCTCATGGGCGCGCGCCAACCCGATGCACTCCAGCACGATATTCCACACCCCGGCGATCAGCCCTCCGCACATGGGGATCATATACAAAAGATAAGTCGATCCGGTTGCAAAACAGCAAACGCGGAAAGTGGTTTCGAACGATTTTTTGGCGCCGCCGACGATGAGCAGACAGACGTGCAGGATTGCGCTGCCCACGAACATTCCGACGATCACGATCACCGGTGAGAGGAGGATGTAGGCGATTGCCCAGACCCCAAACGTTCCCATCATCGCGTTCTGGCGGTCGGCCAAAAACCCAACCGACTGAAGCGCCAGTTGAGCCAAAACCGAAACGATAATGCCGGCGCATCCTCCGATCAGCGCGAAGAGCATCGGGCCCAGCATGTCGCCTTCAGGCTTCATGGTGGAGAACGCCTTGGCCGGCTGAGTCAAACACATGGTGACCGTATCGAGGTACGCTTTCCAAAAACCGAGCTTCGCCCGGTGCTCCCAGGGCAGACCTTCACCCGCGGTGCTGGGGAGCGCCGCTGCCCCGGTCCCGGTCCCGGCCGCGTCGGCCACAGGCTCCGCGCCACCAGGCTTGCCAGCCATAAATTGAGAGAGCGGTTTCCACTCCGGCATCCCCTCCTCCCATGCCACATCGGTAGGCAGAAACCGGCCTGTTCGCAGACCTTCCCGGATTTCTTCCAATGGAAACGACCCGATGTTTGACCCGCCTCGAGCCACATGAATCAGCGCCATAAGGCCCTCGTTTTATGGAAGTGACTTCGCGAAGTCAATCTTCGGCGGAAAGTGCTGGAGCTGCCCCGCTCAGTCGGGGCGCCGATACCGCCAAAACATGGCGACAGAGCGCCGTGGCTACAGCAATCGTAAGAGAGTTGCTAATCAAACCGGCTCTTCGCCTCCGGCACATCGAGCGCGCGCCAGAAATACCACGCCGCGACCGAGCGATAAGGCCGCCATTTTTCACCGATCTTAAGAAATTGCTTCTGCGTCGGAAGCTTTCTGCGGCCGAAGGTTTTCGCGAAACCCTTTTGCACTCCATAATCAGCCACCGGCCAGACATCCAGCCGGCCCAGCTCGAAAAGGAGCAGCATTTCGACGGTCCAACGGCCGATCCCGCGCACTTTGGTCAGCCGCTCGATGATTTCCTCGTCGCTCATCCGAGCCAGGGCGCGACCGGACGGGACCGTGCCGTCGAGTGTCTTCGCGGCCAGATCCTTCAGCGCGACCGTTTTGCTGCGCGAGAGTCCACAGGCGCGGAAAGTCTCATCCGAAGTCGCGAGGACTAGTTTCGGGTCGAGGTACTTTCGCCTCGGGTAAAGCGCCCGGACGCGGCCGAAAATCGTGGCGGCGGCCTTCCCGCTGAGTTGCTGGTAAGCGATTGACTCCGCCAGCGAATCAAATGGACTGACGAGTGGCTGGGCCACCACGTCGAAAGGTCTCACTCGCCGGATGAGCGCGGCGAAGCGCGGATCAGTGCGCGAGAGATGATCGAGAGCGAGTTTCACGGTTGGTCTCGGTGACGATTCAAGAGTAGCGCAGGATTCCGGCGCGAATCAAAAAGAACGAAGCGGAGGCCGGCGCTTCTTGAAGATTCCGGGTTGTGGCCGCGTCCGATTCAGTTACGCTCCTCGCGGATGAAAAGGCTCCAGCTCTGGTTAACCGTTCTCGCCGCCCTCATTTTCTGCTCGGAGGCTTGGGCGGCTGCGATCAAGAACGAAGTTGAGTCGGTGGGCGACGACAAGACCGAAGCGGTTTCGCGCGATCTGTTCGAGATGGAGTCGAGCTACGTCTTCGGAAGCGATCTGCATCGCGGTGGAAGTTTCGGCGACCAGGACGCAATCTCGAATTCGTTTTCCTACGGGCACCGTTTTCTCCTGAACGGACATGTCTATCTCCACCTCGGAGTTTCCTACGATCGCTTTGATTTCGGAGCCACCGGCGCCCCTGTTCCCAGGCATTTGCAGGGGGTGGCCGGCTATTTCGCCATCGAATACATGCATGGCAACGACATTGGCGCCTTCATCCAGGTGAAGCCGGGGTTCTATACCGAAAACGATTTCAACAGTTCGTCCTTTGACGCGCCGATCACGCTGGGCCGGATTTGGGTTTTGCAGCCGGACAAGCTTTACTTCTTCGCCGGATTGAATGCCGGATTTCTCCGCGGACAGTTTCCCGTTCTACCGCTCGCCGGCCTCATCTGGATGCCGAGCGAAAAATTAAAATTTCTCGCCCTGCTGCCTGAGCCCCGAGTTATTTATTCACCATGCAACAAGTGGGATTTCTGGGTCGGCGGGCAATTGACGGGTGGCTCTTTCCGCACGGATCACGATGACTCGATCGTGCCGCACAAGCTCAGCAACGCGCAGGTCGATTACACGGACTATCGGGCGGGGGGTGGAGTGATCTATTCGCCTTCCGATGCGGTCACGATCGATTTCGGCGGTGGCTATTCCTTGCAGCGAAAGTTTGAATACTATCGCGCGGACATGACGTTCAAAACAGATCCGGCCCCCTACTTGCGTCTCGAGATTAAAGCGAAGTTCTAGACGCAACGACGGCGTAGGAGCGGTGCCCTACTCAGCGCTAAGAGCGCGTTTTCATTCCAGCCTGGGGCAACGCCCCAGGAATTCGAATAAACAGGCAATCCGCCACCCTATTGCTCGACCCGTTTCAGGAGGATCATGGCGCCGACGAAGGTGATCAGGACGCCAACGGAAAGCAAAATAAGATCCTCGGCGTAGTATTGCGGCGTCGCGCGATAAAGGTTTACCAGCCGGAAAGCGCGGCAGAAATGCGTCAAGGGGAACAATTCCGAAACGTAGCGAATGGCCTGCGGGAGCTGAGCCAGCGGTGCGAAAGCGCCCGAGAGGATGAAGACCGGTAGCAGAAAGAAGACGGAGAATTGGATCGCCTGCGTCTGCGTGCGCGAGATGGCTGAAATCAGCAATCCCATCCCGAGCGAACAAAGCAGAAACAAGAAGCAAATGAGCGCAAGCGCGCCAGGATCGTGGAACTGCACCCGGAAATGCCAGCCCGCCAGCAAAATGATCCCAAGAATCAGCACGATGGAAATGACCAGATACGGAATGATTTTTCCGAGCACGATTTCGCGGCGGCGGAGCGACGTCACCATCAACTGATAGAGCGTGCCGGCTTCGCGTTCCCGCGCGAGCGTGCAGGCCATTAGGGTCACGGTGATCAACTGCAAAATGAGTCCGATGACGCCGGGCAGGACGTAATCAATAAAACGAGTTTGCGGATTGTAGAGAATCTTATGGTCGGTCTTCCAAGGCTCCATCATCGAGACGAATTGCTTCCGCACCTGCACCGGCAATTTCTTCGCCAGCTCGAAGACATCTTCCGGGAGCGCGTCGATCATCACCTGGCGTTCGCTCAGCTGAAAATCGCCCAGCGTTTTCAGCACGCTGCCTTCGAGAAAATCCGCGCTGTTCGTGTCGCTCCCGTCGAGATAAAGGCGCAGCGGAACCGGATCCCCATTAGCCAGGCTATCACTCCAGCCGGGCGGAATAATTAAGGCCGCCTGAACATGATGACCCAGCAAATCCTCTTCCCCGACGACCGTGGGCGGCTGAGTCTGCCATTGGAAAGTCTTGTTCTTCGAAATCAATTCGACGAATCGATCCGCGCGGGGGGTGCTATCGCGGTTGACCAGCATCGCCGGCACGTCAGTCATTTCGCCCGCTTCAAAGGCGTGGCCGAAAACGAGCGTGAAGACCGGCGGCAGGATCAGGAGCAGAATCAGAACGCGCCGGTCCCGGTAGATATGAAGAAACTCTTTGTAAGCCACGCTGGCAATGGCGCTGAAGGAACCCCTTTTCATGATCGCGGTTTCAAAACAGCATCGTACCCCTGCGAATAGGCGGTAAAGACATCTTCCATATCCGGCTCCACCCAGCGGTGGCTCACCCAGCGCAGGTCCGGAAAAGGCCATTCCTTCTTCCATTCGGCCACGAGCTTCTCCGGATCGGCCGCATAAAGACGCAGATGCCCGCTGCGCAGAGAAGAGCCAAGAATCCCCGGGACCTCGCGCAGGCGAACGAGCGCGTCCATCACGGGCTCGACCTCGATCTCGAGGAGCTTCGCCTGGAAGCTCTCCTTCAGCGCGCGCGGGGGAGCTTTCGCTAACAACCGGCCTCTCTCGATGAAGCCGACCTCGGTGCAACGTTCCGCTTCATCCATGTAATGGGTCGTGACAAAGATGGTGATGCCGCGGTGACTCAAGTCGTAGAGGAGATTCCACATCTGCTGGCGATGGACCGGATCGAGGCCGGAAGTCGGTTCGTCCAGGAAGAGCAAGGGTGGCTCGTGCACGAGCGAACAGGCCAGGGCGAGCAGTTGGCGCATGCCGCCGGAAAGACTTCCGGCTGACGCATGCCGTTTTGCCTTCAGATCGGTCAGCTCGAGCAACCGGGTGGTCCGCTCCGGCAATTCGCTGCGCGGGACGCGGCAGGCCCCGCCGAAGAACCGGATATTCTCCTCCACGGTGAGGTCTCGATACAGGCTGAAGCGCTGCGCGACATAGCCAAAGTTCGACCGCACGACATGCCGCTGGCGCCAGACGTCGGCGCCGATGATTCTCGCGGTTCCGCCGGTCGGCCGGACCAGGCCGCAAAGCATGCGAATGGTCGTTGTTTTTCCCGCGCCGTTCGCCCCGAGAAATCCGAAGATTGTCCCCGGTTCAATCGCCAGGGAGAGATCCTCCACGGCATGAGTGTCCCCGTAGGATTTGCTGAGGTGATCGAGGATGATGGCCGGTTCGGTCATGATTTGGGCTGTAGCAACGGCAACGTAGGAGAGCTCTTGCCAAGCGCCTAACCACGAACTCCCGGCGCCTGGCACGAGCGCCTCTACAATGTTTGCAACGGCTGCACTATGGGAATAGATGTGACATCTTCAAAATGGAAAAGAATATCCCTGAAGCAATCCGCCCAGATCCCGTCTCAAAATTCATGAGAATATTTTCTGTCATTTGCCTGCTGTCCCTCGGAATTCCCAACGCGTTCGCCGATCCCGCCGCGGAGCTGGCAAGCTTTTCCGTCTTCGACAAAGTCGATCTCGCCGCGCTGGCCAACAGCCCGAGCGTCGCCCATGGCGTCCCAATGAGCGGTAGCTACATCTCGGCCCAAAGCTGCTTTGTGGTGGCCGCGCCCGCGGCCCGCGTGGCGGAGGCCCTGCGCCAATGGAATCCAGCCCGCCATTCCGACTTGAAGGTCCTGCTTCATTCCGATCTCCCTTCCTCGCCGGGACCGGCCAATTTTTCCCGGCTCTCAAGTGCCCCGAATAACGGCGCGGTTCAGTCCCTCGTAAGCGCTACACTCAAGGGTTCGACCGATTTGCAAATCAGCAATGAAGAAGCGAAAAAACTGCCGACGAGCGGCGGCTCGATGGCCGGACCAGTCGCCAATTTTTGGGCCGGCGTGTTGAGCGGCCGGGCGCGGGCTTTTTCGTCCGGCGGCACCAGATCCCAGCCACCGTACGATCATACTGGAAAGGCAGTCCGGCCGGCGGAGGAATTCAGTGGGCTGATGCAGCAGCAGGATAAGATTCGGAAACAGTTCTCAGGGTTGATCGATGGCTCTGGAAATGGACGCGGTGGAGGAGAGCCATTTTGGGAATTGCTCACAGCCGATGAACAGGGCGTGCTCACCCTCGGCGCGTCCTATCGCCGCTCGGGACCAAACGGAGGGTCCCAGGCCGCGGATGTCCTCTATTATGCGAGTGGCGGTTACTATGTCGGCCTGACGCTCTATCAAATGTGGCCGGTCGACATCGGCGGCAAGCCCTCCACCCTGGTCTGGCGGGGTGATTTCATCTCTGCCGCCGCCATCGTGGGACTGCACGGAATCGAGCGGGTCGCCTCGGAATCCTCGATGATGAGAGATATTTCGAAGGCGGTCTCGGCATTTAGACGTGACATTGGCGGGGGTCGCTAGGCAGTCTAGGCCGACACCCTGATTCCGGACGCATGAAAACAGCCATCAAATTTATCGCCCTTTGCCTCGTGCTAACCACCACCCGGGCCTTCGCGGTCAAGGTCGAAACCTTTTCGACTTCGTCGAAAAACGTGGCGCTGGTCGAGTCGGAGTCGTCCTTTTCCTACGAGTTCGACGTGGAGGGGTCCTATTTCGGCAAGGGCGACGTCCAACGAGGTGAAACGGGCAACCTGAGGATCACCGATTTCGACGGAGCCCAGGCGCGCGTCCGCTTCATCCTGACGCCGATGACGAAGATCGGGATTCTCCGCCTGGGGATCGCGACGGAAGTTTATTCCTTTGGCTTCGGCGGAAACGCTCCGGTCCCGAACGATCTTCATTCCACCGCCATGATCATCGGGCTCGACACCCAACTCTCCGATTCCTTCCTCATCCGAATCGAAGCGCAGCCCGGTTTTTACGGGACCGCTTTTGATGATTTCGGGCAGGACACCTTCAACGTGCCCGTTGTCATCGGCGGCACCTATATTTTCAACTCGGGGTTCCAGGTCGTCTTCGGTCTCGGGATCGATGGGTTGCGCCAATACCCGGTGCTGCCCGGCGGTGGTATTCGTTGGAAATTTGCGCCGCAATGGACGCTGAACGCGGTCGCGCCAACACCACGCCTGGAATATGAAGTGAACAGCAACTTCACCCTCTACGCCGGCGCCGACCTCAGGCTGAACAGTTATCGTGTGGACAAGCAATTCGGCACCATGCGTGGCGACGCATCCCTGAATCACGCCGTCATTACCTACAACGAAATGCGGGCCGGAATGGGTTTGGACTGGAAAATAACGTCAGCGATCAAGTTTTCGTTGGAAGGCGGATTCATTCCGTTCCGAGAGTTCGATTTCCATCGCACCCAGGTCCGATACCACCAGGATGGTGGTGTGCCGTACGGGATGATGGCGTTGCACGCGGCGTTTTAGTTGGCGTCGGACCATCGCTCGGTCGCCGCACCGACTTGTCATCCCGAGTCGCATAGACGACGAGGGACCTCACAGGCGGTCTTTCGCTACCGCGCCACAAGTGAACGCGCACGTTGGATGACGCCGTGTCGCTCGCGTTAGCGCAATCTGCGTGTGTAAGGTCCCTCGCCGTCTGCGCGGCTCGGGATGACAGGCAAAACACGCGTCGTTTTAGTTGGCGCCGGGTGTAGGCTGAATCAACCCTTGCCGTAAACATCCGGCCGGCGCTGGGCGAAGACCGCCATCTTGTTTCGGACGGCCGTGATCGCATCTTTCGAAACCTCGGCCAGGATAAGTTCTTCGCGATCGCTCGAAGCAGACGCGAGGATCACTCCATACGGATCGATGATTGCCGATGACCCGCAGCAGGTAACTCCCTCATCCGTGCCGACCCGATTCGAAGAGATGATGTAGCTCTGGTTCTCGATGGCGCGCGCGCTGACCAGCGTCCGAAAATGTTCGATCCTCGGATACGGCCACGCTGAGGAGAGAATGAAAACGTTCGCCTTCTGTTCGATCGCAAGTGTTCGGAAAATCTCCGGAAACCGAAGATCGTAGCAAACGCTCAGGCCCAGTCGGAAGCCGCCGAACGGAAAACTCTTCAACTCATTTCCCGGCTTGAAGCATTCGTCCTCTCCGATCGGAGTTCCGGTAAAAAGATGGGTCTTACGATAGCTCCCTACAATGTCGCCCTTCGCGTCGACAAAAACCTGGGAATTGTAGATCGAAGCGCCCTCGCGTTCCGAAACGCCGCAGATGATGGCAATCGAAAGATCCTGCGCAATTTTCTGGAGTTCGGGGACAGCTCCCTCGGTCCACGGAGTCGCGCCAGCCGCAATGAGCGACATCGAATATCCGGTATCGGCCACTTCGGGAAAGACCACCAGTTCGGCGCCGCCCTCCTTCGCCTGCGCGGAAAAGTCGCGAATCTTGCGCAGGTTCGCAGCGACATCTCCAACCACGCACGAGATTTGGGCAGCAGCTATTTTCATGTTCGGTAGATTTTAGCACACCGCACACTGGCATCCATGCCCGCGCCGCCGGCTGGTGGTCTTGTTAGCACCCCAAAGGGTGCGCCGGAATAAAGCCCGGAGCGAGCGCAGCGAGTTCCGGGAGCTGCAGCATAACCGATCAAGCCCCGGAAGGGGCGACGGAAAGCGGGCCAGGCACCGTTCCGCACCGGCGAGTGCAGACAACGTCCGTCACCCCTATCCAGGGGTTTGGAAATTCGTTTGTCCGTTGACCCGGAGTTCCGCTGCACTTCACTCCGGGCTCTATTCCGTCGCGCCTCCGGCGCTTCCCCGACGCCCTACAACTTTCACCGCAAATTCTTGTCGAGCGCGCCGATCTTGCGCGTCTCCGGCCAGATCCAAGACACGCCCAGCACAACCAGGATCGTGCCGACGCCACCCGCGACCACGGAAATCACGGGCCCAAACAACGCCGCCGTCAGCCCGGACTCCAACGCGCCCAGCTCGTTCGAGGTTCCGATAAAGATGTTGTTCACGGCGGAAATGCGGCCGCGCATCGTGTCGGGCGTCAGCAATTGCAACAGCGTGTGCCGCACGACCACGCTCACACTGTCGAACACGCCGGTCAGGCAAAGCATCGCGAGCGAAAGCCAAAGGTGACGGGACAACCCGAAGATGATCGTGGCGAGTCCGAACCCGGTCACGCACCAGAGCAGCGTTTTGCCCGCATGCTTCATCGGCGGCAGGTAGGCAATCACCAGCGCCATGATGAAGGCGCCGATTCCCGGCGCCGCGCGCATCCAACCGAGTCCGATCGGGCCGCAATGCAGGATCTGATCGGCGAAGATCGGGAGGAGCGCCGTCGCCCCACCGAGCAATACGGCAACCATGTCGAGCGTGATCGTCGCCAGAATCACCTTCTTGCTCAGCATGAACTGAATTCCTTCTTTCAGGCTCCGCCAGGCGTTCCGTTCCGAGCTGCTCCCGCGATCGCTGCTTCGAATAGGCAAGACCAGGAGGAAGAACCCGATCGCAGCGATCGCATCGATCAGATAAATCACGGGGAACCCGGCTCGAACGATGAGTAGTCCGCTGAGAGCGGGCCCGACTACGGAACCGATCTGGAAGACGCTGCTGTTCCAGGTCACGGCGTTCGCGAAGGCTTCACGCGGCACGAGTTGTGGGAAAAAAGAGCTCCGCGCCGCCCAGCCGAAAGTCCGGGCCGTCGCGGTGCAAAGCAGGATCAGATAAATCAGCGGGATCGAAAGATCATCGAAATGGAAATAGGTGTGCCGTTCGAAAATCGAAGCGATCCCGAAGAGGAAGTGATTTGCGTCCCGCAGAAACCGCCAATTCGGAATGGCGGCGTGCTGCCAGGAAACGTAGGCCAGCGCGACCGAGAAGATCGCGCTCAGTGCCTGCGTCACGAGCACAATCCGTTTTCGCGGGAAGCGGTCGGCGATATGTCCGGCTGGAAGAGACAGCAGCACGACGGGCAACGCGATCATCAGCCCCACCAAACCCAGCGCCGTCGCGGAATGCGTCCGCGCATACATCTCCCATTCCACCGCCACCATCAGCATGAGGCGCCCGATGACCGAAACCAGATTACCCACCGTGTAGAATCTGAAGGCCGGAAAACGAAAAGCCGCGTAGGGATCGTGCTTTCCGGGGGACCGCAACAGCGTGCCCTCGGCGCTCGTCGGCCGATCAGACCGCGCCGCCTCGTATGGAGGAATAGGCCGGTCTGGTTTGCTACTGTCGGGCATTGATGAACGCGTCTGCGTTCACATCCGCGCAAGAGATTCTAGAAGCGTTCGTCCACGCCGCAAACGCGGTTCGTAATTGCCCGCCATCAGATACCGAGAGCTCGGCCGAAGGACCAATTCCCTCGACAAGATGATCATGCCCCCCATACTTTGCTCCTGTCCGTTCACTTCAAACCCAAAGTGATCCTGGAACGGAATCCTAAGGCCCGCGCAGCGCGCTTTCCTTAGAAGACCCCACCCGCAACTTATATGAACATACGAAAATTCTTCTTACCGCTTTTTCTGGGTGCGGGGCTGATGACATTACAGCCGTGCCTGGGTGCGTCCGGTGGTTTCACTTACACTGGGAACCTCGTCACCGGACGTTATGATCACACCGCAACGTTGCTCTCTAACGGCAAGGTGCTCGTCTCGGCAGGAATTGACAATACCGGCAGTCAAGTCGCGAGCGCGGAGCTGTACGATCCAATAAGTGGAGCCTGGACTGCAACCG
>QHMY01000054.1 GCA_003218305.1 Verrucomicrobiota bacterium
TATGGCGCGGGCCGCGCGCTGATTTCATCGTATTGCTGGCTACTTTTGGTTTCACCGTCGTTTTCGATCTCACGATCGGCGTCGCAGCGGGACTGGTCATGGCCGTTGTCCTTTTCCTCCGCCAGATGGAGGAGGTCACGCACATCCGGCTGATAACCGAGGAAAGCGAAGACCCGGGCACCGGATCGCACAGCATTCGCGGCAAGGAGATTCCGTCAGACGTTGTCCTCTACCGGATCGAGGGACCGATGTTCTTCGCCGCGGCGGAAAAACTCGACATGGCGCTGCGCGGTTCCGGCCACAAGCCGCGCGTCGTCATCTTTCGAATGCGCAGCGTGCCGGCGATGGACGCGAGTGGCCTGCATGCGTTCGAAGGCGCCATCGAAAAGCTGCGCCGGGACGGCATTGAAGTTCTTCTCACCGCGGTTCGACCGCAGCCGATGAAGGTGATGTTCGAAGCTGGCCTGGCCGAACGAATCGGGCTCGACCATTTCTGCGCCGACATCGACCAGGCGCTCGCGGCCGCTCAGGCGCTGACCGAACATCGTTGATCCACATCCGCTAGAGCTCGCCGAGTTGGGGCGGGCAACCATGCGGCGGATTTTGGGCCTGGGTTCCCGGAACAAGATCGGACGCACCATTCCCAAGGCAGGGAGAGCGCCATCGGGCGTTCCGGATTCATTTTCTCCAGAGGAGAAGATGAAAAACGAAAAAGTTCTGATCAATGGAATGGAGCCAATCCGAATCCAAAAAGCGCGCCATTTCATTCACGAAAATTGCGCTGACGAAATCTCGCTTCGCCAGGTCGCCCAAGCCGTGAGCACGAGCACGAATTATCTCAGTGAGAAATTCAAGGAGGCTACCGGGGTCAATTTCGTTCGCTATGTGGCGCTAGCGCGCTACGAAAAAGCAGCGACGCTGCTTCGGGAAGGTCCCTTGCGGGTCAGCGAGATCGCCTTCGCCACGGGATTTCAATCGCTCTCGCAGTTCAACCGTGTCTTCAAGAAGCTGGCCGGCCAATCGCCGACTGAGTACCGCGCCGCGATGCGACCGGGACAAAACGGCTCGGGCTGAGCGAAAGGGCTGAATCGATTGCCGGAAAAAATGCGTAGCCAACGCGCCGCATTTCTCATAAGACTGCTCCGTGCTGCACTCGAGGCTTACGCGGTGGTTCATCGGCGGGCGCGAAAAGCTGTGGTGGATTGCCGGCGGGTGCGCTGCGACAGCCCTCGTCCTTATGTCCTGCAGCACTACGCGCACAATCGTCGCGCCGCCCAATATTGCAGGCGCCACGTTTGTCGGATCGGAGTCGTGCGAGACGTGCCACGACCAAATCACGCGTGATTTCAATACGGCGACGCATGCCCGCCTGACGAGCCAGGAGGGCAAGGAGATCGGGTGCGAGTCATGTCACGGCCCCGGCAGCAAACACGTAGAGGCGGGCGGCGGCCGCGTCGGGATCATCAATCCGCGCCGCTCCCCGGAAACCTGTTTCCAGTGCCACCAGGATGTGAAAGGGCAGTTTGAGCTGCCCCATCGTCATCCGGTGCTCGAAGGAAAGGTCAGCTGCAGCGACTGCCACAATCCGCATAAGGGCCCCGCGTTCAAGAGCGGGGGAACGAATCTGGCCGGGACGAACGAAACCTGTTTCCAATGTCACTCGGTGCAGCGCGGGCCGTTCGTCTTCGAGCACGAAGCATTGCGCCAGGGTTGCAACACCTGCCACCAGCCACATGGCTCGGTTAATCAGAAGATGCTCACGGAGCGCAACGCCACTCTTTGCCTGAAGTGCCATTCCCAAACCCAAACCGCGGGCGGCGTTATCGTGATCGGCGGCCGCGATCATGCCGGCTCGCTCACCCGCGGCACGTGCTGGTCGGCCGGATGTCATGAAGCCGTCCACGGCTCCCAGATCAGTTCATCACTTAGATTTTAGGAAGGAGTGAAATGAAAAAGCTCTTCGCGATCATGCTGGGCCTGGGCGTGATGGGGATCTCTGCCCAGGGCGGCGAGGACAAGACCGTCGCGACGCCGGAAGAACCGGCGCCGCTGACCAACTGGATCACGCTCAGCCTCGGCAATGCCTGGGTGGAGGGTGATACTCCCGCCTTCCAGCAGCAGCATTGGCAGAATGACGGTTTGTTTGGCGGGATCGAAGATCTGCATTGGGAGCCGAAGGTCAGCGACAACGTCAGCCTGCGGATTGACGGTCATGCCCTCGGCGGGACCGAAGATTACCTGGCCGACATAGAATTTACCTTCAAGGACTTCGGTTACCTCAAGCTCGGCTACAAGAAGTTCCGCACCTGGTACGACGGCCACGGCGGTTTCTATCCGGGCAACGACCTTTTCTTCGATCTTTATGACGACGACCTCTTCGTCGATCGGGAGAACATCTGGGTCGAGCTGGGACTGCGCATCCCGAAGTGGCCGGAAATTACTTTTCGTTACGAGCACGAGTCGCGCGACGGAAAGAAAGATTCCACCGTCTGGGGCGACACAAACCTGACCGGCCTGACGAGCAATGCGGCCCGCGGCATCGTCCCGACCTTCCTGACCATCGACGAGACGCGGGATATCCTCACCCTCGACCTCAAGCATACCTTTGGGCAGACGGAGGTCGGCGGCAGCTTCCGCTACGAGCAGCAGGAGAACGAAGATTCGCGCAATATCCATCGGCGGCCGACTGAAACCAACGCGGACCGGTTCGTCACCCAGAAGGACAACGTTGATGCGGATCTCTTCAGCGCCAGCGCCTACCTGGTCTCGCGTTTTGGCACCAAGGTCACGCTCTCCATCGCCTACATGTTCTCGACCATCGACAGCAACCTTGGGGGCAGCCGCATCTATGGCAACAGCTACGATCCGATCTTTGATCCGATCTATGCGCGCCGGCAACAGCGCGACGAAGGCTTCCTCAATTTAATGGGCGGATCGCAACTCGACCAGCACGTCACCACCTTCAACCTCGCCTGGAGGCCGAGCAAAGACTGGACCATCATTCCTGCCCTCCGCTACGAGCATAATAACCTCGATTCTTTGAGCGCGGCCATTGAATCGAATGTCGCGTCAAGTGGAGCCCCCGTAACGACCATGCCGGTCACAGCGGCAAGCACGCGTGACTTTGATTCAGTGACCGAGAGCCTTGAAGCGCGCTACACCGGCCTGAAGAACTGGACCTTCTACGCCAAGGGAGAATGGCTTCAGGAAGACCTCACGCAGATTGAGCGCGACTTTGAACTGGAAGAAGAAATCCCATTCCTCCTCATCGGGCGCGACACGGACGGGGAGATCCGGACCCAAAAATATGTGATCGGCGCGAACTGGTATCCGAAAACGTATCTGAACGTAGCGACGCAGTACTACAAGAAGATCCACGATAACCATTACGATCATCCTTTCGATACCACGTCGAATGCTCTCACGAGCAGTAACCGTTATCCGGCTTTTCTCCGCGACCAGGAATTCGATGTGGACGATTTCAACATTCGTGTCACCTGGCGGCCGGCGTCGAATTTCACCTCGGTCTCACGCTACGATTACCAGCACGGGACGACCGATACCCGCGGTGATTTACTGAGCCCGATCCAGAGCGCCGATATCAACGCGCATATTCTGAGCGAGACACTCACCTGGAACCCGTGTCCGCGGCTCTACATTCAAGGCAGCGTCAATTACGTCAGAAATGAGACTGACACGCCCGCGGATCAACTGGTCCCCAGCATGCCTGTTCTTGTCCTCGACAGCCGAAACGACTACTGGAATGGCACCATCACAGCCGGTTACGCCCTCGGTGATAAAACCGACCTCCAGGTAAGTTATTTCTATTACCGGGCCGACGATTTCCAGGATAATTCTGCCGTCAGTCAACCCTACGGCGCGGACGCGGAGGAACAGGCCGTCACGGCGGTGCTGACGCACGAGTTTTCCCGGAACATTATCGGCAAACTCCGATACGGCTACTTCACCAATCGGACCGATGCCTACGGCGGCGTGCATAATTACGACGCCCACGTGGTGGGCGCGTCACTCCAATATCGGTTCTAGCTTTCACTCTAGCGGCACCCACGGTAGGTAAGGGGACGGGTGAATATGCGACCAGGCACACTTTGGCTTTCGGCTCTGACAGCTTTGTTCTGTTTCGCGTCCTGTAATCGCGAAAACGAGCAGATCAAAGTGTATCGGGTGGTCAAGGCACCGCTCGAGAATTCCACCGAGGCGGCGATGCCGTCCGGTGCGACGGCGTCATTGCCGGATAATCATCCACCGGTCGGTGGCGGCGCGAGTATGCCGGCCACCGCCCCTCAGACCACGAGCAATGTGCCGAACCCGCCAAACTGGCAGGCGCAGCCGCTGGCGCAGATGCGCAAAGCCAGCTTTCTCGTCAAAGGCGAAAACGGAGCTGTTGCCGACATTTCATTTGTCACGCTCGGGGCCGCGGCGGGAAATGTTCTCGATAACGTCAACCGCTGGCTCGGCCAGCTCAAGCAGCCGGCCGTAACCGAGGAAAAACTCAAGAGCATGGTGCAGCCGCTTTCGACCGCGCGCGGCGGCGTCACGGTGGTCGATCTTTCCGGCGAACCTGAAAACGGAGACGCGAACAAGGATGGCCGCATCGTCGGCGCGATCGCCACAGATGAGACGGGCACGGCGTTTTTCAAAATGCGCGGCAACGCAGCCTTGGTGGCCGCGGAAAAGGAGAACTTCCTCAAATGGGTGAGCGCGTGGCGCGCCGTCCCGACGAACACGGAGACCTCGAACACGACAATGCCGGCTCCGCCCACGAATTCGGACAAACCTCAAATCAAGTGGGACGCGCCGGACGACTGGGCGCCGGCGGCGCCTTCAGCGATGCGTTATGCAAGTTTCACCGTGGAGAAGGACGGCGAGAAAGCGGACATTTCCGTGGTGACGTTTTCGGGCGATGGCGGCAGCGACGTGGACAATATCAACCGCTGGCGGCAGCAGATTGGCCTGCCGGCAATCGGAGCCGAGGTGCTCACATCGCTGGTTGCGCCTGTGCATGCCGGCGAAGTGCATATTCACACGGTTGATATGAGCGGGGCGAGCGCGCGGGTGCTGGCGGCGTGGACGCGTCAGGGCGGCCGGGCCTGGTTTTTCAAACTGAACGGTCCTCCGGTCTTGGTAGAACAGGAAAAGCCGAAGTTCGTGGCCTTCCTCCAATCGATCCGCTTTTAGAATGTTGCTGCGAAAATTCATCGACCTGATCACCTCGCTGAAGCTGACCATTGCCTGTCTGGCCGCGGCGATGGCGCTGATTTTTGCCGGAACACTCGCCCAGGTGCATCTCGGAATTTGGGAAGCGCAGCAGCGCTATTTCCAAAGCCTGTTCGTCTGGTGGCCCGCGGAAGGAAACGGATTCCGCATCCCAATTTTTCCCGGCGGCCATTTGATCGGCGCCATTCTGCTCGTGAACCTGATCGCGGCGCACGTGAAACGCTTCCGCTGGACGTGGCGCAAGCTGGGTATCCATCTGACTCACGCGGGCCTCATCATCATGCTGGCCGGCGGATTGTTCACCGACCTGTTCGCGGTCGAGAGCCACATGCGGCTCAACGTCGGCGGCACGAAAAATTTTTCTGAGGATCCGCGGCGAATGGAGCTCGCTGTCATCGATACGACTAATCCGGAGGTTGAGCAGGTTACGGCGATTCCGGAATCGGTCTTACGCCGTGGCGGGACGATCGAGCACAAGAGCCTGCCGTTTCGAATCGCGGTTCGGCATTATTATCAGAATTCCCGGCTCCAGATGGCGGGGGAGGCTGGAGGCGCCAAACAGCCGATCGCCAACCGCGGTCCGGGCGCGCAAGCCGTCGTCGAACCAGTTCCGCGCTCGACCGGCGTAAACGATCGCGATCTCGTCACCGCCGCCGTGGAAATCCTCGCCGCGGAAGGATCGCTCGGCATCTGGCTGGTGTCGGACGCGCTCGACGCGCCGCAAACGTTTTCAGCAGGCGACCGGACCTGGCAACTGGCCATGCGCCCGGTTCGCTATTACAAGCCGTACAGCGTGACGCTCCAGAAGTTCACGCACGAGAAATATCCGGGGACGGAAATCCCGAAAGACTTCGCCAGCCGGATCACTCTGATCGACGAAGACGGCGGCGTGAATCGCAACGTTCTCATTTATATGAATCATCCGCTGCGCTACCGCGGTGAGACCTATTACCAGGCAGGATTCGAGCGGGACGATCGCACCTCGATCCTGCAGGTGGTGCGCAACCCAAGTTTCCTCGCTCCCTACATCGCCTGTATCATTGTCGCTGCCGGTTTGCTGGTGCAATTCGGATATCACCTGGTTGGATTTTCGCGCCGGGAGCGCGCTGTTCCCGCATGAAACGCTACCTGCCATGGCTGGTCCTGATCCTCGCCTTCGCCTGGGTGAGCGTGAGCTGGTTGCCGCCGAAAATCCAACAGGGTGGCCCCGACCTGGTGACATTCGGAAAAATTCCCGTGCTCGTCGGCGGACGGGTGAAACCGCTCGACACCGTGGGCCGCAATTCCCTGCTCATTGTTCACGGGAAGGAAACGTTGCGGCTCGCCGACGGAAAACAACTGACCGCGATCGAGTGGCTGGCCGACGTCGTCCTCAAGCCGGCGATAGCGGACGACTATCCGCTCTTCGTCATCCAGAACGCGGAAGTGCTCGGCCTTTTTGGCTGGGAACAGAGCGATCGAAAATATTTCAGCTTCAACGAGCTGGCGCCTTTCCTGAAGCAGATCGACGCGCAGGGCGAGCAGGCGGACAAGCTCGAATCGGTCGAACGCTCGGCGTATCAAACCGCGATCCTGAACCTGCGGAACGCGCTGATCCTTTGCCAGCGCCTCAAGAACAGCCTGCGCCCCGAGGATGCGCACGAGTTCGCCACAGAGATAGCCACTTATGTCGCTGCAATTCCCTCCGCGGCTGAAGCGGCCCGGCAGCGGGAGAAGGGCGAAACGTTCGATAAGGAGAAGCTCGACGCGATGGCGGCGTTTGCGGAGCGCTACGACAACCTGGCGAACATGGCCTACACGCTTGCGGTCCCGCCTGCGCAAGGCGCGCGATGGCGACCGATCGGCGCAGTCCTGACCGATACGCTGCGCTCGGGTGAGGTTCATCCGGTCGTGATCGCCTACGCGAAGCTCGGCGACGCTTATCACGCCGGCGATTACCAGGCTTTCAATCAACAGGCCGCGTTCCTGCGCGATTGGTTTGCGAAGGAGCAGCCGACCGCAGTCAGGCGGTCCGCCTTCGAGTTCCTTTTCAATCACGTCGATCCCTTTACCCACAGCATGGTGCTGTACGTTCTTGCTTTCCTCCTGGCCTGCTTTTCCTGGCTCGGTTGGAGCCGACCGCTGACGCGGACGGCGTTTTATCTTCTGCTGCTCGCGCTGGCCATCCACACCTTCGGGCTCGGCTCGCGGATGTATCTGCAGGAACGGCCGCCGGTCACGAATCTTTATTCGTCGGCGATCTTCATTGGCTGGGGCGCTGTAATCGTGGCGTTGATTCTCGAGCGGATTTTTCGCGATGGAATCGGCGCCGCCTGCGCGGGGGCGATCGGTTTTATCACCCTGATCATCGCCCATCACCTCGCGGGCAGTGGGGACACGCTCGAGATGTTGCAGGCGGTGCTCGACACCAACATCTGGCTGGCCACCCACGTGGTTGCGATCACCACCGGATATTCCGCCATGTTTTTGGCGGGGATGCTCGCGATGATTTACATCATCCGGGGGGTCTTCACCCGTTCGCTTCAGAAGCAGACGGCGGATTCACTCGCGCGGATGACGTATGGCGTAGTTTGTTTCGCCACGCTTTTCAGTTTTGTCGGCACCGTGCTCGGCGGTATTTGGGCGGATCAATCATGGGGCCGCTTTTGGGGCTGGGATCCGAAGGAAAACGGCGCGGTGCTCATCGTGCTGTGGTGCGCGATGACGCTGCACGCGCGCTGGGGGGGCTACATTCGCCAGCGCGGCCTCATGATCATGGCGATCTTTGGCAACGTGGTGACCAGCTTCTCCTGGTTCGGCGTCAATATGCTTGGCGTCGGACTTCATTCCTACGGTTTCATGCAAAAAGCATTTCCGTGGCTGGTCGGTTTCGTCGTCAGCCAGCTCGCCTTAATGGCCATTGCGGCGATGCCGCTCGAACGCTGGCGGAGTTTTCAGACTATTGCCACCTCGTCCCGGCGCGACCGTGACGGCGTGAAGTTTGTGCCAGGAAAGCTCGCGGTGGAGACAACATCGGAGTAAACCGAAAAAACAAGAGCCCATGAAAGCACTCGTATTCCTGATGCTGACCGCTCTCCTGGCTCCGGCCCCGAGCCTTCGCGCCGCGGACGCCAGGGCGAACTGGGAGGCCAACTGTGTCCCGTGTCACGGGAAAGAAGGCAGGGCGGACACCGCGATGGGCAGGGCGCTCAAGGCGAAAAACCTCACCGATCCGAAAGCTCAGGCCGAGTTCAGCGACGCCCAGGCCGGGGAGTCCATCAAGAATGGTGTAAAAAAGAACGGCGCGGTGACGATGAAGGCTTTCGGCGACAAGCTGAGCGAGGACGAAATCAAGGCGCTCGTCGCCTATGTCCGCACCCTGAAGAGATAAGACCAAGGTCCTATTCCTCGTTCCGGAAAATCTGCGCAAACTTTGTCATTGCGGTGCTTCGTTTTTGTTTTCAGACTGATACCAACAACGCGAAACCAAGGAGACTGATGATGAAAAAACAGACTGCTTTATTAATCACGGCGGCGATGTTTTGCGGAAGCATCGCCTTCGGTGCCGATGCGGCCGCAAACTGGACCCAGCACTGCGCTTCCTGTCATGGCAAGGATGGCAGCGGCAGCACGACGATGGGCAAGAAACTTGGCGTGAAGGATTACTCAAAGGAGCAGGGCTTCAGTGATGCCGACGCGGCCAAAGCCATTAAGAGCGGCAGCGGCAAAATGAAAGCCTATGGCGACAAGCTGTCGGACGCCGACATCAAGGCGCTCGTGGCTTACGTTCGGGGTTTGAAAAAGTAGTTTTGTCTGGCGGCACTTTAACAGCGTCGCCGGATTAATCTTCCTGCTCATGATCACGACCATGGTCATGCCGGCCGCTCTTCGGCTCGCCTAGCGTCGCCATGGAAGACGCCGCCAGGTCCCGCCGTTCTTTCCGCAGGCATTTCCACAACTGGACCAGCTGGGCCGGGCTGCTTCTCGCGGCCAGCGCCCTCTTTGCCTTTCTTTTCCTCTTTGCGATCGATCTGTTCGCCGCCCGTTCGAGCCCTTACGTAGGCATTCTAGCTTACGTCGTCGCACCGCTATTTTTCCTCCTCGGGATATTTCTGGCCCTGTTCGGCGCGCTCCTGGCGAAACGACGAGAGCGGCGGACGCGACACGGCCCGCTTAAGATTCACATTGATTTCTCACGGCCCCGCGATCGCCGCATCCTGGCGGTCTTTTGCGGGGGAGCGGTTGCCTTTCTCTTTCTGACCGCGCTCGGCAGTTACGAAACCTATCACTACACGGAGTCGGTCGAATTTTGCGGTCAGCGTTGCCACGTTCCGATGAAACCGGAATTTGTCGCTTCGCATCATGGTATCCACGCCAATGTCGAATGTGTGGACTGTCATGTCGGCCCCGGCGCAGCCGCCTTTTTCAAAACGAAGCTGAATGGAGTGAAGCAGCTTTATCACACGGTTCTGGGCGATTTCGATCGACCGATCCACGTGACGGAGGCGAATCCGCGGCCGCCGCAGATGATCTGCGAGCAATGTCATTGGCCGCAGCGTTACGCGGGCAACATCGTGCGCAGTTATAAGCATTATCTGGCAGATGAGCAGAACACGCCTTTCACGGTGCAGCTGCTTCTCAACGTGGGTGGCGGCGATTTGAGCAACGGCCCGGAGGAAGGAATTCACTGGCACATGAACATCGGCAACAAGGTCGAGTTCATCGCCACGGATAAGAGTTTCGAAACAATCCCCTGGGTGCGTGTAACGAACAAGCAAGGCGGGGTGACGGAGTATCGGACGGCGGAGTTCACCGATGACCCCGCCAGGCACAAGATCGAGCGGATGGATTGCATGGACTGCCACAGCCGTCCCGCCCACCGCGTCCAGGCGCCCAACGACGCCGTCGATCTAGCGCTTACCACCGGCCGGCTCGATCCCAAGACTCCCTGGGTGAAATCCAAAGTGGTCGACGCCCTGGTAAAGCCATATACGACCGCCGCGCAAGCCGATGACGGGATCGCCACCTCGTTGCGCGAAGCCTATCCCGACGCGGCGACCGCCGAGCCGGTTATCCGCGTCGCCAAGGAGATTTATCACCAGAATTTCTTCCCGGAAATGAAGACGGATTGGCGCACCCATCCTGATAATATCTCCCACAAGAACTGGAATGGATGTTTCCGCTGTCATGACGGCAAACACCTGGCCGCCGACGGCAAATCAACGATTAAGGCCAGCGACTGCCGCTCCTGCCATCTCATCCTGGCCCAGGGGAACGCCGAACAGATCCAGCAAGTTAATCTTCAGGGTCATAATTTCATGCATGTCGATTCGGAATACTCCGATTTTTCCTGCGCCGAATGCCACACCGGTGGAATCCAGAAGTGAACGGACCTGAATCGCTCCCCACCTCTGGCCTCAGACCTTTTTAGGTTTGGGCGGGCGCGAATGGAGGTTCGCGCGAAACTCGGTGGGTGATTCCCCGAACACTCGCTTAAACTTCCGGTTGAACTGGGTGAGTGACTGGAAGCCGACGTCATAAGCGACTTCGCTGATGCGCCGGCTCGGGTTCAAGAGCTGCGTTTTGGCGTCTTCCAACCGCATCCGGCCAAGATAGTCCGTGAACCTCAGGCCAGTGGACTTCTTGAAGACCTTGCAGAAATGAAACACGCTCGCGCCTGAGGCCTGCGCGACGGCGGTCAGAGATAACGGCTCGCTCTTGTGTTGCTGGATGTATTCGCGCGCCTTGCGCACCAGCGGCGGCTCGACGTTTTGTTTCTCGAGCACGATCTGGTTGATCAGGGCGGAGAGTTGCTCGGCGAAAAAGCTCAGAAGCCGCACGATCGCGCCGTACTTGTCCTTCGGGATAATCGGCGTCGTCTCCCAGGCTTTGCGAATCGCCCCGGTGAAGGGCAGGCCGCATTCCTTCAGCTTTGCGGCCGCCCGAGATTTATCGCTCTGGATGGCCGACCGTCGGAGAACCTGACCGATCCGGAGAAAGCCGATGGTTTCTTCACCCAGCCGCACGGGCACCGCTGTCTCGGTCAAGCCGAACGGGCAGGTTTCGGTGTGCGGGATCGCGCCCGTATGCCGAATAATCTCTGCGTGCGACTGCAAACAAACGGCCAATGTGCTCGGCCGTTTTGCGAGGAGGGCGCAGAATTTATTTTCGTTGGTTTTTTGATGGTGCTCGAGTTGCCAGTACTCCAGCGGGCGCAAGGCAAGTGCCAGACCGGTCGCCTTGGTAAAGACCCCCTCGTAGTCACGAAACAAGCGCGAGCGCAGCAAAGTGTCGATCAGTTGCTTATTCGCCTGATTGCTGGTCTGCGGCAACGCGTCGGCCATGACCGGGGTACTATCTGGCCCGGTGCCGATCTGGCAATTCAATACGGTGGACGATCGACCTTAAGAGCGGCGTCATGTTGCTTTCCGCGCAATCCACGCACAGCAAAAGCCAAACGGGGATAAGCGAAGCACAGCGGAGTTCTCTATGTTTTTCACAAAGGAAAATCATGAACTACCTAATTGCGATCGCGACAGGAGCGACAGCCACGCTCTATCTGCTCATTATCTGGGAATGCTCCCGGCACTCTGAGTGGTAGTCGATCCGGCTACTCCTCTTCGAGCGTGCCGAATTGGATGGATTCGGCCTCGAACAATTTCTGCACAGGAAAAGCCAGGATGCGGCAAGCCCGGCGCAAACCAGCGGCGCTAATCTGAACCGCGATACAAAAGTTATGAAAACGAATTGCGCTTCAGTCAAACAGGTCGGCCGGAAGCGTCCGGTCCTGGTCTCGAATCATGCTGCGCCCTTGGCTTCAATGGCGCCGACTGGGACTCTCGTTCCAAACCCTCCTGGTCACGCCGGGCGATGCGATCGCTGGGGCCACCCGTGTGCCGGTTGCCTCAGGGCCCAAATCAGCGCCGGGAAGCGGACAATGATGTTCGCGGAAGAAACAGAAAGGTAACAATGGAATGCGTAATCGTATGTGGTGTCTCAATTATGGTCGGGCTGTACACCCTGATCATTCGGCGATGCCTCCGAGACGCTTGAGCAGAATCCGCCGGCGCTCCGTCAATGAATCAGCGCTTCAAATTGGCGAGGCGCGATGAGAAAGGTTATCTCTGGATTCCGGCCGCTCAGGTCGCGGGCGTTTTCCCGGGCAATGTCGTCTGCATGGACTCACTTAGTTTTTCCCTGGCCGCCTGGAGGCGACGCATCATCACTTCGCTCATCCGCTTGAATAGTTCATAGCCCAACGAGGGGTCGCTCTCGCAATACTCGCGGAGGATCGTTCCATACAGGAAGATGGCCGTGGTGGGTTCGACGGCGCGCGCATCGAAATGCCATACATAAGGGGGAAAGATCCAGGACCAGCCGAGCAGATCCCCCGGGCCGACCTCGTCGATTCTGACCGCCGAATCGCCGGTGGAAGATTCCAGCGCCACCTTTCCGGTCTCGATCAGATAAAACCGGTTCGCGGTTTCACCTTTCCGGAAAATCATCTGCCCCGCGGTGAACTTTGATCGCATCGCGCAATCCGCGAGCAATCGAATGTGATGGGCGTTGACTCCAATAAGAAAAGGATGCGCCGCGACCGCCGCTTCGAGCTCGGCCCGCTTCGCTCCCACAACGTGCATCTCATCTTCAATCATTCCCGTTTTCATGCTACCAGCGTACGTCGATGGGTTCCAGCCAGCTCTCCGTTTCTTGGTTTAGGCTCATCGTCTTTTGGGGTCAGAAAATTCGAAATCCGAATATCGAAGTTCGAAACAATGTTCGAATCACCGAAGGGGCAATTACCAAAACCGGGAGCTGCTTCGTTTGGAGTTTTCTTCCCGTTTAGATATTCGGTGATTGTTTCGAGGTTCGGATTTCGGATTTCGAATTTCCTGCGGTCGCCTACCGCAGGTTATAGATCTCGACCAGGCCGATGCCGGTGCCGCCATCTCTCCCGGCGAGTATGGCGGTGAAAGCTCCCGGCGGCAACGAAGCGTAAATTCCTGATTCGTTGGGATTCGGCAGAGCGAGACCACGGGAGAAAAGCTGGAAGGCGGAGATCGGGTCGTCCTGCCAGTTGTCGTTCGAAATCAACAGGGCGCCGTTGCTGTCGCGCAGCTCGAGCGTTGGATCGGCCAGCACGGGACTCAGGCCAATCTGGGCCAGCGATGGTCCGATGCCGCGCACCGCGATCTGCGTGGTCGTGCTCCCGCCCAGGATAAACCCGCCGATCATGACGTTGCTGCCGTTGAGGACCAAACCGCGCGTACTGATGTTGGCCAGTTGAGAATCGGCGCCGGGATTGGTGTCGTAAATCTCCATCAAGCCGATGCCGGTGCCGCCGTTCGTTCCCGCCAGGATCGCGGTGTAGGCCGAGGGCGAAAGCGAAGCGACGATGCCCGACTCGTTCGGATCTTGGAGCGCGAGATCCAAAGCGGTGAGTTGGGCTGCTTGAACGGGATCGTCCTGCCAGTTGTCATTTGCCATTACCAACGCGCCACTGTTGTCGCGCAGTTGGAGCGTGGGATCGGCGAGGACGCCAGGAATGCCGAATTGGGCCAGGGACGGGCCGACCCCGCGGATGGCCACATTCTTGGAGGCGGTGCCGGTGACGATAAAGCCGCCGATGAGAACATTGGTTCCGGTTCCCACGCGCATCCGGGTCGAGATGTTGAGCGCCTTAACGGGAGGCGTGGGAGTTGGGGTAACCATTGGCGTGGGACTGGACGTAGCGCCCGGACTCGGAGTCGCGGAAACGGCAGGGGTCGGCGTCGCAGAAATCGCGGGAGTTGGAGTGACGGAGGCGCCAGGGGTCGGGGAAATCGATGGGGTGGGGAACGGACTGGCGGTGGCCGGCGCCGTTGGGGTAGGAGTTATCCCCGGGGTGAGGGTAGGAGCAGGTGTCGGCGTGGAAACAGGTGTGGGGGACGGAGTGATGGTGGGAGCCGGCGTGGGGGTGGACGTCGGGGTGGCCGCAGCCGTGGCGGTGGGCGTGGCTGTTGCCGTCGCGGAAGGGGTGGGCGTTGGAGGCGACGTGGTGAACGTGACATCCAGGCGGGGCGGGTTGGTGCCGTTTTCGCTGGTCGCAAATTTCGCCGCGCTCCCCGGGTTGATTTCGTTGCCGATGATGAACCACCCGAAGTTGTTGGCCGGATTGGAAACCCACGTCTGCACGTCCGCGATCAATCCCGCGCTGCTCCAGACGTGATATCGGCCTTCCTCTTCGACGAAGGCGGTGGCACTGGGCGTGGCGAGAAAATCGCCGCCTGGAGTCGTCCAAAAGCCGGTATTAAAGAAGTTGTGGAGCCAGGTCGTATCGTTCGTTTGCGCTGTGGCCCCGTGGCCTCCTGGGCTCCCGGCATTGGAATTGCCTTCGCCCCAATTTCGCAGCGCTCTGTTCACCGTAATGTTGCCGGGCGCCACCGGCCCCATCTTGACCAGGAACAGATTCAGGCTCGCGGACGTGATGGTGGCGTTCGGTGGGATGGAACTGAGATCGAATGCGATCACCCCTCGGCGCAGGGGGTTGGTGGTTTCATTGGTTCTGCCCGCGAAAACAAAAATGCCCTGGCCGTTACTGAGCGTGCCGTTGGTGCTTTGGTAGAGGGTGTTGTCCTTGGAGGCTGGAAAAGGGACCGCATCGACCCGACTGGCGCAGGCCAGGATCGCGAAAAGCAGAAGGGCCGCGAGTGTTTTCCGTATGGATGAGACGAAATAATGCATGGCAATACCAGACGCGGTAGTTCGTCGGCGCGGAGGCAACTGACGAAGCGCGGAAACCTTAGCCAGAAAAGTCCGATTGTCGAAGCGGTAGCCGCGAGTCTCCGCGACGATTTTCGGGTGTTGCTTCTTCGGTAGGGCGAAATGCCGACTCTGCCGGAAGGGAATTAGACCGCGGATGGCGCGGATCACGCGGATTAGAGACTTATGGGGCAACGGCTCCGGTTGCCGAATCGTAAATCGCCGCAGGCGGCGCGAAGGCAAAATTCGAAGCACGATTCTCGAATCCGAAACAAATCCGAATTACCAAGGAAGCAATGACTAAAATAAGATGCTGTTTGGGTCATGGTCATTGTTCCGAGTTTCGGATTTCGATATTCGAGTCGCCGATCGCAGCATGCGACCGGCGCTAGCGCTCGTTGTAGATCTCGACGAGGCCGATGCCGGTGCCGCCGCTTTCGCCAGCCAGAATGGCGGTGAAGGCGCCGGGCGCCAACGAGACGTGCCCGACTCGGTGGGATCTTCAGATTGGTCGCTAGTGCACGTTGTAAATTTCGACGAGGCCGATGCCGGTGCCGCCGCTCTGTCCAGCCAGGATGGCGGTGAAGGCGCCCGGCGCCAACGAGACATGGATGCCGGACTCGGCGGGATCGGAGGGAGCCAGCCCGAGCGCCGTCAACTGCGAGGCAGAGGCAGGGTCGTCCTGCCAGTTGTCGTTCGAAACCAAGAGTGTGCCGTTACTGTCGCGCAACTCGAGGGTGGGATTGGCCAGCACCGGACTCAAACCGAGCTGGGCGAGCGAGGGTCCGATGCCGCGCACCGCTACGCGGGTGTTGTTGCTCCCGCCAAGGATGAATCCGCCGATCATGACGTTGCTGCCGGTAAGAACAAAACCGCGAGTGCTGATATTGGCCAGTTGGGAGTTGGCACCCGGATTGGCGTCGTAGACTTCCACCAAGCCCACGCCGGTGCCGGAATTGTTTCCTGCCAGAATGGCGGTATAGGCAGCTCCAGGCGAAAGCGAAGCAACGATGCCCGCTTCATTGGGATCGGAGAGAGCGAGACCCAGAGCGGTAAGTTGGGACGCTTGGGCAGGATCATCTTGCCAGTTGTCGTTTTGAATCACCACCGCGCCAGAGCTGTCGCGCAGTTGGAGGGTGGGATCGGCCAGGACATCGGGGATGCCGAACTGAGCCAGGGAAGGACCGACTCCTCGGATGGCCACGCTCTTTGGCGCGGTGCCCGTAACGATGAAGCCGCCGATGAGGACGTTGCTCCCGGTTTCCACCCGCATCCGGGTCGAGATGTTCAACGCCTGGGCGGGCGACGGAGTAGGTGTTGATGTTGGAGTTGGAGTCGGTGCTGGAGTGGGCGTGGGCGTGGGAGTCGGGCTAGGTGTGGGCGTTGGAGCAGGAGCGGGCGGACAGGTAAGTTTCTGATTATCGGTCGAGCTGTTAGGAAAGGTCATTGTCCGACCGCCCACGACGTAGAAGCTATTGTTCAGCACCGCGCCATTCATCTTGGAGTGCGCGCCCAACATATCCGATAGATTTGACCAGGTGTTGGAAGCGGGATCCCAAAGGATAACCGAAGCTGAATTAGTTCCTCCCACTGTCCCGCCAGCCAAAACGCCGCCGTCGTAATAAGGAGCGGAAGCCGCGTCATAACGGATGGAAGGCAAGTCGGCTATGGCCGCGTCGTCCCAAGTATTTGTTGCCGGGTCGTAACGATAGGCCTTGGCGGTTGGCCCAGGCGCGTTAAACGTAAAGCCACCTGCGGCGTAGATAAAGTTCCCCTGCGCGAAAACGCTCAGATAGTTTAAGGAGAGTGGATAGTTCGCTCCGGAGGTCCAGGTATTGGTGGCGATGTCGTAAATCTCGAGTGTGTTCACGGGAAAAGATTCCAGGAGCGACCCACATAGTTTGTAAATTTTTCCACCCACGCAGGCGGTTCCATGACGGGCGGTTGGACTCACGAGGATCTCGAGCGTGGTATAAGTATTTGCCACAGGGTTGTACTTGTAGAACCTATTGCTGGTTATATTACCCGTGTAACCCCCAGGAATGTAGATGCTGGTGCCGTCATTGACCGCCGTCGCCTCGGTCAACACCTCCGGCAGCGGCGCAATCGCCGTCCAGGTCGTTCCATCAAATTTATAGGAATTTGCCACGACGACATTATTGCTTCTGCCGCCGAAGCTATAAAGAGTGCCGTTTAGACTGGTCACTGCGCTCTCACTAATTTGAATCGGGTACGCGGGACCGGGAGTCCAGTCGCAGATGCCTGGGGTGGGAGTCGGCGTCGGGGTGGGAGTGCCGGTTGGCGTCGGGGTTGGGGTGGGGAGAAATGGGCAGGTCAACCTCTGAAAGTCGTTGGTGTAAGGCGGTGAGGTGGAACTTCCTCCTACGAGATAGAAGCTTCCACCCAGGGCTGCGCCATTCATGTTAAAATATACTTTCGGCATGTTTGGCAAGGCAGACCAGGTGTTGGAAGCGCGATCCCAAAAAAGGGCCGAGGCTAGACCCGTTCCGCCAGCATCTCCACCAGCCACAACTGCGCCGTCGAGATAAGCACCAGCAGCTACGCGCGACCGGGGCGCAGGCAGGTCGGCAATCGCATTGTCGCTCCAGGTATTTGTACCCGGGTCATAGCGGCAGGTCAGCGCTGTGTTACCGGTCCCGACCCCGGTCGATCCACCCACCCCGTAAATGAAGCTGCCAAGCGTAAAGCCGCGTGCATAGCTGATTCCACTAGCGGGATAGTTGGCTCCGGCTGTCCACTGATTTAGAGCGATGTTGTAAATTTCAAGAGCGTTGGTTGGGGACGGCGGGGCATTCGTATAGCCGCCGAACTTGTAGATCTTCCCATTGAAGTAGGCCGCTGCTTGAGAAGAGGTTGCGATCGCGAACGGTGCGAGGGTCGTGTAGGTATCCGAGCCCGGATCGTACCGATAGACGGTGTTAACATTGGTGCCACTATACCCGCCGAGCACATAAAGGCTCGTGCCGTCGGTGACCGCCGATGCGCCAGTCAAGGCAACCGGCAGAGGGGCAATTGAGATCCAAGTCGTTCCATCAAATTTATAGGAATTTGCAAGGCGCACGTTGTTGGTGGTTGTCCCGCCAAAGGTGTAGAGATTTCCGTCGAGGCTGGCCACCGCTGAATCGATGATCGGCATGGGCAGGGCGGAACGAGCCCAACCACAGGCTCCCGGAGTGGGAGTCGGGAACGGCGTTGGGATAGGGGTCGGTGTCTGTGCTGAGACTGTGACACTAGCCAAGCCCAGGATTAAGAGAGTCAGTAAGCCGGATCGCAGCTGAAGTAGAGTAGGGGTTTTCATAACGGTGAAAAATCCTTCTGCCTCCACCGAAGCCAACAACTGGTTGGTTGAACGGGAGAACAGAATTCCGGCGGTTGGTACGTTGAGGACGGAATCCTGTCCAGCCTTTTCTTGAAGCCAATCAAGGTCCGTCGGTGATACCAGAGATCAAAAAGTGCGTACGGTAGGCGGGGTCGCTGACCCCGCCGGAAGAGAATTAGACCGCGATTCGAATTACCAAAATGGGGAAATGATCAAAACGGAGCTGCTTAGTTTCGACGTTTTTCCATTTGGATTTTCGCACCTCGTTTCCAAGTTGCACTTGGGAACGGAAGAAAGCGCGGCAGATGCAGTGCCACCCTCTTGGTCGGCAACCGGAGCGGCTCCGACAGAGGTCGCGAGCACGACGAAAGCCTTCGGTGTTGCTCTACAATCCGAGTGATCCGCGCCATCCGCGGTCCAATCTTTAAACCAATCGAGCACGAGCACGAGCACGAGGGCGAGGAGGGGAAGGGAAAGGAAGGTGAATCCCTAAACGCATGTCGGCCTCTCCCTTGCGAGGAGAGGCCGACAGTAACGTTTAGATTTGGGTCAGGACCCCTTTCGGAGTCTTACGGTTTACGGACAGGAGGCTCCGCTAATGGAGAGCGTGTCGAAGTGCACCCCGGGTGCTGCTGTCGCTTCGTCCGTCCCCATCCGCAGCCGGAGCTTGATCGTCTGTCCGTTAAGCGCGGCGTTCCCAAGGTTGATCACCGTGTCGATGTATCCACCCGAATTGCCGCTCCACGCCAGTCGCCCAGCCAGCGGGTTGTTCGCCGTTCCGTCGATCTCCCCAGTGTAGGGTCCGCTGACGAAGGTTCCACCAATCGTCGGATCGGTCACGTCCACAAACGCTCCCCCGTTGACCGACACTTCCAGCACATACCCATCCCAGAAGATTTCCGCCGGCGGAGGATCGTGTTCCGTGTTGAAGTTGTTGCGGAAGCTGATCTGGTGCGCTCCAGAACCCAGCACGATGTTGCGCGAGTCCAGCGTCTTTTCGCTGATCCCGTCCTGATCGTTCACAAACACGTTATTGGGCGCGCTGTCCGAGCTCGTCGTCGAGGTCACCCAACTCGGCGCAGTTCCCGATACCAGAGTCGCTGTCCATCCCGCTGGCAACGCCGGCGCTGTTACTCCGTCGAAGTTCTCCACGCACGGTCCACTTGGACTCGGGCTCGGCGCCACCGTCGCGGTCGCTGTGGCGGTCGCGGTTGGCGATGCCCCCGGACTTGGCGATGCGCCAGGGCTTGGCGATGCGCCAGGGCTCGGTGACGCACCAGGACTTGGTGACGTTACCGGGCTCGGTGACGCTCCAGGACTTGGCGATGGGCCGGGTACGCCCGTGCCGCGATCGTAGACTTCAAGCAGGCCGTTGCCGGTTCCGCCGTTAAGACCTGCCAACAAGGCCGTGTAGAGGCCTGGCGGCAGTGTCGCGGCTATGGCCGACTCGAGGTTGTTACTCGGCGCCAGTCCCGCAGCGGTGATTATCGCCGCCTGGGCCGGGTTATCCATCCAGTCGTTGTTGGTAACCAGCAGAGATCCATTATGGTCGCGCAATTCCAGCGTCGGATCCGCCAGGACTGTAGGCACACCGAACGCTGTCAGCGTCGGTCCAAGCCCGCGGATGATCACGCTGTCGGGTGTTCCATTCTCGCTGAGCAGGAACCCGGCAATCACGATGTTTTCACCCGTGCTGACAAAGGCGCGCGTACTCAGGTTCGCGAGCTTCGAGTTCGCCGATGGACTGAGGTCGTAGACTTCAAACAAGGCCACGCCCGAAGTGTTGCCATTGCCTCGCACAATCGCGGTATACGCTCCAGGATTCACCGTCGCCAGGATCGCTGACTCGAAGTCGTTGGTTGGCGGGATGCCAGTAGCCTGGATCGGGTCTTCCTGGGTATCTCTCCAGTTGTTGTTGATGATGGTGGTGAACCCGGTCGGCCCATGCAGTTCCATCACAGGGTCGGCCAGCACATCCACAACACCGAAACGCGTCAAGGAAGGCCCGATCGCCCGCAGCAGCACCTGTTTGGGTGTGCTGCCCGTGACGATGAACCCACCGATGCCCACGTTGTTGCCGGTCTGCACCCGCATCCGACTCGACAGGTTGATGGCTTGTGCCGCCCCAATTGGGGTCGGACTCGCGCCTGGCGATGGACTCACCCCTGGTGTCGCAGTGACTCCCGGTGAAGGTGTCGGGCTGACTCCCGGCGATGGCGCAATCGTTGCCGTCGGGGTAGCCGACGCGGCCGCGGTCGCTGTCGCAGTGGCTGTCGCGGTCGTGCTCGGGCTCGGGGTTGGGGTCGCGCAACTCGCGTTGGTCGAGATGACCAGATCCCATCCACCAGCCATGGTGCCAAGATCCTGTGCCGCGTCGTCCACCACATAGAGCGACCACGTGCCGTTGCCGCTCACGCCATTAAAGATCGAGAGAGCAGAGCCACCCGCAGGTGCCGGCGCCGGCGCCGGGAAGGTGTCGCCTGTCCCTGAATTGGTCGGCTGGAATGTCCCCGAGGTCAGCAACGCTGCCGGCATCGGACTCGCCGCCGCATCATCCAGAGTCAGGGTAATACCGGAGACGTCATCGCCTCCTCCCACATCCGACATGATGATGGCGTTCTGGCCTCCAGGTCCCACCAGCAGGATATCAATATCGGACGGGAAGGTGTGGGTCAGGTTCTTGAGCCTCACCACTACCTTGGTCACCGTTCCACTTAGCCCCGCCACCGTGATGTTCGATGGATACGGCGCTCCTGCGCCGCTATCAGGAATGGTGATCGCAGTCGCGTTGGTGAACGTGGTCTGGTTGCAAGGCGTCGGCGAAGCCGACGGTGAGGGCGATGGTGTCGGGGACACGATCGCTCCGGTTTGCACCGCTCGCACGAACAACGACCGGTAAGCCGGGAACGAGGTCTGGATGGTTCCCCACGTGCCCGTTCCTCCTGCGATTGGGTCGAAGCGCATGAAGCCGCCCGCAAACCCAACCGGTCGCGTGGTGGACTCGTCGGCCGCGATAAACACGTTGGTCGTCATCGGCGTATAACGCACCCCGATATACACGCTGCCCGAGGTAAGTGTGATGCCGAGCGACGAGATGTCGGTCGTCTGCCACACCGGCGGTCCCAGACCTCCCGGTATGGCTACCGCCACATCGGCAATCGTCCCAAGCTGGGTTCCAGGCGCTCCGCCCGGACCGTCATCGTCATACACAATCACGCTGTAATTGAGCGTGGTGGGCGTTCCCGCGATCGTAATAAACGCCGCGCACACCGACGTGAAGGTCGAGGGATAAGTGCTTGGCGTGAATTTATCCACCGCGTTGAACGTCGCGATCGTGGTCGCGTTACCGCTGTAGCCGTTCTCCTCCGTGTTGTCGTCGTGGATGATGATTCCAGCCTGCGTATCGCAGTTGACCGACGGCGTTGCCGACGGTGTCACACTCGGACTCGGCGTTGGCGTGGCCGGGGTCCCAGAGGGACTTGGCGTCGGAGTCGCGCCCGAACACGGACCCTGGGTGGTGAGCTGGGCGATCGAGAAGTTGCCTTGCGCTCCCGAGGTACCGGTGTAACTGCCAGTCCAAGCAGCACTGAAATCGGTGCCATAACCTGCGGTTGAGGTCACTAGCGCATCGGTGCTGCTGGAGGTGCCGGTAAACCCGTCGTGGCGAAGCTCGATGAGCAAATGTCCGCCATTATACAGCCATGGAGTAGCGAAGGTGATATTCAGTCCGAATCCGTTGGGGCTGCCGCCCGATGGGAACGAATTGGCCGGTATGGTCAAACCGCCGGAGCGGACCAGGGTCTGCGGGCCAACCACATTATTCGCAAAGGTTAAGCTGCGATTCGCCGGAGCAACGCTCTCGCTGAGTCGGATGTCGTAATTAGCGAAAGTCACATCGGCCGTCGGCCATGGACCGGCTGCCGACGTGGGAATTCGCCACGTGAGCCCGGTGATCTGCCTGCCAACCATGCCGGTCATCTGATTTTCGTTGATCAAAAGCTGGTATGTGCGCTGGGCATTAGCGAGCGGGCCAAGGAAGACTCCCGTGCCTGGCGTGCTTGTGTAGGCCAGCGGAACGACCTGCGGGATGGGTGGACACGTCGGCGACGGACTCGCCGAAGCCGAAGCCGAGGGCGATGCTGATGGTGACGGCGAAGCACTCGGCGTAGGCGTAGGTGACCGCGTCGCACTTGGCGAGGCCGTCGGACTCGGGCTCACGGACGGACTCGGGCTGGCCGATGCACTTGGGCTGGCCGATGCACTCGGACTCGCTGTCGGCGTAGGCGTAGGTGACCGCGTTGCGCTTGGCGAGGCCGATGGGCTTGGGCTCACGGACGGACTCGGGCTCGCCGATGGGCTTGGGCTTACGGACGGACTCGGGCTGGCCGATGCACTTGGGCTAGCCGATGCACTCGGACTCGCTGTCGGCGTAGGCGTGGGTGACCGCGTTGCGCTTGGCGAGGCCGATGGGCTTGGACTCGCGGACGGACTCGGTGTCGATGTGGGAGTCGGCGCAATGGTGGCGGTTGGCGTAGCCGTCGCGGTAGCTGAGGCCGACGGTGACGGCGAAGCCGACGGTGACGCTGACGCTGACGGTGACGGTGACGCTGACGGCGAGGGCGATGGCGATGGCGATGGCGATGGCGATGGCGATGGTGTGGCGGTCGGAGTCGGAGTCGGAGTGCGTGCGATGGTGGCGGTTGGGGTAGCGGTCGCAGTGGGTGTTGCGGTTGCTGTTGGGGTCGGAGTCGGAGTCGGAGTCGGTGTTCCCGGCGCGGCCCCGAGGGTTACGATGTCGGTCCGGAATTTCTTCCAGCTCGCTTGGGGCAAATCTTTCGCAATCGTTCCATCGGCGTAATAGATGGTGTCGCCGTTATCGCCGATCAGTTGGAGCGGCGAAGAGGAATTGAGCCCGGCGGGCACCTCTGCGATCCCCTCCGGATTAAGACCGGTGAGGTCAACGAGGCGCAGCACGGGAGCGTCGGCGGGATTGCCGGTCCAGGTGTAGAGACGGAAATCACCCGCCGAGGCGGCCGGGCCGGCGACGATCACGTATTGGTCGGCGGCGTTCCTCGAAATGTCGCGGATACCTCTGCCACCGAGATCAAGTTCGATCGGCGTCCCAAAAGTAGCCGGGCCCGCGGTCGGATTGCCGGTCACGAGAGAACTCAGATTCGTTACCGGGACGATGAGTGCTTTGGTGCGATTATTTGCGGGCGAGATCGGCGCACGGAAACTAACGTAACCTGTCGTCGTGCTGCCGGGCGCCATGACGAGCCCTTCGATGTTGAAGCCGGACCCATCCGCCGCTTCCGGGATAACGCCGGTCGCCGCGCTCGCCTGGAAGCCGTAAAAGTCCACGCCTCTGCCATGGGCGTTGGTGTGATCCCAGTTGATCAAATCGGTCCGCAATCCGTCATACCGGCCGACATACGTCAGGGTCGAGGCCACTCCGATTCCGCTGATATCCGTTGCAAAAAGCCGATGACGATTCGGCCGCTGATTCCCGGCGTTCGCGGAATTGCTATGCGAAGCTAACCAGTAGATTCGGTTACCTACTCGAGCGGAGCCTTCGATATCGCATTCCGGATTCGCAGGGTCGGTCAGACCGAGTGAAGGGCCGGGATCGAAGCTATAAGCGGCCCGGCCTGAGTTCGCGCGATTGTAAAGACGCAGCAACTGGTTTTCATCGTCGGCGACGAATGCATAACTCGCGTCCACCGCGATCGCGGCGGATCCATCGGCTGTGCCGGTATGGAAAAACGTCGCCGCCGGAGTGGTCGACGCGGCCGACCCGGCATAGTTGATCGTGTAATTCGTGCTCGAAGTGCCGTCGTTCACGGTCACGGTGATGGTCGCGTAGCCAACGCCGGCCGGCACGATTTTCAAATTCCGCGTCGCGCCCGCGCCACTCGTTATCAGGTTGGCCGGATTATTCGGCACGACCGCAGCGTTGCTGCTGCTGGCGGTGAAACTCAGGGAGCCGGCGGGTGTCTCCAGGTCGCCCACAGTGAAATTAACTCCGAGAGTAGCGGCGGGATCGGTCGGGTCGTTGATCACTCCGCTAAAGGTACTCGGGCTCGTTGCGTTGACCGGGAGGTAGGCGGTGGTGGTGGCCGTGTCCGCAGCAATCGTCGGCGGCGCATTGGTGCCAGCAATGGTCGAGGCAGCCTGCGAACCGTTGTTGGCCTCGTTGCTTTCAGCAATCGTATTGTCCGGGTCGATGAGGGCAGAGTTGGCTGGCGCCGAGATAGTGCCGGAAGCGGTCGGCGTCACGGAGACCGTAATGGTACCGCTGGTGTTGAAGTTGATGGTGCCGCCGGTGCAGGTGACAACGCCCGCAGCTTGCGTGCAGACAAAACCCGCGCCGCTCACGTTGTTGAAGGTCACTCCAGAAGGCACCGTAAACGTCACTTTGACGCCGGTCGCGTTCGCCCCGCCGCTGTTCCCTGCCGCGATAGTGTAGGAAAATGGCGCGCCCACCGTGGCGTTTGCCGGAGCGCTCACCCCGGCGGTCAGATCGGGCAGGGCGGCGGCCCGGGGAGCCAAGGCAATGCCTTTCGCCGTCGCTGCGACAGGAGCCGTATAAACGGTGACATTGTCCGCTGTAACGACATTGATCGTGGAATTGTAGCCGGCCGTATCCGTCAGCTTGAGCACGTTGTTCGCAGCGGTAGCGCCGGCGCCGGTCGTTACGTAGAGCAGCGCGCCCGCGCCGCTGCCCGTGGCGGCAAGGCCGAAGCCGCCGAAGTTCGTGGTGTAGCTTCCATTGGCCACCCAGCTCCCACCCACCAGCGAGAACTTCAGAATCGCTCCCGCCGTGGCCGAAGTATTTGTCGTCACATACAGGACGTCGAAAAGCGCTCCGTTGTTCCCGGACGCGATCAGGTAAAAATCCTGGGCGGTGTTATTGTTCGTCAACCCGGGCAATCCTGTAATCGTTCCTCCCGACGGCGCGGAGACCGTGCTAACGACGATGACAGTGGAGGTTGCGCTTTGCTGAAGAGTGTAAACCGCGCCGCCAAAGCTTTTGATGCCACGAGGGTTGATGGTCGGACTCCCGGTCGTGGCCCCGTTCGTGTAAATGCCGCCTTGATCGGCGATGAACCAGTTCGTGTCGTTCAGGCTTGTGACGCCTCGCGCCTGATTGCCGCTCGCCCCCGTGTAGGTGGTGGCCAGGTTAAAAGTGGCGGCGGAATTGAGCGTGCCAACGCCGCGTGGAAGCAGGGTATTCGCGTTGACGCCCGTGGTTGTCGAGTTATGACCA
>QHMY01000229.1 GCA_003218305.1 Verrucomicrobiota bacterium
ATGCGCCGTCGCCTTCACGCCAACCAGGCGTTGTGGTTCACCTTCGCCGGTCAAATTCAGGGCGCCCCCGGAATAGGCCGCGAGATATTCATAGGACTTCGTTTGTTTTTCCCAATCGAGGAAGTTCGGTGGCGAAACCGAAAACTCGGGGAATTGCGGCAAGTTGGTCTCGCGGATGGCGACGATGCGATCGGGCTCGGAGAATTCGAGCGGCCGGAGCAACACGGTGTTAACGACGGAGAAAATCGCCGTGCAGGCGCCGATGCCGAGCGCGAGGGTGAGAATGGCGACGATGGTGAAGCTCGGCGCTTTAATGAGCTGACGAAGAGCGTAGCGGAGATCGTTTAACATAAGGATTTCAATTCTAGATTCTTTGTTTAGCGCCAAAGGCGCATTTCATCGTCAGCCTGGGGCGGCGCCCCAGGAATTTATGTGACATCAAAGATTCTTTGGCGCTGAAGGCGCGCTTCATTCCAGCGTGCTTACCTATGGAATTGGCGCCGAACCGCCGCGAATGAATCGCGCTTTCAGCGCTTGTCCGTTTACCACTGCAAATCCTGGGGCGATGCCCCAGGCTGCTCCTTGAAGTCGCGCCTTTGGCGCTAAACAGAAACCCAAAGTGAGCGTGAAGATCGTTTATGGAAGTTGTCACTCGGTTCGCAACGCCTCCATCGGGCTGATTTTTGTCGCGCGGCGAGCGGGCAGCCAGGTGGCGAGCAGGGCCGCGCTCATCAGCACCACCGGCGCAACCGTGAACGCGAACGGATCGGTCGAGCTCACTTGGAAAAGAATGCTGCTGACAATTTTTCCGGTGCCGAAGGCAAGGAGAAGCCCCAGAGCAAGCCCCGCCGCGACCATGGCCAGACCTTCGCGGAGAATCATCCATTGGACCGTTTTGCCTTGGGCGCCAAGCGCCATCCGGATTCCGATCTCGCGGGTCCGTCGCGCGACGGCATACGCCTTCACGCCATAAACGCCGATCACAGCCAGTCCGAGCGCCAGCGCGCCAAAAATAGTGAACAACGCCGCGCCGGCCCGGACGACCCAGAGCTGCGGATTGCCGTCCACGTGTTTTTCAAAAGTCCTCAACTCCAGAACCGCCAACAGCGGATCGATGTTCTGGACCGTGCGACGCAGCAAGTCGGCCGTGGCTGCTTCGCTTCCCGGAGAGAGGGAAGCGAATTTCACAAAAAAGAAGACGTCGTTTTGAAAGCCGCGGGCAAACGGCAAATAGAGCGAACCGAACGGCTCGCTTTCGAACAGTCTGTTCCTGGCGGCGGGCACGATGCCGATAATTTCGATCGGTTCGCCGCGCTTGATCTCGCCACTGTCGTCCCCGGCCACGTCTGGCGGAGAACTTTTCAGGACGGGAAACTGAATTTGTTGTCCGAGCGCATTACCGTCCGGCCACAGCCTTTTCGCCAGGACCTCGTCGATGATAGCGACCGCGGGCCCGCCAGGCTGGGTCGCCTCGGCCGTGGTGAAAGCCCGGCCGCGCAGCAATGGAAGTCCCACCGCCGCGAAATAATCCGCGCCGACGCTGTTCCAGATCGGAGTGAAGTTCTGTCCTTCCTCGGGCGTGGCCGGTTTTGCGTCGGGCGGTGGATTGAGGCCGGCGCGGAGCACTGTCCTCCGCACCGTGTTGGTGCCGAAAGAAACCGTGGCCGAGATGCCAGCGTATTCGACCCCGGGAAGCGCCGCAAATTTTTCGCCGACGATGCGGTAAAGATCCCGCGCCCGCTTCGGATCGAAGCCGCCCAGACTCGCATCGATTTCCACGAGGAACGCGTTCGTGGCCCGAAGTCCCGTTTCCACTGAAGCCGCTTTCCCGGCCCCTCGAAGGAAAAGCCCGGCGGCTGTGACCAGGGCAAGGGAGAAGGCGATCTGGACCACAACGAGGGGATTGCGTGGCAGAAACCTCCAACCTGGCCGGTGAACATCTTCGCCGGCTTGTTGTTTCAGATCTCCGATAACGGCGGTGCGCGAAAGCTTGAGCGCCGGACCGAGCGCAAAACAGATTGTGCCCAGAACGCAGAAGGCCAGAGTCGCCCCCAGGATCATCGGATTGGGTCCACTCAACCAGACAATATCCATCGGTAAAATCTTGCTGAGAGAGGCCACGAGAAGATCGGAAGACCAAAGGCCGAGAAGCAATCCGCAAAGCCCACCGAGCAGCGCGAGCACGAACCCTTCGACGAGAAGTTGCCTGACGATGCGGCCGCGGCTGCCACCGAGCGCGAGACGGATCGCTATTTCTTTGCGCCGCGCGGTGCCACGCGCGAGCAGCATGTTCGCCAGATTCAGACAGGCGACGAGCAGGACCACTGCCGCCATTACGGCCAGCAAGGCGCCGATCGTAGGGATCGGGTCGTTTTCGACCGGGTCGGTGCTGGTGGCGAACTTGTTCAGCGGCGCCGTGGTGAACGTCTGATCTTTTTGTTCAGCGGGAAATGCAGCCTCGAGACTGGCCGCAAGACCTTTCAAGGCCGGTCCTGCCGCTTCCGCCGTAATTCCCGGTTTGAGCCGGCCGACGACCATGAGCCGGTCGCTTCCGCGATCGGTCAGCGCCCGGTTGCGCGCTCCTCCCCGATCACTCATGAGTTCTCCGTAGACGCCGAGAGGGAGCCAGGCTTCCCGGGAAAAGACGCTCTCCGTTCCGGTAAATCCCTCGGGCATGATTCCAACGATCGTATAGGCGCGGCCGTTAATGATCAGCGCGCTCCCGAGGACTGAAGGATCGCGCGAGTGTCTCTGCCAATAGGTGTAACTCGCGACCGCCACGCGCACACCGGCGTCGGGTTTCTCCTCCTCGGGAAGAAATGCGCGCCCGGAGACCGGCGACACGCCGAGGACTGAGAAGTAATTGGAGCTGACAAGATCCACGACGGCGCGACGGACGTTTCCCTTTTCACCGATCCCCACGGTGGTGTCGTCGTGCGCCAAGAGCCCTGAGAAGACCGAGTTCTGATCCCGGATATCGCAATAAGTTGGGTACGAAAAGGCGCGGAAACTTTTCGGATCCTTCTTGTCCTGCGAAAACAGCTGCACAATCTCCGCCGGCCGTTGGTAAGCCGGGGGCTGCAACACCATCACGTTGACCAGGCTGAAGATGGCGGTGTTCACGCCGATGCCGAGAGCCAGCACCGCGACCGCGGCGATGGTGAAACTGGGCGACTTCCAAAGTTGGCGAAACGCGAATCGAAAATCGTTGATCATATCAGTTTTCCCATCTCGTCACATGTCACACGTCACTCGTCACTTTCTTCATTCCGCCCTTAACGCCTGCATCGGATCAATTCGGGTGGCGCGCATGGCTGGAACGAAGCAGGCCAGCGCGGCCACGGCACAGATAAACAAGGCCACCCCGCTATAGAGCAGTGGATCTCGCGGACTCACCTCGAAGAGCAGGCGCTGCATCAGGCGGGTTACGGCGAAGGAGAGCGCGAGCCCGACGACCAGGCCGATCAGGGCGAGACGCAACCCTTCCTTCATAACCAGACCGATCACGTCGCGGGCCGCTGCGCCCAGAGCGAAACGAATTCCGAACTCATTGGTTCGCTGCGCCACTCCGTAGGCGATGACGCTGTAAATTCCCATCCCGGCCAGGAGGAGCGCCAGCCCGGCAAAACCGCCGAGCAGGTACATGGAGAGACGCCGGTCGGCCGAGGCTTGAGCGAGCACTTCCGTATAAGACTGCACCTGATCGATCGGCAGGCCGGGATCAAGCGAATGGACGGCCGCGACCAGCTCCGGTCGCAAACTTGCGGCGGGGCGGTCGCTGCGCACGACCACGCTCAGGAAAGCGCCATCGAGCTGGGCCGCCGGGTAATACATTTCCGCGCCAGGCGGCAACGACAGATTTTCCGAGCGCACATCGCCGACCACACCCACAATCTCGCGCGGGATCGAGGCAATCCCGGTGATGAGACGGCGACCGACCGGATTTTCGCCCGGGAAAAATTTTCGGGCCATTTCCTCGTTGATGATGAGAACATCCGGCGAGCCGGAACGATCGCGCCAGGTAAAATCGCGTCCCTGCTTGATCGGGATGCCCAGCGCTTCAAAGAATCCCGGCGTGACGGTCGAGCGCACGCAAATCGTGCGGTCGCTCACCGGCGGAAGAGGTCGTCCTTCCACGGCGGCGGGCGAACGGGTGTTGCCATTGTCGGAAGCTGGCAGATTCGACCCGGCGGCGGCGTGGGTGACCCCAGGCAACGTTTTGAGTTTTTCGAGAGCTGTTTGATAGAACAGGCCCTGCTTCTCGATGTCGGGATACGACCCCGGCGGCAGCCCCACGAAAAATGTCGTCACGCCTTCCCTGCGGAAACCGGGATCGACGTTTTGCAGGCGGCGAAAGCTGTCGATCAGCAATACGGCGCCGACGAGCAAGACCAGCGAAAGCGCGACTTCGGCAATAAGCAGGCCGGCCCGCAACCGCCCGGCCTGTCTTCCCGTCGTTCCTCGCGAAGAATCCTTCAAGGAATCGATGGGATCGCTCCGCGAAGCGTGCAAGGCCGGGACCAGTCCAAGAACAAGTCCAGTCAGGAGTGAAAGCCCGAGCGCGAAACCGAGCACATAAAGGTCGAGAGAGATCTCGAGGACGCGCGGGATGAAATTTTCCGCAACCTTCTTGAGCAGATCGAGTCCCCAGACCGCGAGGAGCGTGCCCAAAACCCCGGCAATCGCCGCGGTCAGGATGCTCTCGATCAGAAATTGCACGACGATGCGCGCGCGGGTCGCGCCGAGCGCGGTGCGAATGGCGATCTCTTTGCGGCGCGCGGTGAAGCGGGCAAGCAGAAGATTCGCCACGTTCGCGCAAGCGACGAGCAAGACACAGCCGACGGCCGCGAAGAGCGTCAGCATCATCGGCCGCTGGCGGCCCACCAGGTCTTCGTGAAAGGAAACCACGCTCATGCCGGCCTTGGCATCGACCTTTTCGGGATTCGCCGTCTGATAGCGGTGGTCGATGACACGCAGTTGTTCATCAGCTTGCTCGCGGGTGAGGCCCTCCTTCATCCGGCCGAGAATGGTCAGGTAACCGGTGCCGCGCTGGACGATGTCGGGCGGCAAACCTTCCTGTTCAAAAACCCTGGGCAGCCAGACTTGGTTTTGGGCGAAAGGAAACGTCAACGAAGGCGGCATAACCCCGATGACCGTAAAGGGCGTGCCGTTGAGCGTGATCGCCTGCCCGAGGATGTTCTTGTCGCCGCCGAAACGCTTCTGCCAGAAAATATGACTGAGCATAGCGACATTCGGGCCGCCCGGCCGATCGTCGTCCCCTGTGAACGTGCGGCCGAGAAGCGGTTGGACGCCAATGGTGCGGAAGAAATTTTCCGTGACGCGGACGCCCTGGAGATTCTCCGGATCACCCCTGCCGGTAAGGGTGAACCCGGTGAACGATTGGGCCGAGAACTCGGAGAAGCTCTGCTGCTGCTCGCGCCAGGCGGAATAGCGTGGCCAGGAGACGTTCGCGCGATCGAGTCCGCGTTCCGGGAACGATCCCCACGCCCGGACCAGCTGGTCCGGCTGCGGGTAGGCGAGCGGACGGAGGAACAGGGTATTGATGGCGGAAAAGAGAACGGTGTTGGCGCCTATGCCGAGAGCGAGCGCCACCACCGCCAGAGCGGTGAAGCCGGGTTGCCGCAGGAGTTGGCGGAAAGCGTAGCGAAGATTATTCATGGTTGGTGTCGTAGGTGTGGATGGGTTGAGAGGTGATCGCTCTCACTGTCTCGTCTGGTGTGGCTCTTAGTTTCATCTCGTCACAGGTCACAGGTCACTCATCACTTTCTTCATTCGGTGCGCAGGGCTTCGATGGGATTAACCAGAGTGGCGCGGCGCGCGGGAATCAGGCACGCCAGCAGCGCGACAATCGCGAGCGTGGCCGAGGTTGCCGCGAGCAACGCGGGATTGTGCGCGGAAACCTCATAGAGCTGCGCCGTGATGAGGCGCCCCAGCGCGAGCGCGGCGACCACCCCGACGCCAAGGCCAATCACGACCGGCGTCATCCCTTGTCGCACCACCAGCCGCAAGACGTCGGCGGTCTGCGCGCCGAGCGCCATTCGCACACCGATTTCTCCGGTGCGTTGCTCCACGGTGTAGGCCACGGCGCCGTAAATTCCGACCATGGCCAGGACCAGCGCGATCCCGGCAAAGACGCCGAGCAGCGTCATGGTGAGGCGGCGCTGGCCTAACGACTGCCCGATGATCTCCTCCATGGTGGCCGGCTGGATGATCGGCAGGGCCGAATCCACCCGGGCCAGGGCCGGACGGACCAGGGAGGCGGCCCCCTCCGGCTTGCTCGATGTTCTGGCCGCGATCCAGAGAAACGGAAATGACCGCTGGGCCCAGGGGCGGTAGAACTCGACATCATTCGGCCGATCCAGGCGGGTGGATCGGACATCGCCGACGATTCCGACGATCTCGCACGGAAGGCCGGTGTTGTTGTCCGTGCCAAAGAAGATGCGTTTGCCGATCGGGTCTTCGCCTCCCGGGAAAAGCTTCTTCGCGGTCGCTTTACTGACGAGAACAACGAGCGGTTTATCCGTGCCGTCGCGTTCGTCGATGTCTCGCCCGGCGAGTAGCGGAATGCTGAACGCTTTCAGGAATCCCGGCGAAATGCTTCGGGTCAGCCCGAGCGGGCGCTGATTGACCGGCGCCGGATTACCGTCCACGCGGGCATAAGGCGAACGGCCCCCTCCTCCCGCCAGCGGAACTCCATCGCTCACCGCGGCCATCTCGACGCCCGGCGTATTTTTCAATTCGGCGAGCAGGCGATCGGCAAAACGCGCCTTCGATTCGGAGTCGGGATACTGCCCCGGAGGTAGACCAATCGCTGCGACCCAGATACGCTCGGATTTGAAACCGGTCGGCTGTTTGCTTAGCCGAACAAAGCTGGCGATGAGCAGGCCCGCGCCGGCGAGCAGAATGACCGAGAGCCCCACCTGGGCGGAAACCAGGCCACGGCGCAAGCGTTGCTGCCCGAGGCTGCCGGTCATGGCCCGGCCACCATCCTTCAAGCCATCGACGAGATCGGCCCGGGAGCTTTGCCAGGCCGGATACATTCCCATGGCGAGCCCGGTCAGGAGCGAGATTCCCAGAGTGAAAAGGAGCACGGGAGCGTTCAAGGTTAGTCCGTCCTCGAGGGGGAGATTGTCGCCCGCGATCTTGGGAATGACCGAGACGACCCAGAGAGCGAGACAGGTCCCAACGATGCCGGCGATCAAACTCACGAGCATGCTCTCAAAGACGAACAAACGGACCACGCCGCTGCGCGATGCTCCCAGCGCCATGCGCAACGCGATCTCGCGCCGCCGCCCGGTGAACCGAACCAGCAAGAGGTTCGCGACATTGCTGCAGGCGATCAGCAACACAAAACTAACCGCCGCGAGGAGGGTGAAAAATGCGGGACGCAAATTTCCCACCGCGTCTTCCGCCGCGGAAAGGACGACCGGCGACCAGGTGTTGTCCGCGTTTTCCGGACGTTCCTGGCGATAACTTTGTTGCAGGACCTGAAGCGCCGCCTTTGCCTGATCGGCCGTTACTCCCGGCTTCAATCGTCCCACCACCCGCAGGAAACTGACGCCGCGCATCAGGCGCTCCTCACTCAGTCCCGGCAGATAAAAGGGCTTTACCGTAAAGATATCGCAGTCGCGCCCGAACCACTGGATTGGCGGATTCGGCAGCACCCCGACGATCGTAGTCGGGACGCCATTCAAGGTGATGCTGCGGCCGATGGCGTGCGGGTCGGAGTCGAGATGTTTCCGCCAGAAGTTTTGGCTCACGAGCGCGACATCCGCCTTCATTTCTTCCTCCGGCAGAAAAGTGCGGCCGACGGATGGATGCCGAGCGTGTCGAAATAGTTCGCGGTCGTGTTGGCGCCGCTGAGCTGCACCGGATCACCGAGACCGGTGAGGATGTAACCATTGCCCGAGTCCGCCGCGAAACTTGAGAAAACGGTCTGACCATCCCGGTAATGCCAGAACCGCGGGACCGACATGGGGAGTTGCTCAAGATTCCGTTCCTTCGCTTCCGCCTGAAGAATGACGAGGCGCTCGGGTTCCTGAAACGGCAGTCCCTTCAGGAACAGGTCGTTGATCAAACTGAAGATCGCGGTGTTCATCCCAATGCCGAGGGCAAGAGTGATGACAGCGAGAAAGGTGAATGCGGGTGATTTGAGCAGTTGGCGAAGGGCGAAGCGAAAATCGATCATGGGAGTGGAGCTTGGGTTCGGTCTGGTGAAATTCGGTTATTGGTAGCGAAGGGCCTGGACGAGCGGAATTCGGGAAGCGCGACGCGCGGGCAAGTAGCTGGCCAGAAGCGCAACCAGACCCAAAACTGCGATGACAACAGCGTACGTCACCGGGTCCCCCGCCATCGTTTGGAAAAGCAGGCTGGTCAGGGTGCGGCTCAAAGCGATGGCGAGGATAAGACCAAGGGCCAGGCCGACGCCTGCCAGACGCGCCCCGTCCCAGACAATCATCCTGAGGATGTCTTTGTCTTCAGCCCCTACGGCCAGGCGGACGCCGATTTCCGAAGTGCGCTGACTCACCGCGTAGGACATGACGCCGTAAATCCCCACGGCGGCCAGGAGCAGTGCCAGACTGGCAAACGCCACCAGCAGGAGTGAACTGAAACGGGTTTGCGCAAGCGATCTCGCCACCCATCCCTCCATCGTTCGCACATCGGAGACCGGCTGATCCTTATCAAGCGCATGAATCTGCGCCTCGATGGCCTGGGCCGATCCGAGTGGATTACCCGCCGTCCGCACCGTCAGCGTCATCAGGTTATAGGCGAGCTGCGGGTGAGGCCAAAAGCTTTGCGGCCGAGCGGGCGTAACCAGATCGACCGCCCTCGTGTCCCCAACGATTCCGATAATTTCTGTCGGCACATCCGGATCGTTCATGCTGATCGTGATCCGTTTCCCGATCGGGTCTTCGTTCGGGAAATATTGGCGAGCCAGCGCTTCATTGATGATGACGACGTCGCGTTTCTGCTGCATCTCCTGCTCGGTAAAGAGGCGCCCGCGCAAAAGCGGTATTTTGAGCGCCTGGAAGAATCCATTTTGGCACACAGTGACCGCCGTCGACTTGTCCTGCCCCGGTGCGGCGGGAGGTTGACCTTCGATGCTGAAGCTCGTGGCGGCGCCGAGGCCCGCCATCGGCAAATAGCTCACCGTTCCCGCAGCCTGCACTCCAGCCAGGGCGGCGACGCGATCGGTCACTTCACGAAAGAAACGGATTCGCGCGGGGTCGTCCGGGTATTTGGCCCGCGGCAATTGCATCCGCATCGTCAACACGTTGGCGGGGTCGAATCCGGGATCGACCTGGCGCATCGAAGCGAAGCTGCGCAGCATTAAGCCGGCTCCCACGAGCAACACCACGGCAAGTGCAATCTCCGCGATTACGAAAGCGTGGCGCAATTTCCGGTGGCGCAACCCGCCGCCGATCTGGCGTCCACCCTGGGCCAGCGCTTGTTGCACCTCATCGCGTGAACCGGCCAGGGCCGACGCCAAACCACACGCCGTCGCCGTCAGCAGGGTCACGGCGCCGGTGAATGCGAGCACCGGACCGCTTAAAGAGAGATGACGCGCCGCCGTCAATTCGACGGGGCTCAATGCTTCGAGGAGCGCGAGACTCCATTGCGCCACCAGCAGGCTTAGCAAACCGCCGAGTATTCCCAGGGCGAGACTTTCGGTCAGAAGTTGTTTGATTATCTGAACGCGGGTGGCGCCGAGCGCACTCCTGATCGCCATCTCGTGTCGCCGCGCGGCTCCACGCGCCAGCAAAAGATTGGCTACGTTCGCGCAGGCGATGAGCAACACAAAAGCAACCGCTCCCGACAAGAGAAAGAGCGCGGGTCGAAGCTCGCTCGACAACTCCTGTCGCAACGACGCGAGCTTGATGCCCCAGCCGGTATCGAACTCCGGCAATTCGGCCACGAGACTGCTGGAAATTGCATTCATTTCCGCGCGCGCCTTCTCCATGGTCGCACCCGTTTTGAGGCGCCCAATCACGGACAGGTAACGCCCTCTCGGCTCGCGAGCCTCCGGTCCCATAACGAAGGGCCACCAGAAATCGACCGGTTTATCGACGAGAGATCCCGCCTTCAAATACAGCCGGGCGCCGGCAGGCATGATGCCGATCACCGTCTGTGGTTTCCCATTCAACTGGATAGCGCGACCGACAACCGAAGGGTCCGAGCCAAAGCGGCGCTGCCACAGTTCGTAACTCAGAATGACCGACGAAGATTTTGGATTCGACGTCTCCTCGGACGTAAACGCGCGTCCCAGAAAGGGCTCGACGCCGATCACCGAAAAATACTCCGCCGTGACGTTTTGGGCGATTAATTCTTCCGGATTGCCGCCATCGACGAGGTTGGCGCGCGTCTCCGCGTAGGCCGCGAGACTTTCGAATGCCGTGGCCCGTTCTTTCCATCGGATGAAATTCGCGGGACCGACCACGTTGGAACGTCCCGGCCTGGCCGCGTTCGTTTCCCAGATTACGGCGATTCGATCTGCGTCCCGATACGGCAGCTTCTCCAGGAACACGGCGTTGACGACGGTAAAGATCGCCGTGTTCGCCCCAATGCCGAGCGCGAGAGTCAGGACCGCGACAAAAGTGAAACCGGGAGAACTAAGGAGTTGGCGGATAGCGCAGCGGAGATCGTTCATTGGATTTGCATGTCACTTGTCACACGTCACAGGTCACTCCCTTTGTTCATTCCGCTCGAAGCGCGATGATCGGATCGACCTGCGACGCGCGGCGCGCCGGCAACCACGACGCGGCCGCGACGCCTGCGGAAAGCACAATGATGGCGCCGACCCAGATCCACGGACCGCTCGCCGGAATTTCCGGCCATTGATGATGGATGACTCGCGTCGCGGCCCATGCGGCCACGCCGCCGGCGAAAAATCCCAACGCCAACAAACGCACCCCCTGCGCCGCGACGAGGCGGACCAGGGCTCGCGCGGTCGCGCCGAGAGCGAGCCGAATTCCAAACTCGCGGGTTCGCCGCGTCACTTGCAGAGCGAGCAATCCATAAACACCGATCGAGGCGAGGAGGAGTCCGAGCGCGCCAAAGAGGGCGACGAGAACGAAAAGGAAACGCTCGGTCACCCACGATTCCGCCGCCGCGTCGTCGAGAGAAATGAGGCTGTAGGCGGCGAGCCGATTATCCGCGCGAGAGAGCGCGTGGCGCAGATCGCTTTCAAGAGACTTCGGTTCTCCCGCGCCCTCGACCACGAAAGTCATTTCGTCGCCGCCAATGGCCAGCCAGCGCGACAATGGCAACGCAACGGTTCCGACGACCTCGCCGTCGTGCGGATCGGCAATCGCCTTGGTATCGGCCACGACTCCGACGACGGTGTACCACGGACGCGAATTATCGAGGCGTCCGTGTTTGACTCTCTTGCCCAAAGGATCCTGTCCGGGCCAAAAACGGTTCGCGAACGATTCGTTCACGATACACACGGGCGGAGCGTCGCCGCGATCGGTCTCGGCGAATTCCCGGCCGCGGAGAAGGCGCTGGCCGATGGTCGAGAAATATCCCGGCCCGGCCCCGCGCATGTAGGCCACGTAAATCCCGCGTGGCTCCGGCGGCTGGCTCCCTTCCGGAACGCAACCCATCAGATCGCGGGCCGCTTCCATCGGCGACGGCGCGGTGACCGCGGCGGAACGAACACCGGGCCGCGCCCGTAATTCTGTCAGCGTTTGTTCAATCGTCCGCATCCGGGCTTCGACCGAGAAAAAAAGACGCTCGGAAAGCATCGCGTTAAAGACCACGCGGCGATCGGTGGTGAATCCCCAGGGCTCGCGCACAACCTTTCGAAAATATTGCGTAAGGCTCAGGCTCCCCATGAGCAGAACCGCCGCGATGGCGATCTCCGCCACGATCAGACCGCTGAGCAAACGCCGGGTGGCGCCATCGAGAGTCGATCCGCGCCCGATGCTGCCCAGCGCACTGCGCAAATCCGTCCGCGACGCGCGCCAGGCTGGCAGCAACCCAAAGCCTACGCCAATGAGGAGCATCGCGCCCGCGGCGAAAGCGAACACCGGCCAATCAAGTCGGACGCCATGATCGAACTCGCGGATCGCGCTGCCGGTGGCGTCCGCGCCCTCCGGACTGAGCGCGACGAGGGCAGGTGTGAGCCAGCCCGCGATGAGTAAACCGAACATGGTTCCGAACGCCGCCAAAACCAGCGCTTGCACCAAGCCTTCCCGGATGAGGCGACCGCGGGTCGCGCCCAGGGCCGCGCGCAGAGCCATCTCTCCATCGTGCGCGACTACGCGCGCCAGCATCAATCCAGCGAAGTTCGCGGCGGCGACCAGCAGTGCGCAAAGCGCGGCGCCGGCGATGAGGAGAAGTTTCGGCCGCAGATCGGTGACGAAGCTGTCCCGAAGCGGAATCAGGTAAGCGCGCAGGGCGTTAGCCGGATCCGGGGACGCCTGAATAATCGCCGCGCACATCCGGCGCCCGGCTGCATCGGCCTGCTCCAGCGTGAGACCCGGGCGGAGGCGGGCCACGCCATAGAGATAATGATTAGGCTGGGCGCTGGCCGTGAAGTTCAGGCCGATCGGCAGCCAGAGGTCCGCGCGATACGGATGGCGAAACGTCTTCGGCATCACTCCAACGATGGTGTAGGAGGCGTCGTCGAGTTTGATGACGTGACCTAATACGTCCTCGCGTCCGCCGAGATTTCGCTGCCAGAAATCGTGACCGACAATCACCACCCGTGGACCGCCCGGCTGATCTTCCTCGGCCGTGAAATTTCTCCCGCGCGCCGGTTGGAGACCGAGCACATCCAGGAAATTGGCGGTGATACGCGCGGCCGGAAAACTCTTGGCCGATTCGCCCGCCTCGCCGGCGGTCACGCTCGCGCCGGTAGCGGCACCGATTCCTTCGAAAATATCGCTGCCGTATTCCCGCCATTGCCGGACCGTTTTCTCTGCCAGATTCAGAGTGTTACTGCGCGCGCCATTTTCATCGAAGGTCTCGTAAACCCGAACGAGGCGGTCCGCCTTCGGGAAGGGCAGCGGACGCAGCAACGCGCTTTCGATCACGGAAAAGATCGCGGTGTTCGCACCGATGCCGAGGGCGAGAGTCGCAATGGCGATGATGCTGAACGCCGGCGATTTCCACAGCGTGCGCAAGGCGTAACGGAGATCGCTCATATGGATTTTCGATTGCCGAATTGCGATTGGCGATTGGAAGAATTCATTAGCGGCGTCAGAAGTCGGTTTTGCTCGTCACAGGTCACACGTCACAGGTCACTGTTTCTGTTCATTCAGAGCGCAGCGCGACAATCGGATTAACGCGGCAGGCGCGCCGGGCCGGAATCCACGCGGCCAGGATCGTTACGACGGAAAGGAGCAGGCCGACGGCAAGATAGGTCTCGGGATCGAGGGGGCTGACGCCAAAGAGAAAGCTGCGAATCACGCCGCTGGACGCGAGCACTCCGAGAGCGCCCAAAGCGATACCCGCCCCGAAGAGCCGCAAGCCGTGGCCCATGACCAGGCCGCGGATATGCGCCGGCCGCGCCCCGAGCGCGAGACGGACCGCTATTTCGCGCAGCCGGCGAAAAGCGCTGTAGGCCAGCACGCCATAAAGTCCGACGGCGGCCAAAAGCAACGCCAGGCCCGCGAAAATCGTGAGCAGGAATGTCAGGAGGCGATGCGTCGCCCACGTCTCCGCGACGCGTTCCGCCATCGGCCGAACATCGAAGAGCGGTTGGGTCGGATCGAGGCGATTGATGATTTCACG
>QHMY01000055.1 GCA_003218305.1 Verrucomicrobiota bacterium
TGACGTCGGTTTATCGCAGCGCTGAATTTCAGGAACGGGAGATTTTCGATCTCTACGGTATTCGCTTCGAAGGCCATCCGGATCTGCGGCGAATCCTGATGTGGGACGAATTTGTCGATTACCCGATGCGCAAAGATTACCGGGAGCCGGACGACTACGAATACGAGCCGACGCCGCACGACGAAGTGTTGGCGAAAGCCAAAGAGCGTTATGCCGCGCGACCCTCCCTCGACGGCGCGGAGGCGCTGCGCGCGAAGACGTGAACAGTGATCGGTGAATTGTGAATCGAAAATGAGCGCGACCAGCTTTTACGAACTAGAACAGGCGCCGCCTCCGATGACATCCCGGATCGAGGGGGAATTGCTCGAGGTGTCGCTCGGTCCGCAGCATCCCTCCACGCATGGCGTTTTCCGGATGAACGCAGCGCTCGACGGCGAGATCGTGGTCAAGCTCAAGCCGGTCTTTGGATATCTGCATCGCAACCACGAAAAGATCGGCGAAAACGCGAGTTACCTCGGCTCGATGCCTTACACGGACCGGCTCGATTATTTTTGCTCGATGACCAACAACTGGGCCTACGCCCTCAGCGTCGAAAAGCTGGCGGGCCTGGAAGTGCCCGAGCGCGCGGAGTACTTGCGCGTCATCCTGGCGGAACTGACTCGTCTGCAAAACCACGCGTCCCTCCTGGGATTTCTGCTCAGCGACATGGGCGCATGGGGCACTCCGCTCATGTATGCGTTCAGGGAGCGGGAGAAAATTCTCGATCTGTTCGAGTCGCTCTCGGGTTCCCGCATGATGTGTGACTACATGCGATTTGGGGGTTGCCGGGTGGACCCGAGCCCGGAGTGGCTTCAGCGCGCGAAAAAAATTGTCGAGGCCTTTCCAAAATTCCTCGATGAGTTCGAGAAGCTGTTGATCAAGAACGAGATCCTGATCGCGCGCACGCAGGGCGTGGGCCGGCTCTCCGCCGAGCTGGCGATCAATGCCGGCATCACCGGACCGATGTTGCGGGCCTGCGGCGTGAACTACGACCTGCGCAAAGTGGATGGCTATGGATTCTATCCCCGCTTTAAGTTTCGCGTACCGCTGGGCGACCACGGCGATACCTATGATCGCCTGATGATGCGCGCGCTGGAAATGCGGGAGAGCCTTGGAATCTTGAAGCAGGCCTTTGAACAAATCCCGGCTGGGCCCGTTATGAATCCGAAGGTGAAGATCCGCGCTTTCAAGCCGCCGGCGGGCGAAGCGTATGGGCGTATCGAAGGGCCCAAGGGAGAACTCGGCTTTTATCTCATCAGTGACGGCAGCGCGAATCCGTATCGTTACCGGGTCCGGCCACCGAGCTTCATCAACCTGACGATTCTCGAAGATCTTTGTCTCGGTCATACCGTGGCCGACGTGATGGTCATCCTCGGGAGCGTCGACATCGTGATGGGGGAGGTGGACCGATGATTGGCTTCGGCGTGCTTAGCGGCATGGCGGTCACGCTCCGGAATTTCATCGGGAGTTATTTCGAGAAAGACCGGCTGACCACGGTGCAGTATCCGGAAGAGCGGGAGACGTTGCCCGAGAACTATCGCAACTTCCCGTTCCTGGTTTACGACACCGACGACGCGGAGGCGGGGCTGCGTTGCGTCGCGTGCAAGATTTGCGAGAAAGAATGCCCACCGCAATGCATCTACATCGTCAAGAGCGAAGACAAGAAGCCGGACTACATGGCGAAACCGCAATTTTATCCGCGGATTTTCGACATCGATATTTCCGTCTGCATGAGCTGCCAGATTTGCGTCGAGGTCTGTCCGTTTGAAGCGATCAAGATGGACAAGGTGTTCGAGCTAAGCCGCCGGCAGCGGTTTGATGCGCTGCTGATGGGCAAGGACGAGCTGGCCAAGTCGAACACGTACTACCACCAAATTCACCCGCTCGAAGCCGCCGAGGTCGACGCCAACCTGGCTGCTGCAGCTGCGAAAAAGAAACCCGCGGTCGAATCCAAGGCGACACCCAGCGCTAATACCTAGGCGTTGAGAAAGACCGTTTGTTATATTTCATTGAATCGTAGGTCTGACATAACAGGACCGCAACGCTCACCGGAAGGTTCCCGGTTGAGTTGTCCCAACAAGGCTGAATCACCCGGAATTAGGTGGTTCTTCCTGTAATCCGAATCCGGTGGCCAGCTTGGTGCTTGGGTGAAACCTGTCCCGCCCGCGAAATTGGCAGCATGACACTTGGTTTCTGCCTTCCACAAGACTACGCGGTTTTCGGGTCAACTCTTGGGCAACCCCAATAAGGGAACTAGGATCCGAAACGAGACCTGTTTTTCCCGGACTTGCCGGTGTTTGCAATCCTGGCCCAAGGATCAGACCTGCCTGAAGCCGCTACTGGCGAACATTAAAATTCGATCCGCTAGGGATGGCATTTCGCACCAACTCAAGGCCGTCCGGCTGGGCCGCGCCAAGGAATTTTATTTTTCCGGCCGCCGAAACGTTAAGTCGATACAAGTCCGCTTCGATCGAAAATGTGATTTGAATAGCGGAAGCCGTCACTCGCCGCTTTCCGGCAACGGTTTGAATGTATCTCTCCACGTCGACTTCACCGAAAAGCATTGCCCTTGCCATGACGGACTCTGCAACTTCAAAATCGTCAATCGCTGCTTTGGTCATCATCGCGTCAGGCACAAGTTTGCGAAACGAGTGAAACCAACTGAGTGGTTGAATATAAATCGGTTCAACTGACGCAAGAAAGCCGGATTGCTCCGCCAGTTGGCTAAAAAACGGGGTCAAGCTGCGAGGAGCATCGTGGATTTCCACCCAGTGGCGCTTCAAATCCACTTGAAAACGCGTGATATTAAAGACCGTACGATCAAAACGCTGGGAATTCCCAAATGGATCTTCGGTGGTTTGCACAACGAGTTCTTTTTCAACAAATCGGCCCGTCAGGCTGTGGGGCCGGACATCGTCCACAAAGAAGCCCCAAGTGCGCTCGGATGTATAACGAACGTCCAACATGCGGGCGGCTAGGCCCCGTAGCCCAGCGGGGCTGAGACCGGAAAGCTTGAACCACTGAAGCCGCAACATAAACTCCTTTTAGGAAGCGCCCGCGGGTTTTAGTTTCTCGTAAGCCGCGTAACAGCTCTCAGCCAACTGGGTCTGCAGTCGTCTTCTTTCAAAAAGCTTGAACGGCGACGCGGCGCGATCCCTATCGCCGGCTTTGTCAATGCGGACAACTTTGAGAACGTCGAAGGCGAAACCCGTCCCCGCCACGGGATCACTGAAGCCAGCAGTGAATTCGACGATCCGCTCCTCTCCCTTGTCCTCCTTCGCCGACCAGGTTGAGCTAGCAATGTAATAGCCGGTCTCGCGCAAGCGCCGATAGAGTTCCGACGTCAATAGACTTTCACCGTGGAGCACTGCATTCCGGACGAGGCCTTTAACCTGTTCGCCTTCAAGCGTATTGATGTCTTCGGTCTGCTCCTCACCCTCCTCTTGCACGTCCTCATTGGTTGAGGGGGCCTCAGGGAACCTGTGATCGACTTTCAAGTCCTTCACATCCGTTACACGGAAGCCTTGCATCCGGTGCATTAACTCGAGGAAGAACTCGGTTCGCTTCACGGGGTCGCGAATATCGCGCAATTCGATCTTCGTGGCAGTGAGGTTTTCGTCGACCGAAGCACGAACAAAACTAACGAATTGCTCCACAACCTCGACCGCCCGGTCATTGTTGTTGTAGTGAATCTCGACTTTTCCGCCGACATTTTCAATTTCGACCTGGATATGGCGCTGTTCGCGTTGCATTGCCATCATCCGCGTTGGATCGACGTGCGTATATTCTATGTCGACGTCAATGAGTCCAGAAGGGTTTTGCTGAAAATTGTATGTTTCTCGCTTCAGATTAGCGCGTTTATCTCGCGTTCTCTCCAGCGCGTGAATGATCTGCTCGGGTTTCAAATCCAGCGCAATCCGATATGGCATCCGCTTTTCTTGACGTTCATCCGCGTTGATTCGCTTTGCGATTTTTATCAACGTGGCCCAATCGAACGCGAACCGCCTAAGATAACCTATCAGGTCGTCAATTGACTCGTCGCGGTGCAGAAATACGCCTTGCTCCCGCGCGATTTGCGTCAACACGCGGACCGTGAATGCGGGATGGGAGAATAGATCGGCAATGTCCTTGTCATCGAAGTAATACCGCGAGAGTTGGATGAAACTACCCATTTATCGCCTCTTCATTCCGATTTCGATTTCCGAAAAACGATCGCTGAAACCGGTCACCACGCTGCATGTAACCCGCTGCAAGCGAGATTCAAAATCTTGCGGTGATGTGTCGCCGACCGGCCAAAATTCCTCTCCATAAAAACGCTTTGCACGATCAAAAACGGCCGGCGCCTCCGTCACTCCAAAAGGCATTCTGATATCGATCACATCTTCGTCGCCGAGGAGTTGGTAAGTGAAGATGTAATCAAGCAAGAAATTGAATTCATCGACCGATGATCCTTCGCCGATGTAGTAGATCCACCATCCTTTCCGGCCACCCTTGGCCGCCGTGTTATCAAAGTGCAGTACCTGCCAGGGGCCGAGCAGCATTTCGACGGTGGCCGGACCAATCTTGGATGTGCGGACCTTGGCGCCAATTAGGTCGGGCGTATAGAAGCCGCACTTTTCTTTGGCGGGCAGTTTCTCCCTGCCGCGTTGCGCGGAAATGTCGTGCGCTATGGTGTTAAGGTATTCAATTCGAGTAGGGCCCATGACGAAAATCCGTTTTCCTGGCGGAAGCCGCACTTGACCAGGTTTTACTTGATCCAGAAGCACATCGAAGTCGCGGTGATATCCGCCATCGTGATTGTAGATGAATAGAAGGCCAGCGACGGACCAGTTTTCTTTGTGCGCCGCGTAATGATCGGCCCACCGGGGAGCTTTGGCTGCACAGTCGACCGTGTAGGCCAGGGCCCCCAACGCCTCTTGCACGGCCGCCGCTGTAATCGAGTCACGTGCGTAGCTCTTTAAGTCGGTGTTTAAGAACAAAGGAAACCCGCCATAAGGATCGGAATATGTAAAAACGACGTCTGACGGATGCGTCTTTACCCGCTTGCGTTGGTGCGCTTCCTGGTCAACGCATTCCCAATTCAAATTGCGTGGACCAACTGACTGCCAGCCAAATACGTCGAAGATTTGATCGGAAATAATGTTTCCGATCGCGGCAATGTTTTCCGTTTCAGACACAGCAAATTCCCTATGGTGAGGAGCGTCTGAGGACCTGCTATTCCTGGACGAAGCCCGGTTCCGGAACCGCGATCTGACAGTCGGTGGTCAAAAGACGCCAGAGCGCTTCAGCTTCGTCGCCTTTGTATTTCGTGATATCTTTATCATCCGTCCGCTTGATCCATAATTCTCCCGCGGCATGGTGTCGTGCCCAGACGATATGCGCGGGATTCAAGAGCGCGTGACCGACCTGAATGAGGGGATTCTTTTCCATAATCCGGCGAGACTGTCGGAACTCAACCCCCAAAGCCAGAACAAACGGCTGAACAGGCGGGAGGTATTTGCGCCTCAGCAATAGCCGGGAGATGCCGGAGCGACCTCGCCGCAGCGCTCTGCGGGTTGCCGCACGAATGCCACTCGGTCGGCGTTCCACGAGTCAACTAATAGCCAGCGGATGAAACGAAGTTAGGTCAAAAATTTTGTTAATTCTTCACGCCGGACCGTAGCCCTCGCGATACCAAAAAAAAATCCCCCCATACTCCGAATGATCGGAGTTCCCCCAAGCAGGTCTACGAAGCGATTCGGTGGCGCCTCGCCGAGAATACCCGCGCCCCCGAATCTCTGGAAGGAAGGGGCTTCTTAGCCTGTCGCCAGCCGTGCGATCGGAATCGGCTATCGTGGCCTTATCGGCCAACGGTAATCGCACGGCTGGCAGGGGTGGAAAAATGGCGCAAGGGGTTTCGAGCTTAAGTTGTCGGTTGCACGCTTTGCTCATGCGCAAAGACGAGCTGGCTAATCCATCCCCTCGAAGCAGCCGAGGTCGATGCGATATTGTCGAAGGCTGCGGCTCACAAGAACCGTCTCTACCGGCAAACCCCGCGTCCGGACCAAGCCGCCTATTGCCGCTTCACCATGCTAGAGGCTAATAGGAGCGTGGCTTCTCGCCTCCTCAACGGACGTGAAAAACTTGGCTTGAACTTCACGGTTCGTTAGCAAACCGGCCGTTTCTGGCTTCGAAGTGCTGGTCTTATTGTCACCTTTGCCCTCGTTCTCTCCCTTCTTGCCCCCATCCGGATTGTCGACCGCGGCATCCTTGGTTTTTTTTGGCGGCTCTTTCCCGCCGCCGCTGCCGCCCTCGGCTTCGGCTTTCTTAAGTTCGGAAAGTGCAGCTTCCAAGGGATCGCTGGAGGATTGCGTTCCCGTTGGTCTGGTTCCAGCGCGGACCCAGATCTTCTGCGTTTTTCCATTGTTTTCGATATCGAGAGAAAAGATCACATCGTAGCCCTTTTTCTCGAATGAAAGTGGATCGACTGTGATCCCCGGCAAAGCTTTGAGCTGGTCGATGATGGCCTTGGGAAAATCGCCACCGCTGCGGACTGACTTCGCCGCGATTTTGGCTGCTGCCTGGGCTGAAGCATAGCCATCACGTTTCATGTTACCGATGACAGGCGCGGGTTTACGTTTCGGATTGAGGAGAGCGCCTAGGGAATTGGGGTCGTCGTTCCCCCAGAGACCTTGGCTTTTGAGCCGAAAGCGGCGGAGGCTAATCCCGTCGTCTTCGCCCTTAAAGTCTCGGGGCCGCAGGACGACTGTAGTCGCCCCTTTTTTCTCCAACTCCGCCAAAACGCGTTTGGTATGCGCGGCGCCGATAATCATTGCCACAGGTTTACCGGCATTCTGATTCGCCAATTCAGCAACCGCGTCGGCCATTGTGTCGCTGCGTTTTTCCGCAATGTGGTGAAAGTGTATGTCCGCTTCGAGCCCTCGGGTTACGTCGGCTGGTAAGCTGATATTTAGCGATTTGGTTTTATCGAGAATGGCCTGCGTGTTGGCGACGGAATCAAAGTTCGGATCGGAACTTTTAAGCCCGTCAAGTCGGGCTTTTATCCAGGGATCAGCAGCTTTCATGATCTCTAGCGCCTCCTCAATCTTGTCGGCCTTAAGCTTCTCACCGACTTTCTCCAGCTCGGTAGAATTCAAAGTACGCTCGGCAACGAAAAGAATCGCCCTAAACTCGGCGGCGCTGTCGTCTGGCTGAACGCCATATTCGTCAGGATTCTCGATTCCGACGACCTGCAGTCCAGGGAGAACTGCGCCAGCGTACTCTACTCCGCTGATCTCTGCTTCCCGAAGCAAGTCCTTGAGGACATCGCGCCGCGTCGAAGGATCCGCGGCTTTGAGGTACTTTTCAGTCGGCAACGGAGCCGGCCCTTTGACGGCGCCCTCTAACCCAACAATCCGCAACCCTTGTTGCTGATAGAGTCGTGTCAACATTGTCGCGATCTGCACCTGACCGGCGCGAGAATTGTGGTATTCCTCGAACACAAAAACCGGTCCGGAGCTATGCCGGGGCGTGGTTGTAATGACTTCCCCGACTGAGTTCGTGACGCGATTAGCTATTGCCTGGAGCGTGGGATCGACGGTTGCCCACGTCGACGCTGCTCCGACATGGGCGAAGATAATTGTGGCGAGCAAACGGCTAGATAGTAGTGAGCTAACAAATCGCGTGTGGACGATGGTTACGCGGTCATTGTTCTGCGTTTTCATGGGGTTTCCTCCTCGGGGTTGTTACTGTGCGAATTGAAGCAGTCATTCATTTCTCGGGGCACGAAGTTGTACTATGATTCCTTTGGCTGCGGCGCCCCCCAGACTGCGAAAATGTCGGTAATGGTCTGACGAGAAAGGGGATGCCGGACTGCATGCCACCATTGCCCCAAACATTGTTTCGCTTCGCTGCGCATACCGGTCCGTTCCAAGAGCCCGGCAAGCAGAGCGGAAACGGTAGGATCTTCGTCTTCAAGTTGATGCAGACCGGCCAGGGGGTTGAAAAATTCTGCCAAAATCTGTGGTGATTGCTGTAAAAGCCAGTTTACCCCGCCCTCGCGTTCCATAACCGACCGGCTACTTTCTCTGAGCCACTGCCAGACCCAGTGGACACGGGCGCGCATTCGCATCGCACTCGCTAGATAAAGAGTGTCGTTCTCGTTAATCGCGCCCGGCTCTGACAGTTCGAGGAAAATCCGGTCTCGCAGCTGCTCCGGCACTTCGATCTGATCCCGAAGCGTGAAGATAGGTGCCGCCAAGTCTGCAGCAGTTCTTAATTCGACTGCGCACGGTTGGGATGCGACGGATTTCGGGGTGGCATGAAAGATCAAGCCATGAATCTGGAGCCGCTGCATTGCGACCTGCACGTTGTCTCCCGTCCCGAACGGATCCCGCCGCAGATCGAGCCCAGCCGCCTCGAACGCGGGCGCGATTAGTCCGTGAAGTGAGTGCGCAGCAGCCGAACAACCATGTCCAAAGAGCACCGCCAGGGGCTCTATGTTCGCAAGTTCTGCTTCGACGGCGTCGGCTGCGGGGAAATCGATCATCTTATCCGGGGTAATACTGGCCTTTAGGGAAGGGCCAATTGGAATCATCAGAGAGTGCCGGGGCGCTGCTACACAGACAAGAAAAAATTTCCATTGATCCAAACTGGATTAGCGTAGGAGCCGCTGAGGTCGATGCCCGGCTCTCCGAGGCTGCCGAAGCCAGGAAGAAAAACCCAATCTTATGAATCAGACTCCATTTGCCTTTCGACGTGTTGAACCGCGTGTGACGTTTTTGTCATTCACTTTTTACGCCGCCACGATCCTGGCCGCAGCCATGGTTGCGGGAACTCTCCTTGCGGCTGATGAGAAGGTGGAGTTCCCCGCCGCCAGCCAACACGCGAACTTGAAACAACGAGTCGGTTTGACGGACGTTGAAGTGGATTACTCGCGGCCGAACAAGAACGATCGGAACGTTTTCGGCGGCCTGGTGCCGTTCGACAAACCGTGGCGCACCGGGGCGAACCAGCCGACGAAAATCAAGACCAGCGGTCCGGTCAAGCTGGGCGACAAGGAGATTCCGGCGGGCGAGTACGTGCTCTACACGATTCCGGGCGCGAACGAGTGGACGATTATTTTCTCGAAAAATTTGACAGCCCAGAGTCTGGCGGACCAAAAGCCGGAAGACGAGGTCGCCCGAGTTATGGCCAAACCGCAGACTCTCGCGGCGCCCGCGGAGACCTTCACCATCGGATTCGAAGATTTGCGGGCGAACTCGGCGACCTTTTATCTCGAATGGGATAAAACGCGGGTGCCCGTCAAATTGACGACGAACGACCTCGAAAAGGTGAGCGCTGGGATCGACGCGGCGGTGAAAAGCGGGAAGCCCCAGGAGGCGGGGTTTTATTATAGCGCCGCGAGTTTCTACCTGGATCAGAACAAGGACCTGCCCCAGGCGCTAAAGTGGGTCGATCAGGCGATCGAAAAGAATCCCAAAGCCTATTTCATGCAGTACAAGAAGGCGCAAATTCTCGCCAAGATGGGCAACAAGAAAGAGGCCATCGTTGCCGCGGAGAAATCGATCGAGCTGCTTCAGGCTGCGCCTACTCCCGACGAAACCGCGATCGGCACCAGCCGCGCGTTGATCGAAAGTCTTCGCTGACCGAAGAGATCTGATGGGACGCCGTTAGGCCGCGCTCACTCAGCGGGGTGCCAACCGTATTCCTGCCAGAACGCGGCCGCGGCCTCGGCACTCCCGCGAAACATGTTGCGTTCAGCCTTACGAATATTCGCAATGCCCTTTGGGTAGGAGCCGTGGGGAAGATCGCAAACGCCATCGCCGGTGTATTGCCACATCGTCCAATGGCTCCACGGCGCGGTGTCGCGCGGTTCGTGGTGATAGTTCGCGATCCAAAGCCAGCAGTTGGACAACGCTTGGCGCTGGGCCGCGGTGGCCTTCGGGCCATACAGCATCTGGCGAAGACGATATTCGCTGCAGTACAAACCAGGATATTTACCGGTGCGTTGATGAATCCGCTCCACGAAAGTCACCGCCTGATCGAGCCGCATCGTGCCGCCGGGATAATGCCCATTCTTTTCGAAATCGAGGACGAGTAATACCCCCTCGGGACGGACTGACGGTCCGCGCCACTGCGATGCGACGGTGTTTAGAAAAAATTCCGCCTGGCGAACGGGATCGGTGGCATCCCCGAAATGGTAGGCGCCCCAAAGCAAGCCGGCCCTGGCGGCGGCACTTTGGCGAGTCGCGTAATAGGAATCCCGCACCGACCGCGGGTAGCTGGCTTCGTGAATCACCCCGACGATTCCCTGTTTTTTCATCTGCGCGAAATCGACCCGCATCAGGTCATAATGCGAAAGATTGACGACACTATTTGAGGCTGCGAAGGCGGACGCCGGCAGAGCCAGGAACGCCAGGAAGATACGGGTGACGGAGATTTTCATCGCGCGCACGATAGCGCAGAAATGAGACCGACAACACCTTCTGGTCAATTGGCCGTTTGCGGACAAAAATTGTGCTGGCAATTAATCGAAGCTTCTAACAGACTCGGTCAAAACATAGCATTCCGCCGGGAGCAGTAGCCTCAAACGGCTTCTGGTCTCAAGAAAGGAAAACCCCATGCGTTCCCGACTTCCACTCCCTCAGGTCACCGCGCTCGGTTCATTTGCGAGTGCAACCTCTAAGCTTCAAAAAGCTTTCCTTGTCGTGTTTTCGGTCGCGGTAGTCGCGGTCGGTGGAGGGGTAGAGCTGTGCGGACAATCTGTCCTCGACGATTTCGACCCGAGCGCGAATAGCCGGGTTAACGTTGTCGTAGTCCAACCGGACGGCAAAATTCTGATCGGCGGATATTTTACAACACTGTCGCCAAACGGAGCAGCGGCGGTTACGCGCAACTTTATTGCCCGGCTGAACCCGGACGGCACGCTCGACACCTCTTTCAACCCCAGCCCGAACGGCCCTGTGTTCGCCATCGCAATGCAGGAGGATGGCAAGATATTGGCGGGCGGTTTTTTCAGCACCATTGGCGGACAGGAGCGCAATCTCATCGCGCGGCTTGATCCCACCACCGGCCTGGCTGATTCGTTCGACCCGGGGGCGAACGGTGACGCGGTCTATGCCATCGCGATACAGCCCAACGGGAAAATTCTTGTGGGTGGCGCCTTTGCCGACATGGGCGGAGCGCATCGCAATTACATTGCCCGACTCGACGGAACGACCGGCTTGGCTGATTCGTTCGACCCAAACGCGAACCATATGGTCCAGTCCATCGCGGTGCAGGGAGACGGCAAGATTCTGGCTGGCGGCACTTTCAACAGCATTGGCGGACAGACGCGCACTCATATGGCCCGGCTGGATGCCACCACCGGCCTGGCTGATTCCTTCGAGCCGAATGCGGAGAGCAATGTTCTTGCAATCGCGATCCAGGGGGACGGCAGGATCCTGTCGGGCGGTTTTTTCCGCGGAGCGAACAGCATCGGCGGACAGACGCGTAACCGCATTGCGCGGCTTGATGCCACGACCGGCTTGGCTGACTCGTTTGATCCGAACGCTTTTAGCGATGCGGTCCTTGCAATCGCGATACAGCCAGACGGCAAGATCCTGGTCGGTGGCGCTTTCGTCGGCATTGGGGGGCAGACGCGAAATCGCATCGCTCGCCTTGATCCCGTGACTGGCTTTGCTGATTCGTTTAGTCTGAATGCGAACGGTGAAGTCCATTCAATCGCAGTGCAGCCGGACGGCAAGATTTTGGTGGGCGGCCATTTCACAAGTATTGGCGGCCAGCCGCGCAATAAGATCGCTCGTGTGCTGCCAGACAGCAGTTTACCGACATCGAAAGCCATCAACCTCTCGACCCGCACGCGGGTGCAGACCGGGGATAATGTTGGTATCGGCGGATTCATCATTACTGGAGTGACTCCAAAGCATGTTCTCCTTCGTGCTATTGGGCCTTCGTTGACAGGTTATGGCCTGGTCGACGTGCTCCAGGACCCCGTGCTCGAACTGCACGGCCCGGGCGCATTTGTCACGATCACCAACGACAATTGGCGAGACACGCAGGAGGCCGCGATCCGGGCAACCGGCATCCCGCCTACGAATGACTTCGAGTCAGCAATTGATGCGACCTTGGCGCCCGGAGCGTATACCGCGATTGTGAGGGGCAAGAACAGCTCGTCGGGTACAGGTTTGATCGAAGTCTACGACCTCAATGAGGGAGTTAACTCGAAACTGGCAAATTTGAGCACGCGCGCCTTCATAAACACGGGTCAGGGTATCGTCATAGGGGGCTTGGTGCTCAGCAGCGGGGACTCGAACAGCTTAGTCCTCCGGGGCATCGGCCCAAGCCTGGCTCCGGGTTCACTCCCAGCTAGTGCTGTTCTGGCAGACCCGGTCCTGGAACTGCGAGACCACGATGGAACGCTGGTCCTCGCAAATAACGATTGGCAGGATGACCCGGTTCAGGCCGCGCAGATAACCCAGAACGGGCTCCGTCCTGGAAACAACCGTGAATCGGCGATGGCAGCGACGCTGCCGCCAGGTCTTTACACCGTGCTGCTTGCCGGATTGAACAACGGCACAGGCATTGGCGCGGTTGAAGTTTACGAGTTTGGAATTCCGCAAGCGCCATAGCTCGAGAAGGCTGGCTATCATTTCAGTGCGGTTGCTGCCAATTTGCCTCTGAAACGTTCCTGCCGGATGGAGGAGGCGCTCAAATTTGGCTTCAGAGGTAGGATTCGAAACTACGACCAATCGGTTAACAGCCGACCGCTCTACCACTGAGCTACTCTTGATCGCGCCCGGCGATCGACGGGGCGTATGTCTTACTCACGCGCGATTCCGAATGGCCAGGAGGGGTCGATCTTAGAATCTCGGCAGATTGGTCGACTTGACGCAGGATCGTCGTGAGGCCGAGCCGGAGGGGCAGCTGGCGGCGGTATCATACCCCGGAAACCAAGAACCCGAGCAGAGCGATGCGGACGGACAGCTTGCGTACGACCAGTTGGGCAACAGGTTGGACAGTTTCCGTGGCTAAAGCAATTTCTGCTCGACGGCGAGGGCGGCGGCAAACCCATCGGGCGCGGACAAATCGTGGATGATCCAGGTCTCGCCGCTGGTCTGAGTCGAGGCCAATGTCAGTGAGGGCTCCGGAGCGGCCGCGTCCAATGCGACTTCGTTCCGAATGAGTTGTTCGAAGAGGCCGTGGCCGATTGCCTTGGCGTAAGCCTCCTTTCGGGTCCAGGCGCGGAGAAAGGCAGCCTGGCGCGACGCCGCATCGGGCAACGCCTGCCAGATCGCCAGCTCGCGCGCGGAAAGAACGCGCATAGCGAGGGCAGCGAGATCCGCGGGATCGCGCTCGAGGCGGACGGCTGATTCAAGATCTATTCCAACTTCGCGGTCCCAGCAAAGCGCAAAGACGGCCCATCCCGCGGAGTGCGAAAGATTGAAGCGCAACGTTCGGCCGGCCAGGGTCGCAGAGGAGATGGCGGGCTTCCCGTGCGGACCGTACTCGAAAACGAGCGCCGGGGCTGGTTGATCCAGGGCGGAAGCGACCAGATGGCGAAGAAAACCGCGGGAGGCAACGTAATGTCGACGATCGCGATCAAAATGAAATCGTGCAGCCCTGGCGTGTTCGCTGGGATCGAGAAGGGCATTCAATTGGTCGAGTTCCGCCGGTGAAAGCGCCTCGAGATGCGAGGCCCAGATCTGAACGCCGTCCGCCGGACTCCCGATTGATTCCAGGAGAGATGAGAGCACGGGAGGAGTCTCTATCCAGGAATTCATAAAGGCGAAGTTGGTCGCCATTTTTTTGCTTGAGTGGCTGCTTCCTCGCGAGATCCCAAGAGTGGGGGAGGAGGGAGGAATTTGGTTGCGGGGGCGGGATTTGAACCCGCGGCCTTCAGGTTATGAGCCTGACGAGCTACCAGGCTGCTCCACCCCGCGTCTTGAGATGCGATTATGCCGCATCAAGCCGGGAACGCAACCGCAAAAATGTTTACCACCGAACTGTCCCGGCGGTTTTGACCGGCTGCTGTGAATTTGCAAAGAGGACTTGCCGCTGAATCGCAGGTGGGCAAGATATATGCCCCGCCAATCGGCGGGCGCGACGATCCAGAGTAGCTCAGTGGTAGAGCGGTCGGCTGTTAACCGATTGGTCGTAGGTTCAAATCCTACCTCTGGAGCCATTTTTAAGCGCCGACAGACTGTCCGGTTGCTCACAACCATTGAGATGAACTTTCTGCGCCGCCCGTCTCTCTTCGTCACTGCCCTCATCCTGGGGTGTCCACTCGCACTGCAGGCGGAAACATTGCCGGAGCACCGGCCGGTGTAGCTCGGCTCGGGCCCGGGGTTTCTCGTGAACCTGATCGATTGTCGAAGCGTTGTTCCAAAAAGGACAGCGCGACGCCTGGGTCATGTTTGATTGCTCCGTGGCGGGCGACAGTATCGTTTTCGGAAGCGACTTCTGCACTTCCTCCCCGGATTCCGGTCTCTGAAAAACGAAGTTCGCCGGCGATTAGGACAGACGAGATTCATTCCCGCGATCTGGTCAATTAAGTCGCGACCACTTTTTATCCTTGCCTCCTCCGGATTACATCCCCAAAATCGTCGTCTCCAACCCCACCATAACTATGGACTCTCCACCCTATCCTCCGTATCCACCCTATCCTCCATTTCCCCCGTATCCACCCGTCGTTATCTTCGCGGGCCACGCGAACGGGGGCTGCTGTTGTTGTTGTCACGGCTCTGGAGGGTCTCCGGTCAGCCCGCCTGCCACGACGAATCCACCCGTAAAAGTTACGCCTCCACCAGGGTCCACCACAAAGCCGCCCGGTGGCGGAAAAGGTCCCGGGCTTAAATTACCTAATCCCCTGGAGGTTCTCTTGGGGCCTGCTGCTGGTCTGGCCGGTGGCGTGGCTGGCTTTGTGGAGGATGCAGCCGGGGTGGCTGGCGGAATCGCTGGCGGGATTGATGACTTTCTTGACCTGTTCGGATAGGAGGACCTATGCCTGTCAAAAATGTCCCACCCGTGTTTAGCCCGGCGCAGCAGGTCATGCGTGCGCGTCTCGCGGCGATTGATCCGACCCAGTTCGTTGCGCTGAAAGCGATGTTAGGGCAAGCCGCCGCTGCAATCGATGTCCGCATCGCTCAGCTCGACGCCGAACGCGCGCAGCTAAACAACCAAAAAACGAAACTCGCTGCCGTGTTAGCCCAGCTTGGAAAACCTGCAGCGCTGGACTCTTTGCGCACTGCTATATCGAAAGGTCATAAGTTGGTGGCCCCGATTGCTTCGATTAATAAAAAGCCTGGGAAAGTCCCCAAAAAACCCAAGCGACCAGGCGGCTAGATTCCACGCGTCTGCCGATCGTTATCTCACGACCGTTCCTTAGAGGATAGCGCCGGCCCTGCACCGACAGTTTATTCGATTCTCGCCGTCAAAGTGGTGATTGCGGCCAGAGCGAAAGGGCAACATCGCCTACGTGATTCGGAGCTACGGGCGGAGCTTTTGGCGTAAGTGAATCTGATTTCAAATTGGGGACGCTATCCCGACCTCCATTTGTGGGCATGTCGCGCCTTCGCTAAGGGAAAAGCTGAAACCGTCACTGGTAGAGCGGTCGGCTGTTAACCGATTGGTCGTAGGTTCAAATCCTACGTCTGGAGCCCCGACCTCGCTTCCGCGGCGCTTCCGAAGCGGTCGGATCGAGCTCCAGCATTGCTTTTGGAACGCCAAGCCACCTGGCAGCTTTGCCCATTTTTTCGAACATCTTGACCCTCAAATATGAGGATTCCGTCACCATGGTGTGAATCTTCGCCACGCGGGCGACGGCCTCGGTCGTGACGAAGTAGGCGGATTTCACCGGTGCGCGCTTCGTGTACGTGAGCTGCCGATGGAGCGAAACGGCCAGCACGGCTTCGACGTCCAAATCCACCGCGAATAACTGCGAAAGATCAGTAAACCGGTTAAATGGTCTCGCCGCCGCGTTCTCGGCTTCGTCCAGCATTTTCACCAGGGCCCGGATCCGTTTGTCTGTGAAAACGCCGCGGGGCCGGAAAACCATGAGCGACAAGTCGTGATGAAAGATAACGTCGGGTGGCAGTTTCAGTTTCACGCGGCTGAAGATATAGCAGTGAGCGAAAACGTTTTCACTCGGAGTGCGGTTACGATGGAATAGGACCTTAGTCCAACAGGAAGCGCGGATGTCCGCGTTCAGGATTGGAAGAGTCTGTTCGGTTGATCCTGAAAATTCGCCCGTCGGCAGGCGGTCGGACGCGCCAGAATCCGGCACGTTCCCTCTGCGAACTACTTCGGCATTGTTGCGCGGAAACGTTCACCATACTCTAGATGCCGAATCATGGCGGGTCACGTTTTCATCAGTCACGCTCACCAGGACCGCGCCTCGGCGGAACAACTCCTGAATGCGTTGGAAAGTCGCGGGATCAAATGCTGGAGCGCGCCCCGCGACGTGGCTCCCGGCGGCTCCTACGCGGAATCCATTCTGCGGGGGATCGAGGATTCAAGCTGCTTCGTCCTGGTTTTCACGCAGCATTCGAACCTCTCGCCCCACGTGTTGCGAGAAGTGGAGCGCGCCCTCGCTCTCGGCATCAATATCATTCCCGTCCGCTTCGACGATTCCGGCGTTTCGAAAAGCCTCGATTATCTGCTGGCCACGGTCCATTGGCTCTCTGTCGATTCCGAGCCACGAAGCCGGGCTTTCAACCAGGCGGTGGAAAAAATCGCGTCATGCATCGCTCCGAAGGATCCGCCTTTGACGCCGGCGCTGTCTCCGGCACCGCCGATCGGGTGGAACTCTCCCGTCGTTCCCTCAGGAACTGGCGCCCCTGGCTCCGGCAAGCAATTTGCGCTTTGGATTTGCCTGGCGGTTCTAGCTCTGGCGGTCGCCGCGTTGGCGTTTCTGCTCCTGAGGCAGCCCTCCGGATCCACGGTTTTCGCGCCGAAAGCGGAACCACCCGTGGCGGCGACTACTCCGCCGTCCGCAGCGCCTCGCTCGTCGAGCGTCGCGCCAGCGTCCGCCCGAGAGAGTGTCCGTCCGGTTGAACCAGAATCGCCGACAGCCGAGTTTCCATCGAAGTCCGCCGCGCCGCCAGCTGCGCAAGTCAAAGGCGTCATCCGCGATCCGGATGGGTATTCAAATGTTCGCGAGGTCGCATCGCTCCAGGCTCGGGTGATCGCAACCGCGCGGGATGGTGAAACGGTGGTCGTTCTTGGGAAAGAACGCGACTGGATCAAGGTTAGCCTGGCCAATGGAACTATCGGCTACATTCACGAGAGCCGGATTAGGGTGAACCGGTAGCCGTGTCCGCCAGAATCCTCGTCGGGACGGCCAGCTGGTCCGATCCCGAATTCGTCGAGCATTGGTATCCGAAGAAATTGCCAGCGGGCGACCGACTGGGCTGGTATGCGCAACAGTTTGAAATGGTCGAGGTGAACTCGACGTTTTATGCGGCACCGGATCCGCGCATGGTCGAGCGCTGGTGCCGGAGCACGCCGGACGGATTCGTCTTCAATGTGAAGCTGCATCAATTGCTTTCACGGCATTCGACCAATGTGAAACTGTTGCCGCCCGCTCTGCAGCGTGACGCCGAGATGGACAGTAAAGGCAAAGTGAAGCTCACTCCGGGAATCGAACAGGCGATGATCGAAGAGTTTCGAAGATCACTCGAAATCTTGCGCGGTTTCGGAAAGCTGGGAGCGCTCCTCCTGCAACTATCCCCCGCATTCTCGCCGAAGGCGCACGCCCTCAATGAACTCGAGAACTTGTTAGGCGAGTTCGGCGAATATCGGATCGCGCTTGAGCTGCGGAATCGAAATTGGGTGAAAGGCGAGCAATTGCAGGCGACGCTCGACTTTTTGCGCGCGCATTCGGCCGCATTTGTCCTGGTCGATGCGCCGGCAGAAGAACACTTCACGATTATGCCGCCGGACCTGAATGAAATTACCAATCCCGATCTCGCCTATCTTCGTTTGCATGGTCGCGACGCGCGGGCCTACACCACGGGCAAAACGGTCGCCTCGCGTTTCAACTACGATTACAGCGATGGCGAGATCCGAGAAATTGCGCGACGGGCGGGCGAATTGGCGCAGGAAGCGAAGGAGGTGCACGTCGTGTTCAACAATAATGCCCGCGACTACGCGCCGCACGCGGCCTCGAGGATGCGCGTGGCCCTCGGGCAAATCATTGCCGACAAGCCCAGGCAAACCGAGTTATTCTAGGGAATGCCGGAGCGCCCTCCTGACGACACGCTACCGGAGAAGACCGGCGGCGGGAAGGGGACTGGGGGTAATCCCTGGCAAAGCCTGGTGCGCTGGCTCCGGGCGCATCACCTGACGTTGATGACGCTGCCGGATACACCACATGCGATCGCACTTGGATCGGCCATTGGGATGTTCTTCGGTTTCACCCCACTCTTCGGGTTGAAAACCATCCTCGCTTTCCTCACGACCTGGGCATGCAAGGCAAACAAGACCTCAGCCGTGATCACCGTCCAGCTGCACGACCTTCTTCTCCCGTTAGTTCCCGCGATGTTTTTCTGGCAATACCGGCTGGGCATGTGGGCCTTGTATCATCGGATGCCACAGCGGCCGGGTTATCGTCGGGTCGCGCTGGGCGATTTCATGGAATGGACCACCTTTCTCACGGTGGGGCGGCCGATCCTGATCGGATCGCTTTTCTTTGCCCTGCCTTCGGCGGTAATCGTCTATGTCGGTTTACGCGGAGTCCTGATTCGCTCTCGCGCGCGCTCGAATGAAAAAGAGAATTGAGCGCGAGAAACTGGCAGCGCGTACGGGAATCGAACCCGTCTTTCGGCCTTGAGAGGGCCACGTCCTAACCGATAGACGAACGCGCCATTTCGCAAGCGATGCTAGCGGAAATCAGCCGCTCGGCAAGCCTTCGCTGGGCTCACGAGGCTTCGTTAGGCCATTCCGGCTCTCAATGCTCCCGCTTCGGGCTCACAGTCGTTTCCGGGCGAACCCGCGGTTGCGCCAGGCCCCCCAGGACAGCCGCTTTTTGTTTTTCGAGATAAATCTTTACTTCCGGACTGGAAGCGAGAGCGCGCATGTGAGCGTAAGAGATGTTGTAATAGGTTCGGAGGCGGACACGTTTTTCGAGATCGGTATGGGCCGTTGTCGTGGCTGCCTTGGCCGCGACCACTTCCGGGTCGTTCGCCACCCGGTTCTGGAGCTGCCGCCATTCCACATGCAGGCGATACTCTTCCGCTTCTCTGGCCAGGGGAGATTTCTGGAACGCTGCGTCCAATTCAGTAAGCGACGGCGCGTTCTTGGGCAGGGTAGACAGATTCGTGTGCGGAGGGATGGTCAGAGCAGAATCCGGAACGAGCCGTGGCGGTTCGACCGACATGGGGATGTCCGGAATATTTAACTGAGGGCGCGTTCCCGCCGGACTTGGACTCGGGAGCGGCGTCTCTGCTTTCGCCGGCAACGGGGGTTCCTGGCCGAAAACAGGCAAAAGCGACAAAGGCAACGTGATTGAAATGATCGCCAGCAAAATTTTCATCCGATTCATTCGAAATGGAGGCGCTGCGAGATGGTCGGGGTGACAGGATTCGAACCTGCGACCTGTCGCCGCGGCGACCGCTCTATGCAAGCTGATCGAGTTCATTGCGGCCTCGCTTTTCGCTCCTCAGAACATAAACGAAAAACATACTGAGTCACGCGGTGTCGCTGTGGGAAGGTGGTCGGGGTGACAGGATTCGAACCTGCGACCTCCTGGTCCCAAACCAGGCGCTCTACCAAGCTAAGCTACACCCCGAACTGACTCACCACCAAGCACTTATCAACATAATTCGAATGTGCGAAATTGCCACTTGTCCGCCATTTTTATCCGACATACACTCAAGAACGCATGGGGAAAGATGAGAATACGTCAGCATTCGAAAAGGTGAGAGGAATCGAGTGCCTGTATCGTTACCGTCCCACCGGCGCCTACTATGCGCGATTCCAGATCAACGGCAAGGAGGTTCGAAAATCACTCCGCACCGATGACCGGCAAGTGGCTAAGCGTGCTCTCGCCCGAGAACAAGGCAAGCAAGCCAAGATCGATCCGGCCGCCGGCAAGATCACACTGGCATCGCTGGCCGATCGCTATTTGAAAACGGTCAGCGGTTCGCAATCGACCATCGAAGAAAAAAAGCACGTCTGCGAGCGAGTGAAGGACGAATGGCCCGAAGGCTCGACGATTTCCATTCACAAGGTCGTGCCATCGCAGGTGGAAACATTCCTCGCCCAATACCGATTTGGCCCGTGCAGCTACAACGCCCATTTGGTCGCAATTCGGGCGATGTTTCGGATGGCCGTCGCGGATCGATTGCTCTCCGAATCGCCAGCGGAACATTTGCGGGGCCGGAAGCGGAACAAACCGATGCGGCTCACCCCGACGCGAGAGCAATTCGAAAGCATCATCGCGGACGTGCGCGCTCAAACCTACAATGCGGACGCGCAGGATAGTGCCGATTTCCTCGAGTTTTTGGGGCGCGCAGGGCTGGGCCAGGCAGAGGCGGCAGCGATCAAACGGACCGACGTGGACCTTGAGCGCGCCGTGATTCACACTTTCCGATGGAAGACTCGCACGGCGTTCGACGTTCCCATTTATCCGTCGCTGCGCCCGCTCGTGGAGAGGTTGCTGGCCGCGCCGCCCAACAAAGACGGCCGGTTGCTGAGAATCAGCGATGCGAAGAAAGCCCTGGCAGGTGCGTGCAAGCGTCTCGGCTTCCCGCGGTTCAGCCAGCGATCACTCCGACGAATGTTTATCACGACGGCAATCGAGCGCGGTGCCGATGTGAAGGTGATTGCCGAATGGCAAGGCCACACCGATGGCGGAACTCAAGTCCTTAAGAATTACAGCCACGTGAACCGGGCGCACTCGGACCGGATGGCGCAATTGATGTGATGAAAAAGGACGAGGCAATTCGAAAGATCAAGAAGAAGAACCACGTCGAAGATAACCTACTCATTGCCAAATATGGACGATTTGCCGGCCGGGTAATGAGGGCGCTAACCGAATTTGAGATGGCCGTGCTAGCCAGCGAACATCCCGCAATTGTGGAAGCGCAACGATCGAATGTTCTGCTCTCAGGATTGGAGCCCTTCCTTGCCGCGTTGAAATGTCGCGATGCCAGATTTTTCGAGGATCTCGCGCAGGTAATGCGAAGGGAGCGCTTTCCGGTGTCTCCGGTTTGGGAGAGCTTCCTGACCTACGTTTGGGCTGAACAGAAAAAAATTCGATTTGGAGAACGCGCTGAGCGGATAACTCGAAAAGAGGTCGCGCAGTATTTGGCCGAAAAATTCAATGACAAGGTGCCAGACACCAAGATTTCGAAGATGGCGACGCAATGCGGGATCAAGCTGGTGCCTGGCAAACCGGGCCCCACGCCGCGGAAACGAAAGCGATAGTTGTTTGCCGAACAATCGGCGGCTGCGATTATGAATTAGAGCATCAGTGAGAGTATTTCGGTTGCAGCTTATGAATACTCTCACCTCGAACGTCGCAACCACGCAGGGTGCCTTAAAACTCAAAGACGCGGCCAAATATCTTGGCGGCATTTCTGAGATGTCGGTAAGGCGCCTCATCAAGCGGGGCCTCATTAAACCGCACCTCGCGTTGAGGCACATCATCATCCCTGTCGCGGAGCTCGATCGATTCCTCGCGTCCCGTTGACGAGAAAAGGGGAATGGGCGCGCCCATCAACCGGCAAGTCGCGGGCGGCCCAAAAACCAATCAAGACGCATGGAATTTACAAGAACGCCGCCGGCCAAGCAAGGCCCCGAATCATGATTGAGGCTGATCCATTCATCTTGGGTCATGAGCAAACGATTCTGAGCCGCCTGATAAACTATCAAGATAGCTGGGTGTCGCTCTCGCATTTCGAAGAAGATTACTTCAGCGATCCCAAGCATCGTCATATTTTTCGCGCAATTGTCGCGGTAATCACCTCGGGTCAACGTCCGGTCCCGGCGGCTATTGATGCCGAACTGCGGCGCTCCGGACAATTCAACGCCGTAGGTGGAAATGGTGCAGTCACAAGCATTTCTCTTGTGACCGCCACCGACGCGATAACGGAGTTCGCCGCTAGTGAGTTGCAGGATCGCTACCGGCGGAAGCGCACAGCCCAGATTGCCGAGAAGATGCAGCGTGGCGAGATGACACCGAATGAGGCCCAGGCAGCTCTGGCGGCGATTTCGGATGAAACCCGCGGCGAGGGGCACGGATTATCAGTTCGTTCGGCCGGAGAAATCCTCACGTTGCAGATGGACGAGCACGATTGCTTGATGGGTGATCGAGTGCTCGCAAAAGGGCAACCGCTCACAATCATAGGCCCCGGCGGTATCGGGAAGAGTCGTGCGCTTCTGCAAATGGCGGCGGCATGCATCACCGGGCAACCCTGGTGTGGCATTCCGACGCACGCAAAAGGGCTCAAGTGGTTGATTGTTCAGACGGAAAACAATAACCGCCGGTTGCAGGCCGACCTAAACGCAATCAAAAAATGGGTTGGTGAGGATTGGCCACTCGTCGCGGATTTGCTCTACATCAAGACGCTGGAAAACGACCGTGACGGTTTCCTTTCTCTAGGCGATCCGCAGACGGTCAAACGGTTGAGTGATCTAATTACCGAGGTTTCGCCGGACATCGTAGCCTTCGACCCGCTCCGGGACATCATGGATGGAGATCCCAATCAAGATCAGGATATGTCGGCGACCCTGCAGAAACTGGGCGCCATATCTCGACGTGGGAACCCCACCCGCACAACCGTAGTGCTGCATCACGCGCTAACGGGAAGGAAAAGCGCCTCGTCAGCGTTTGGCATGGATCGAAGCAGCTACGGCCGGAACAGCAAGGCGCTATTTGGGTGGACGCGGGCACAGATCAATTTTTCTCCGGGCGCAGAAGACAACAACGAAACGGTAATTATTTCCTGCGGGAAAAATTCCAACGGCAAGGAGTTTGAATCCGTCGCCGTAATGCTCAACAGCCAGACGATGATCTACGAAGTCGATGACCTTTTCGACATGGACGGCTGGCGTTCGGCGCTCCGATCTAACCGTCCAGCAGGCAAAACCAAGCCGCGCAGGGTTGAACTTGTTGCGCCGCTGCTCGACGCGGGGCCGCTATCACAGAAGGACTTGGTTAATGCGGTGATGGCGACTGTTCCGTGCAAATCGTCGCGCGCTTACGCGCTAATCGAAGCCGCAGACGATGCCAAATTCATCAAGTGGAAACCAACTCAAAAGGTTTATGCCCAACCCTGACTTTTCCACACCGTTTTACATGCGGAATCTCTCTATGGAAAACCAAGCGGAATTCCGCTTTTCCACACGCCACCCTATAGGGGGCGTGGAAGTGGAAAATTCCGCTCGCGAGGCCGAACTGCTCATCGAAGGGGAAAAACAATGACCATCGAAGAACGCAAAGGCCTAATCGCATCTCAGGCCGAGGAAATCGCCCGCATCGCAGAAGCGGAGTTGGCCAAGCGAGTCGTTTATCTCAATCGCGCAGGCATCGTGGTCGCGTTGATCCGTGACACCTTCGCGGTGATGACTCAAGTCGAACGGGATGGCGTGCGATCCGATTTCGGGGAGAACTGGCGGGCACTACGACTCAGGCTTGCTCACTCGCAGACCAGGCTGGAGAGCATCATCAAAGGCGGGGCGATGCCACCGGAGGACCACGAACGATGAAACCACCTCGCGTTAGGTTCTTCGCTATACCACCTGCAGTAGGAGATTCCGCGTCGACGCCGCAATGGTAATTAGCGCGATTCACAAAATATGGGCACCACGACAAAAACACCAAGAGGGCAGCGATACCCCACAGAATATGTCGCTTCAGAGTTGGGGATTGATCGAAAAATGTTGATCCGTCGCCTGGAAGAAACCGGAACAAATCGCGATGACGGAATCACCTTTCGCGAAGCATACGACGCGCTCTCCGCGAAGTTCGAAGCGGAAGCGGACCGTCGCAGAAAGTTGCGAGCGGAAACGGATCTGGCGGAAATGGCCGTGGCGCAGAAGACCGGCGAACTGATCTTTGCGAAAGACGC
>QHMY01000230.1 GCA_003218305.1 Verrucomicrobiota bacterium
ACGAAACGCTGATGACCGGTCTGGTTAGCGACTGTGTCCGCGGCGTGACGAGCGACTCGTGCGGCGGACGCATTTATTTCCTGCGCCAGCGCACGCAAGTCGGCGTCGTCCACCACGCGCTGAAAGAACTCAGGATCTTTTCGGCCATTTTCCGGTTCACCTTGGAAGAGAAAGTCGTGCAGACCGATCGTGGTAGCGCTGAAGGTATTCGTCTCGATGATGTCCGCGCCGGCCTCGAGATACCCTCGGTGAATCTCGTCGATAACGTCCGGCTTCGTCAGGAGCAGGAGCTCGATGCTCCCCTTCAAGTCTTTGCCTTTCCAATCCCGAAAGCGCGCGCCGCGATAATCCGATTCGGCCAGCTTGTGTTGCTGGACCATCGTGCCCATGGCGCCGTCGAGGATGACGATGCGTTCGCGCATCAACGCTTCGAGAGGATGAAGGACTTCGGCGGCCATGGTGAAGCGGAACTAAACCGCAGTTCCCGGGGCCCGGCAAGGAACAAATTGACGCATCATGATGCGTAGATGTGTTTTGATTCCTCGCAATCGTGCTCGTGCTCCTGCTCGTGATCGATCTTCTGCCGAATTAGCATGGGGCGGCCACGAGCAACGAACACGAGAGCGAATCGGGAATCGTGCTTCCCAGCTCGCGGCGCGAAAAGCTAGATTCGCGCGATGGAAGCAATCCGGCTTTTCAAGGCGCTGACTCGTGACCAGCGAAACACGTTTATCGCCTGTTTCCTGGGCTGGACCCTCGACGCGCTGGATTTTTTCCTGGTGACCTTCGTGCTGATCCCGGTCTCGCACGATTTCGGCCAGAGCATTCCCAAAGTCGCATTCGCGATCACCTTGACCCTGCTGATGCGGCCCGTGGGGGCCCTTATCTTCGGATGGCTCGGCGACAAGTTCGGCCGGCGTATTCCGCTAATGGCCGACATCATCTTTTACTCGGCGATGGAACTGGCCACGGCCTTTGCCCCGAATTTCACGGTTTTCCTGATTTTGCGGGCGCTCTTCGGAATTGGAATGGGTGGCGAATGGGGGCTGGGCGCATCGCTCGCGATGGAATCGCTTCCGGCCAAGGCGCGCGGCTTATTCTCCGGAATTCTGCAGCAAGGCTACGCCTTCGGCTATCTCCTGGCCGCGGTGGTCTATTGGATATTCTTTCCGATCTTCGGTTGGCGCGGCCTTTTCGTGGTTGGGGCGCTGCCGGCCGCACTGGTAATTTACATTCGCGCCCGCGTGCCGGAATCGCCCGTCTGGGAGCGCCAGCGACGCGAGCGAAAACGAGAACCACTCCAAGTGGCAAAGTTTATCAGACAGCACGCTGCTCTGTTCTTCTACGCCGTTCTGCTCATGACGGCCCTCAACTACATGTCGCACGGGACGCAGGATCTCTACCCGACGTTCCTCGAGAAACAGCGCGGTTTCGGCGTCAGCGAGAAATCGATGATGACCATCATTTACGCTCTGGGCGCCATTTGTGGAGGAACGGTGATCGGCTTTATGTCGCAGCGCTGGGGGCGACGACGCAGCATGATTCTGTCCGCGTCTTGTGGGCTGCTCCTGATTCCGATTTGGATTTTCGCCCCGGGAACCGCTCTCCTCGTCCTTGGCGGATTTCTCATGCAATTCATGGTGCAGGGTGCGTGGGGCGTTGTTCCGGTCCACCTGAACGAACTGTCGCCGGCCGAAGTTCGCGGGACCTTTCCGGGACTGGCCTATCAGCTCGGCAATTGTGCGGCTGCCTATGCCGCGCAGCAGCAGGCATGGCTGGCCGAACGTTTTCGGACCGCCGATGGCAATCCAAACTACGCGCTGACCATGGCCTCGGTCGAAGCCGTTGCTTTTCTTGTGGTCATTCTCTTGGCCGCGCTGGGACAGGAGAAGCGGGGGATCGAGTTTTGAAGGCCAATTACTGGCCGTGTTCGGACGAAGTGGCCGCGGAATCCGATGCCGTGGCTGGCGCGTGATACGTTCCCTTGCCGTACCGTTGATCCACGATCGCCTCCGCGATTTTATCGGCAAGATTGTCGCGGCGGCTGGCGCTGCGAGCGGCCGCGCCTTCCGCGCGGTTGCTCAGGAATCCACACTCGACCAGCACCGCCGGGTAGGCGGCGTTGCGCAGCACCCGGAAGTTCGCGGTTTTTACACCGCGATTCGAGGCGCCCGGAAGTGTCATCAACTGTTGCTGGATGCGATAAGCCAGCGGGCGCGCCACGGACGAATGATAGTAGGTTTCGAATCCCCGAATTCCACGGCGGCCTGAATCGTTGAAATGGATGCTGACGAAAATGGCATTCTTTTGCCGGTTCGAAATGGCGGCCCGTTGGTCGAGGGCGATGAACTCATCGCTCGAGCGAGTCATGACCACGTGAAACTGCGATTCGCGCAGTTTCGCGGCAAGCCGCGTGGCGACATCGAGCGTCGCATCTTTCTCGGCGCCTCCGTAACGGCGAGAGGCGCCGTTATCCTTGCCACCATGCCCCGCATCGACCACGACCGTGGTAAACGTCCGGGTGGTGTCCTTAACCCGGACGCCCGAAGTGGTGCCGCAACTTGTGAGCAAAACACCAGCAAGCGCCAGCAGGGCAAGACTTAAGAATCGCTGCATGGGCACTCCTAGCGCAAAGGAGACGGCGTGCCAGAGATTTCTCCTGAGCAACGCGCGACCAAAAACCGCTTGTTTTTTCCCTGCCTCAAACTAAAGGCCTTTTACCAAAATTATGCTCGTCCGATTTGTCGTATTGCCCATGGTCCTGGCGCTGAGTCTGCCGACTTGCAAGAAGCAAGAGTCCGCAGCCGGTTCCAGCGAGTCCAAACCCTCTCCAACGGCCGCCGCCACGTCCGGCGTGGCCCAAACCCAAACCCAGGCCCAGGCGCCTCTTCCTTCGGCCGCGCCGAAGCCGGTCATCGACCAAAACGCGCAGGTGATCATTTTTGGCTATCACCGCTTCGTTAATAATGTCCGGCGACCCGACACGGAGATCACTCCGCAGGCATTCGAAGCGCAGATGCAACAGCTAAAGGACAAGGGCATTAGCGTCATTCCCATGCAGGATTTTCTCGACTGGCGCCGGGGAGAAAAGGCAATCCCCGCCAAAAGCGCGATCCTGACCTTCGATGACGGGTGGAAGTCGCAGCACGAAGTGGCCTGGCCGATTCTGAAGAAATTCAACTACCCGGTAACGCTCTTCGTCTATACCGAAGGCATTCGTCCCGGTCATTTTAGCGGAGGCGAATCGATGACCTGGGATCAACTGGCGGAGATGCGCGATGCGGGGGTCGACATTCAGGCGCATTCGGCGACCCACCAGGATTTGCGAAAGCCGTACGACAAGATCGCCAAGAAAAAATTGAGCCCGCCCGAGTACGAACAATGGCTGGAGAATGAGCTCGCAGGCTCCAAACAAACGATCGAGCAAAAACTCGGTGTAAAAGTGAACTGCTTTGCCGTGCCCTACGGTTTCTACAACGACCACGTCAAGGAAGTGGCGATGAAAGCCGGTTTCGAGGCGATGTTTACCGTTTACGGCCAACCCGTCAGCATACGGACGCCGTTGAACTCGGTGGGCCGGTATCTGATGGAAGCGAACAAACCGAAAACGTTTACCGATGCGCTTGCTACCATCGCCACCACCGCCAGCGGTCCGGCCGTGACCGAGGTGGCGCCTTCAAACATCCAGACCCAACCGGCGGATGGCGAAACGATCAAGAATGCTCTGCCACTCATTCGGGCCAACATCAGTTCACTCGGCGCGGTCGATCCGGGAACAACTCCGGAAATGCGGGTGAGCGGCCTGGGGAAAGTCGATGCTAGTTTTGATCCGAAAACTTCGACGGTGTCGTATCAGGTTACCAAACGGCTGAAGGAGAAGACTTGCACCGTGATTGTGAGTGCAACGTCGGGCGGCAAGAAGGCCGAGACCCACTGGACGTTTAAGATTGAGGACGCCGGAGCGGGGGCTCCTCCGTAGCGTTCGTCCTGCCGAAATCATTCTCGAGGCTGGGATCCCGGTAACTTCAACTCCGTATGTTTTCGCAACTCGGCGATAAGCTGCAGGACATTTTCAAGGACCTGCGCGGGCATGGCACGATCAGCGAAACCAACATCAACGACGCGCTCCGGCAGGTTCGGCTCGCCTTGTTGGAGGCAGATGTCGACTTCCAGGTAGCGAAGAACTTCATCGCACGCGTCAAAGACAAGGCGCTGGGCGAGGAGGTGCTGCGGAGCGTCACGCCCGGCCAGCAGATCGTTAAGATTTTTCATGACGAGCTAACGAGCTTACTCGGCCGCGACGCGGCGCCGCTCAATCTCGACAAGCCAGCGCGCATCCTGATGGTGGGCCTGAACGGCGCCGGTAAAACGACCTCGTCGGCCAAGCTGGCCCGCTACCTCAAGAAACAGGGGCGGGCGCCATTGCTCATTGCGTGCGATTTACACCGACCCGCGGCCATCGAACAGCTGGCTACCCTGGGCCGCCAGGTGGACGTGCCGGTCTATACGCCGGATCCGCAGGAAAAAAACGTCCGGCGTTCGGCCGCCGCGGCCCTGGAGTGGGCGGCGCAGCAAACCGGGAATGTCCAGATTTTCGATACCGCCGGGCGTCAGGAGATCGACACGGCGTTGATCGAGGAAATCAAAGGGCTCAAGGAGTTCCTGAAGCCGCAGGAAATCCTCCTGGTGGCGGATGCGGCGACAGGACAACAAGCCGTCAGCGTTGCCACTCATTTTCATGAGGCGCTGGGTATCACCGGCATCATCCTGACCAAGCTCGATGGTGACGCGCGAGGCGGCGCCGCGCTCTCGATGCGCGAAGTCACCCAGCGTCCGATCAAGTTCGCCGGCGTCGGGGAAAAGCTCGACCAGTTCGAGGCCTTCGTGCCCGATCGCCTGGCGGGCCGAATTCTCGGAATGGGCGACATCGTGGGCCTGGTGGAGAAGGCGGCGGAAGCCATTGACGAAGAGGAGGCTGCGCGCCTGGAGCAAAAGCTGAAGACGGCCTCGTTCGATTTCAACGATTTCCTGGCCCAATTCAAAATGATGCGGAAAATGGGGCCCCTTGAGAATATCCTTGGCATGATCCCCGGGATGAGTAACGTGCAGGGCCTCTCCGTGGACGAGAAGCAGCTCAAGCGAACGGAAGCCATAGTGCTTTCCATGACGCACGAGGAGAGAACGCGGCCCGACATTCTAAATGCGCGGCGGCGTCAACGCATCGCCCGCGGGAGCGGCAGCAGCGTTACCGAAGTAAACGACTTGCTCCAGCGCTTCAATCAGATGCGAAAGATGATGAAGAGCTCCGGCAAAATGAAAAAGATGATGGCGCAAATGGCGCGGATGAAAAAATAACGATATGGCAGTTTCAATCAGATTACGCAGAGAAGGCGCGAGGAATCGCCCGTACTACAAGGTGGTCGTGGCGGACAGCCGCAGCCCGCGCGATGGAAAATTTATCGAGATTATCGGGACTTACGATCCGAAGAAGGCCGATCCTAACAGCACCCTGAAGCTGGATCGGATCGATCATTGGATTTCCCAGGGGGCACAGCCGTCGGATACGGTGCGCAGCCTCATCAAGAAGAATCGGAAGCAAGCGACCAGCGCGCCGGGGGAAGATCCAGCGAGCGCGATGCCCGAATCTCCCGCACCAGCGGCGGCCGCCGAGGAACCGCCCGTTGCCGTTGAACCCGCTGCGCCGACCACGGCGGCAGAGGAATCTGTTATCGCCGCCGAAGAGCCTGCCACTCCTCCGACTCAACCGGAGTAATTGCTTCAAGGAGGGGCGGTTTGAAACCGCCCTACTTAAACAAACGGCGGTTACAAACCGCCGCTCCTTGGTAACTGGGCTTGCAGCCTCCGCGCAAGGAGGGATAGTTTTCCAACTGTGAAACAATTTCTAGAGTTCGTCATTCGTCAGCTCGTCGAGTTTCCGGACGAGATGATGCTCTCCGAGATTCCGTCAGGAAAAACGACGATCTTTCGGGTGCAGCTCCGCCAAACGGACGTGGGCCGGATCATCGGCCGCAACGGCCAGACCATTCAGGCGATTCGCGCGCTCCTGGCCAGCTCGGCCGCGCGCCACGGGCAGCGCGCCACGCTCGAGATCGTAGAATAGGTTTTTTTCGGTTTCGATAGGGCGACGCTCCGCGGAGCCGAACGAATTGCCACTCCGGCTCGACAGCGTTTGAAAGCCCGAACGCGCCCCGCGGCTACGGGGGCTGCGTTACAGCGCCCTACCAGTTCGACATTCGACATTCGGCGTTCGACATTCCTCCGATGCGCATCGATATCCTGACGCTTTTTCCGGAAGTCTGCCGCGCTCCGCTTTCCGAAAGCATGATGAAACGGGCGCAGGAATGCGGCGCGCTCGAACTGCATATTCATAACCTTCGCGACTGGACGACCGACAAACATCACGTCGTCGACGACGCTCCCTTCGGCGGCGGTCAGGGAATGGTGATGAAGCCGGAACCGATTTTCGCCGCCGTGGAATCACTCCGGAAGGAGAACAGCCGCGTCGTCCTGATGACGCCGCAGGGCAGGACGCTCACGCAAACACTGGCCGGGGAATTCTCCGCGCAGCAACATCTCATCATCATCTCCGGTCATTATGAAGGCGTCGATCACCGGGTGCATGAACACCTGGCTGACGCGGAAATCTCCATCGGCGATTATGTCCTGACCAACGGCGCCATTGCCGCCGTCGTCTTTGTCGATGCTGTTGCGCGTTTGCTTCCAGGCGTGCTCGGCCACGAACGATCCGCCGCGGACGACAGTTTCAGCGAGGGATTGTTGGAAGGGCCGCATTACACGCGACCGGCCGAGTTCAGAGGCTGGAACGTCCCCGAAATATTGCTCTCGGGAAATCATGCGGCGATTGCGGCGTGGCGGAAAGAGCAGGCGTTGCAACGAACGCGCGAGAATCGGCCTGATTTGTTACGCGGCGATTCATCAAGTCTGTCATCCTGAGCCGCGCAGACGGCGAAGGATCTCACAACTGCAACTTTCGCTATCGCGAATAGCAACGCCTACGCTGACGCAGGACGCGTGTTGTACGCGCAAGCGGGAGAGCGCCTGCGAGGTTCCTCGTCGTCTTCGCGACTCGGAATGACAAGCATCTTATCGACGCGTAAATCACACCCGACCCAGAATCAGGCACGCATTGATTCCCCCGAAGCCGAAGGAATTGCTCATGACGTAATTCAACTCGGCGGGCCGGCCGTGGTTCGGAACCACATCGAGGTCGCAGGCCGGATCGGGATTGTGGTGATTCAGCGTGGGCGGGATCCATCCCTGCTCAAGGGCCAGGGCGCAGATTGCCGCTTCGATTGCTCCCGTCGCTCCCAAAGGATGTGCCGTATATGCCTTTGTGCCGCTGACCGGGAGCGTGGACACACGGTCACCGAAGACTTGCTTGATCGACATCGTCTCGGTGCTGTCGTTGAGCTGGGTCGAACTGGCGTGCGCGTTGATGTAGTCAATCTGCCCAGGAACAAGTTGCGCATCAGCGAGGGCCTCGTGCATTGCGCGGATGCACGCTTCGCCGCTCGGCAGCGGCGAAGTCATATGGTAAGCGTCGTTGTTCAGACTATAACCGAGCACTTCGGCAAAGATGTGCGCGCCCCGTTTTTTCGCGTGTTCCAGTTCCTCGATTACGAGCGACGCCGCGCCTTCCCCCATGACAAAACCATCCCGTTTGAGATCGAACGGCCGGCAGGCGAGCGCCGGATCGCCGGCCCATTGGCTCATCGTCTTAATGATGGCAAAGGCTCCAAAGGTGAGGGGACTGA
>QHMY01000038.1 GCA_003218305.1 Verrucomicrobiota bacterium
AGTCATTCCAGAACGTTCCCCGCGGCCAAGCACGATCGCATCCCAGGCCTTCTTTGTGCGTTCCCAACGGCGATCACGGTCCATCGCAAAATACCGGCCGATGACGGTGGCGATTTCGGCGCCGCATTTCGACAGTTCGGCCGAACATGCTTCAAGAAAGCCTGCGCCTCCAGTCGGCGATGTGTCGCGCCCATCGGTGAAGGCGTGCACGAGAATATCAGTCACTCCAGCGGCCCGCGCCTGCTGGGCCAAGGCCACGAGGTGCCGGTAATGGCTGTGCACACCACCATCCGAAACCAACCCAAGAAAGTGAAGGCGATGACCGCGGGCGCGCTCAAAAGTTTCCCGGACGACAGAATTGCGAGGAAGGTCATCTTCCGCGATCGCTTTGTTGATCCGAGTGAGATCCTGATAAACAATTCGGCCCGCGCCCAGATTGAGGTGGCCGACTTCCGAATTGCCCATCTGTCCCTCGGGCAGACCGACGTCGAGCCCGCTACCGCTAAGTTTTCCGACGGGATATTCTTGATAAAGCCGATCGTGAAAAGGCGTGCGGGCGAGCAAGGAAGCATCGCCGTTTTCTTCGCGCCGCGGCTTTCCTCCCGGATTAATCCCCCAGCCGTCCCGAATAATAAGCACGATCGGTTTCGCCACGGTGGCGCAGTCTGCAGAGGATCAGGCAAGCGCACAAGCGCTTCTTTCGTTGACAATGTCCTCTACGCGCTCCTACATCGGCCATCATGAAATGGCGCAACCAGTTGCTCGCGCTTTTCTGCCTCGTCGCATTCGCCGCCGGAGGCGTTTTCTATTTTCAGCATTGGGTCGTTCAGAAGCCATTCGGAATTATCCTCTTCGTCGGCGAAGGCCTGACGCCTGGTCGTTTGGCCATGACCCGAGTCTATGCCAACGGCGCCGACAAACCGCTCGCCATCGATTTGCTGCCGCAAATGGCTTTGCTCACGAACTATTCAAATGATTTCGCGGCGCCGGATCAAGCGGCGGCGGCGACCGCCATTGCTACCGGGGTGAAGGTAAATAATCGCCTGATCGCTTGCGACCCGGCGGGGAAATCTCTGCCGACGCTGATCGAACTCGCCCATCAGGCGGGACGCGCCACTGGCCTCGTCACCAACGCCAACATTACCGGTCCGGCCTCGGCGGCCTTCTATGCCCATATCGCCGACCCGAATGACAAATCCGCTATTGCCCAGCAACTGGCAGATAGTTCCGCGATCGACATGGTTCTGGGCGGAGGGGCCGACGATTTCCTGCCGGTATCGAAGGGTGGACATCGTCCCGATGAGCGCGACTTGCTCCTGGAGATTCGCCGGAATGGTTTCGACCTCGTGCGCTCTAAGGCGGAACTCGAGGCGATACCCGGCTGGCGCCGTCCGAAGCTTTTCGGCGTCTTCGGTCATGCTGAACTCGCATATGCGGACCAGGTCGAGGCTCGAAGCGAACAACCAAGCCTCGCCGATATGGTCCGGCGCGCGATTGAGCTGCTTCAATTCAATCGGTCGGGATATTTCCTGGTGGTGGACGCCGGTTTGATGCGGAAAGCGGGGGAAAAAAGCAATGCTGAGTACACCCTCGCCGAAACAATGGAACTGGATCGCGCCCTCGCAGTCGCTCAACGGTTTGCCGGTGGAAAATCAGCTATTTTCGTCTGCGGCGATGTGGGAATTGGGGGATTGAGTCTGAGCGGTTCTCCGTTTCGGAACGATCGGGGCATTGCCGTGCTCGGGTTGAATTCGGCAGGTGATCCGTGGTTCTCGTGGGCGACCGGGCCTAATGGCGGGAGATACTACGGTGCGGCAAAGCTCGCCGCGGCTCAGGAGCCTCACTCCTCGCCAGCGACTTTGCCCACGGAACAACCGCAGGAGCCCGCAGCCTTTTACGCCCCGTCCGCGTTGAACACCGTGGACGATGTGGTGGTCTTTGGAACTGGCCCGGGCGCAGAAGCCCTCCACGGATCCATGGACAACACCGCCTTGTTTGGGATCATCTACGACAATTTTTGAGAGCGCTTTATCTGGAGCGGCAGAAAACAAAAGGCCCGTCATTCGGCTGACGCCGGCGACGGGCCTTTCGCAAGAAAGAGTCGTTTACAGACTGAGCGGAGTTATCTGAGGAACGAAGGTGAACGGAGGGGTGCTCGGGAGCGAGGGCGGAGGACCTTCGGCAACTTCAGGAGGCCCTGCCGCGACCTCAGGAAGATCCTTGCTATCTTTCGAGTCGCCCACGTCCTTTGAATCTGTCGACGCCGTCGTGGTGCTGGAGAAGTTACGGCTTGAAGCAATCAAGTTTCTCTGATCGGGACCCGAAGCCGAAACTTCGGCGATCGTGAAAGAACTGTCAGCGCGCGAGGCCGGGACCCAACGCAGCATCACGTAACGGCCGGTGGTCGCTGGAAAATCCACTGCAGCCCGTCCTTGGGAGCCGTCGTCAACCGTCGAACCGACCGGTTTCAGACCCGCCAGTGTATTGTCATCGACTTTTAACGTGTCCGGCGAGGTATCTTGAACGGTTCCCGGCAAAGATTTCATCACATAGAAATCGATGCTGCCAGGCCGAGCTGAATAGATCGCGGACAGGTGCCGCACCGTGCAAACTTTTCCAAGGTCAATGACCGCGGTCGGAGAATTATCCTCGGACGAGAAGCCAAACGAGGTCGCGGGCTTCTCATCGATCATGCTGTTGGCCAACTGGGATTCGTTCCCCGAACTCACATACAGAGCGCGTGCCTGTCGCGTATTCCCGACGCTATAATTGACCAAGGCGAAAGTCGCCTGTGGGCCAAGACCGGATTGAGTAGGCTTCGCGGGCGCCTGCGCCGTAGGCGATACTTTATGGAGCACCAAGTCCGACGCGAGTAGGCCGGAAGCGGTGCAACAAACTAGGCCGAGGGAGCCACAGAACTTGCCGAAGGAGGAGGTAAGTGTTCTCATAATTTCCATATCCACAAAAACTATAGTAGGTCGTTCGCGTTTTTTTGGCAACAAAAATCTTTTCCGTTTTTCAGGTTATATGCCCGCCCTTCCGACGCCAGTTAGAATGCACAAATCCGATACGCTTGGCTAGTCTTTTCTCGACCTCAAGCGGTTGCCTCTCTAAAGCCGCGATCCTCTGGTGACTGGCGATGACCGACGGTGGAGGACCAGAAAATTAACCCGCCGGCAAGGCACACGCCGCCTGTGGGTGGATTATCAGGGCGAACTGCTGACCGTATCGTTGTCGGGCGTTGCCGATTGGGCCGACCAGGACGGGTTGAATGTGTGATCATCGGTCTCAGCTCTGGCATCCCCTGACCCCGGGATCGGAGGGAGAAGATAAAATTCCGAGAAGCGGGCGGGCGTCGACACAGATGATCCCTCTGTTTCGGTATGAGCTTTTGGGGTGCACGAGCGCCCGAGTCGGATGGGGAGCCGCTTGGATGCGTTAGGGAGTGCGATCTCGTCCAGCATGAAGGCTCGTAAACAGGGAGTCGGCGAGGCAGACTGCGGACGAGAGGCAAACGAGCGTAGCGACGGGGAGAAGAATTTTCCTGCAAGCAAAGGTGTGGATTCTGATAAACACCATAGTCTCCAATGATTCCCCGGAGCAGTGGATAGGCCAAACCTCCGGACGTTGCCTTCAGCGCCCTGTCTTACCGGAAAAGCGAGGCGGTATGATTTTCACCGGTTGCGTTACTTCTGCAAAGAGTTGGCAACGTCCTAACGTCTCACAAGGGTGCGCGCGAAGCTCAAGTTTTGCTTTGCTGCCTCGAAATCTGGCTGGAGGCGCAACGCTTCTTCGTAATGGGCAATGGCTGACTCATACTCCCCACTCCCGCAAAGGATGTCAGCGAGCTCTTTATGGGCAATCTGAAGATCGGGATTTACTGAAAGACTGTGCTCATATCGCCGGCGTGCCTCGTCCCGAAGTCCCTTCATGACCAGGATCCCGGCCAAATTCGCTTCGTATTTGCCGTTCTTCGGATCCAAAACGAGCGCGCGCTCATAGTGTTCGATCGCCCGGTCTAGATCTCTCGAATCACTTCGATCCACTCCAATATCTTGCCAAGCCAGTCCAAGGAAAAATTCCGCTTCCGCCAGCGACGGCTTCTTGCTGAGCGCGAACTCATATCGGCTGATCGCCTCCTCGACGCGGCCTGCTTCGTGCAATGCCTTCCCGTAATTGAACTGTGCCTGTGGATCCTGCGGCAGGACTTCCGCGACTTTCGCCGTCCGCTCGAGCGTGGGCACGACGCGACCGACTAACTGCGTGGCACAAAGCGCCCCAAATGGAATCACCAGCACCGCCCATCGCAAACTATGCTGAGCCCACGCGGGAAACAGACGGGGAGATCCCAAAGCAGTGGCGCCCGCCCCGTCTATCCCCAGCATCGCCCGCGTCTGCGTTTCGCGGACTTTCCAGATGAATCCGTCGTAATAAAAGTGCAACAGGGCTGAAGCCGTCACGATTCCAATCAGGCCTTGCCGGATTGATTCTGCGGCAACTGCTGATTGCGTTAAGGCAATGGCCCCATAGGCCAGGACCAGACCGACGTAGACACCGATCAACGCCCCACTGCGGCGAAAAACGAAACGCATGAATCCGCCGATGCTGGCGTCACGCTCCACCCGAGTGCGGTTATAGATCCAGACGATCGAGAGATATTGGACGTCGTGAAACACCTCAAAGAGTGCAATACCCACGAGGATATTCTGCACACCATTATTGCAGTACCACCAAAAACCGATGCTGCTGATAAGGAGCGTTATCTTGACTGGGCTGGCACCCCGCGCCCCCCGCCAATCGGCTGCCTGTTGCCATATAAACACCAGCGTCACCAGCGCCAACACTGCGATAACGGCAATGCGGCCCGCAGCGATTGCATCAGCGGGCACTACCGGGCCCCCACTTTCGTAGTACAGCTCAAGAAGCGTTCTGAATCGCATCGGCGAAAGCAGCACGGCAGCCGAGAACCAGGCCACGCAAAGGGCCAGGTCGACCCTGGCCCGGGCCGCCGCGCGGGCGGAAGCCTTGGCATCGTAGATTCGGCAGAATCCATACGTCTGCATCATTCCGTGCCAGATCCCCCAGGCCATCGCAACCAGCTGGATCGCCTGAATGTTGTAAACTGACGACCAGACGCAAACGGCGAGAAGGACCACTGGGGCCGCGATAAAGCGGATCTTAAAACGCTGAAACAAAGCGCGATCGCCATAGGCCCGGATCATTCCCGGGAGGTGGTGGCCCATCGCTCCGAATGCACCGACAAAAAGGAAAATATCCTGCCCACTCCATCGGGTTTGCGCCGCCGCAAAAATCGGAACAAGGAGGACCGGGGTTCCGACAAAAAGAAGCAAATCCCTCCAACGGTCGAGGATCCACGGCGATGCTTTCGCGGACACAGAAGGCGTCACCGGCTTCTCGGGCTTCGCTCCCGAATCCGGGGCTTCCCTCAGCGGCAAGGCTTGCGTGGCCATTCCGAGTTGATAATTCAAACCGCCTTCAAAAACAAGCTATTCGGCGCAATCGCAGGGCATCAACCGACTTTCAAGGGGACGCGGATCTTGGGAGTCTTAGCCGAGTGCCAGACAGATTCCTAGTCGAATAGTGCGGACCAGAAAGCAAAAAGCGGGTGGCGTTTCCGCCACCCGCCTTTGCAATAGTTGTCTAGCTTGGTTTAGAACTTCTTCTTCAAGCTCACGTACCAGTAGCGGTTACGGATCGAATACAGCGACGTATCGTAGTTGTCGTTGAACGCTCCGATAACCGACGGCGGCTGACGATCAAACGCGTCGTTCACGCCGACCGTAAGGGTCGTTCCCCACAGCATACGCTGCCAAATCGACGAGGTGTCCGCCACTGGCTGCATCACGTTCTTGCTGTCTTTCGAATCCTTCGCCGTAGGCATTGGCTCAGCTGCAGGCTTCACGAATTCGTAGCTCAACTGCATGTCGAGCGTGATGTAGCTAGGCACATTACGAGGCTCGGCACGGTTGTAATTTACGTTATCGAAGGACGGGTCATCGCGGAAATCACCGACGTAGTTACCCGTCATGACGAAGTCGAAATGTCTCCAATCCCATTCCCCACGGAGGAATCCCTTGTTCCAAGGAATCGCACCAGGAGCCAGTGGGAGCGTGCCATTGTTGTAATTGCCCAGGAAGCTCGTCGTCTCAGTTCCGATACCGGCTTGCGCCTTCCAGCTGAAGAAGTGGTTCCAGCCACCCGAGAAGGTGAACTTGCCCCAATGTTCGGTCGGCAATTCATAGACGGCCGTCACGTCCAAGCCTTCGACGAAGCGCTTACCCGCATTGCCGAAGCCCGAATCGACGCAATCCACACGGCCGGGGCTGCCATCTGGTTGAACGGGCCCGCGAGTGACGCCGAGGCCCGGACCGCTTCCAGGATTAACACCGAGTCCGCAACCATCCGGATCCACCGTGCCACTGGTCAATAGCACCTGTGCGAACGAATCTGCATCGAGAATCAGGTTCGTGGTGAAGAGCTGATAGACGTCCATGGTCATCGTAAACCCAGGGAAGAACTTCGGAGTCCAGACGATACCCGCTGAATAGGCATCGGTTGTTTCCGGAATCAGAGTCGCGTTTCCACCTTCCCAGACGCCGTTCGGGGGCTGAAGTGTCTCCTGCCGCACTGGATCGAAGAGCACAGGGAAGTTTTGGAACACAGGAGTGAACAGATCGTTCGGCGTAGGGGAGCGGAACGATTGGCCCCAGCTGGCGCGTAACGTTACGTCAGCGATTGGCTGGTAGCGCAACGACAGACGCGGAGAACCGCCGAAGTTTTCGTCAGGATTTTCGTTCACGAAACTAGCCGAGCCCAGGATTGGAGAGCCGGTGACGCGGAGAAGGTTCGTATCGGAGAACTCCTCCCGGCGCCAGGCGAAGTCCAAGTCGAGGGAGCGCACGAATGGGACATTCATCGCTGAAGTCACCAACGGCAGGCCAATTTCGAAGAACCAGGATTCAACCTCTTGGCGGAACTTCAGCGGAGGCTGCTGATTGAAGCCCAGCTGGTCATTCGACGCCTGGACTGGATCAGGAATTTGATGCTGGTTGATCTCTCTCTTCTCAAAACCGCCGGCGATATCGATACCGCCGTTCCACAGACCGGGGAAGAGATGGGCGTTGACCTTGATGTCAGCGAGCCAGTCACGCTCGTAGAAGAACGAGTGGCCAACGTAGGAGGCTCCGTTTGCCTGACCGAGGGCATTGGTGTTCGTCCAATCATTCGCCGCGATGCTGTTATCGTACGGCGCAGTCCCAATCGGAACGCCGTTTTGGAAGTTAGGCGCGGCAGAATTGGTGTTGTTGTAGATTGGAGCGGTTCCGGTAATCGGAGCATTTTGGCCGATAAACGGATTGAAGACGCCGGATGGCCGAATCGGAAGCGGGGCAACCGCATTGCTAAACCCAACCGGGGCAATCAGGGCCCGCAGATAGGAGCGTCTTGCGTCGCCGCTATCAATACGTTGGATGTTCAGGCGCTCGTAGACATATCCAGAGTCATATCCCCAACGGCTGATGAAGCTGTTGTCCTTAATGGTGAAGTCTCCATTAACTCCGGCGACGTAACGATAGTAGTCCTTGTCGAAGAATGTGCGGCGGTTGGTCAGCTCGTTTTGGAGACGATACGCCACCGAACTCAGGTTGTTACCAAAGGGGTTGAAGGACGACGCTCTCGCTTCAGCCCGGCCGTTGGTATCGGCGCCCATCGTAAAGGGCGCGCCGGCTAAGCCGTTGTCCTGCTTGACCTTGGAATACATGATATCTCCGTAGAGTTGGAGGCCATCACCGAAGATTTTGTAGCGGCCAGTCACGAAATACATCGCTTTTTCCATTGCCGGAATGGCTGGGGTGAAGGCGCGGAAGTTGAATCGTGATGGGTCAGTTCCAGCCGTGCCGGCTCCCTGCTCGAATGGCCGATAGCTGAACGGGTTAACTTGGTTATTCGAGAGATTGTTCAGGACGAGTGTTCCGACCGGCGCCGGATTGGCGACTGTTCCGCCGGCGAGCGTGGAACCCGCAGCCAGAACCGTGACACGGCCGGCGAACGTTGGGCTGTTGCTATTTGTGCCGCCCAATTGCAAGCCGTCCGGATTGTTGCTGGCGTCGCCAGTTCGGGAAATTTCCCGATCACGCGAATACAGATTGGCGCGGGAATAATATTCGCCCGCCGCCGCGATGGAAACCTTTCCGTCCAAACCAGTGACGCCGCCACGCACGTAGACCTGGCGCACATGCGCGTCGGTATCGGTCGTGTTGCCGTAGAGGGCGAAGAGCTCCGCTCCCTCATATGGCTTTTCTCCGGGCCCGTTGATGAGGATGAAGTTGACGACGCCCGCGACGCCATCAGCACCGTAAACGGCCGAGGCGCCATCCTTCAGGACCTCGGTGCGAGCGAGGGCCCCGATTGGGAGGGCATTGATGTCATTGAAGTTAAAGGTGCGACGTCCGTTAACAAGGACGAGGGTGTTCACCGAGCCAATACCACGAAGGTTGATGGTCGCCGAGCCGTCACCGCCGTTGGAATCGTTTTCAGTCGCAGCGTTACCGACGAATGACGGCAACTGACGCAGACCTTCCACTGGCGTGTTGGCGCCCTGCTTTTGCAGGACTTCGGCTGTGTAGACCGTCACCGGCAGAGCCGATTCCGTCTCCGCAGTCGGGATGTAAGAACCGGTCACGATGACTCGTTCGGTGGTGGCTTCCTGCGCGTAGGCGCTGGCGATGACGAAAGGAAGTCCCACGCCGACTACGAGAGCCGAGCGCAAGGATCCTAACGTTTTCAGTACGTATCTAATCATTAGTTTCTCCATTGGTTTGGTTAGGTTTGGCGGTGAGGATTACCGGCGTTTCAGAGGCCTGACAAGCCTTTTTTTCATTTTTTTTAAAATATTTTGAACGGACGGGGACAAGCTGATGTCGTCTGCTCCCCCTACTCAAGCTGGTTTCGAGCCTGTTTTTGCAGAATTTTCAGACGGGGATCAACAAAAAAATGCGCCCAACGCACCACTCGCCTCCGGCTCTCGGTTCCCGACATCCCTTCCCCGAGAGGCATCCCACCGATCCGCCGGCAAAAATCACCTTCGCCGTGGTATCTGAAGTTCTTGGAAAAGCCAACGAGAATTTGTGTTAATCTGTGGAAAATAGGCACATGTTCACGGGCTTGATCGAGGAAGTCGGCACTGTTCTCCGAATCGACAAAATCGATCGGGGCGCCCGGCTTCAGGTCGCCGCACCGCTTGTCGCGGAGGGAACCCTGGTCGGCGACAGCATCGCGGTGAACGGGTGCTGCCTCACGGTTGCGGCCCTTCACGATCAACAGTTCACTTTTGATCTGCTCGGAGAGACCCTCGAGCGCACAAACTTGAAAGCCCTGCACGCGGAAAGCCGCGTTAATCTCGAGCGCGCGCTTGCGGCCAACGCCCGTCTCGGGGGCCATTTCGTGCAGGGTCATATCGACTGCACCGCGCGAATCATGGCATTGGAAAAAAACGGCGCGGACCACCGGCTGGAAGTGGAATTGCCAGGCGAATTTGCCCATTACGTCGCAGAAAAGGGCTCGATCGCAGTCGACGGGATCAGCCTGACGGTCGCAGAATTGTCCGCGAAAAGTTTCGTGGCCTGGATCGTTACACACACCCACTCGCGGACGAATCTCGGCCTGGCGAGCGCCAATGACTTGGTCAACCTCGAGTTCGATTTGATCGCGAAATACCTCGAGCGAATGGTGCCTCGTCACTCCATTCCCTCGTAATGAGGAAGCCTTCGCCTCCGCAAATCGTTGGCGTAATTTTCACGCGCGCCGATTTGCAACGGGCCGTCCGGATGCGAAACCCGCCCGACCTGTTCGAGCTGCGATTGGACGCATTTTTGGGGAGGGATGACGAAGTAGAGGCCGCCCTCGCAGACCTCGGGGCGCCGCTTATCATTACTGCGCGGCATCCTCTCGAAGGCGGATCAAATCAGCTCTCCGCCCGGAAACGCCGCGGCCTGCTTTGGCGTTTCCTGCCGCATGCGGCGTATGTCGATATCGAGCTACGGTCAGCCGGCCCGTTCGCGGCGTTATTGGCGGAAGTCCGCGCGAAACGTGTCCGAACGATTCTCTCGTTTCACGATTTGAAAAAAACGCCCAGCCGCTCACGGCTCGATGAAATCGCGCGCGTCGCACGATCTCTGGGCGCCGACCTACTCAAGATCGCAACTCGCACCGATACCGTCGCCGAGCTGGACAGGTTGCTTGATTTCTTTCGCGGTGAGCGGCTCCGAAGCGACATCGCCGCCATGGGCATTGGACGCCTGGGACGGGCGTCCCGTTTCGAGTTTGCCCGACATCGCTCGGTCTTGCATTACGGCCACCTCAGGCAACCGCAGGCCGAAGGACAGCTTTCGGTCGCACAACTGCGGCGGCTCTTGAAATAGGACGGCGCCTAATTATCTGTTGACCGAAAGAATCTCCTCGTGAGCCACAATGGATGAATCCCTAATCTTGCCCGATCGGGTCCCCGTGATGCCGCTTGCGGGAGTGCTTTTTCCGCACGCGCTCCTGCCCCTCCATATTTTTGAGCCGCGATATAGGGAGATGCTTGAGGTGGCCTTGAGCGGAAATCGGATGTTCTGCGTCGCGCTGGTGAAATCCCAGGGGGCGCAGTGGAAATCGCCCGCCGATTTTTTTCATATTGCCGGCGTCGGCCTGATCCGTGCCTGTGTGGAACGCGCAAATGGCACCTCGGACCTGATCTTGCAAGGCTTGCGCCGCGTCCGTCTTTCCAGCTTCGAACAGAGCGCTCCCTTTCCCGTCGCCCAGATCGATCCGCTGGAGTCCAAGGCGACGCCATCCGTGGAGACTGAGGCCTTGGGCGCCAAAGTGCTTGAGCTCTATTCGAGATTCAAGGAAAGCGGCCGACAATTCCCCGCCCGGTTGGATCAATATCTTTCACACCTGGACGACGCCGAAATGCTCGCCGACCTCATGGCCGCGACGTTTATCAACGACCCCCTCCGCCGGCAGCAGGTGCTCGAGGAGTTGACCGTTAATCAACGCCTCCGGCTCGTAATTCAATATCTTCGCGAAGAGACGGGTAACGCCGCCGCTTGATTGAGCCTGGCATGTTCCTCCAAGAGGTACCGGTCAGTCATTCCCGCAATATAATCGCAAATCGTCCGGTGTAGACCCTCGCTCTCGATTCGCTTCGCGGCCGCGTCTCCGAGCAAATCAGGAGCGGCCACGTACGCTTCGAACACCGAGCGCAGCATCTCGCAAGCTCTCCGGTTCACTTCCGCCACGCGAGGGTGGTAATAAACGTTCTTATATAAGAAGCGTCGTAACTCGCGATTGGCCTGGGCTAATCCGTCGCTGTATGAGACAAGCGGCGCAGTCTGGCGCCGCGCTTCATCCGCGCTCCGAATCGAGGCGCCAGCAATAGCCGACGCGCTGGTGACGATCACATCGCGCACCTGCAGGTCGATCAGGTCGCGAATAATTATTTTGTGCAGAGCCGGCTCGTGGACATCGGGATAACGGGCCCCGACCGATTCCTGGCCCGAGCGCCAAACCGAATTCTCTTCCAATTGCGCGGAGTTCAGAATTTCGAAATCGACCGCGTCATCCAGGTCGTGGCTGTAGTAGGTGATTTCATCCGCCAGATTCGCCACTTGGGCTTCGAGAGACGCGCAGTGGTACTTTTCGCCATCCGCCCCCGGCCATGCGAAAACGGCCTCGTGCTTTTGCAAGCCTTCGCGGACTTCGAAGGTCAGGTTCAAACCGGGAAAATCCGGATACCCCGCCTCCAGCAACTCAACGACCCGCAAGCTCTGCCGGTTGTGATCGAAGCCTCCATGTTCTCGCATGCATTCCGCAAGCATTTCTTCGCCCGAATGCCCAAAAGGCGAATGCCCAAGGTCGTGGGCGAGAGCAATTGCTTCCGCCAAATCCTCGTTGAGGGACAACGCCCTCGCGATGGTGCGGCTGATCGAAGCGACTTCGATCGAATGGGTCAGCCGTGTTCGCAGATGGTCGCCGGTGCCATTGAGGAAAACCTGCGTCTTGTACTCCAGCCGGCGAAATGCTCGTGAATGAATAATGCGAGCGCGGTCCCGTTGGAACTCGGTCCGGTACGCGTGCTGCGCCTCAGGGAAATTCCGTCCGCGCGACTCGCCGGATTTTTGCGCAAACGACGCGAGGATTCGCCGTTCGTCCGCTTCCATTTCTTGGCGTGTTTTCCACTTTCCGGGTGAAATTTCCGCCCCTTCAGAATCATTGGCCACGCTGCGAATATCCGTCCACGGTGCATTTCTGGCGAGTCTGGAATTGACCATGCCGAAGGCCCGGCTCCATGGTTGCGCAACTCCAATGCGCCGGCGAACAAGGAACCATATCCGTCAGAGGAAAGCCGCCGCGCCGGAGCGTCCACAGGATCGCTGGCTGGTTTTGGGAGTCTACGTTTTCCTGATCGCGATAACGTGGATCGTGTTTGGCCAGACGCGCCACTTCGACTTTATCAATTTCGACGACAGCGACTACGTTTATAAGAACCAGGAGGTCATGCGGGGCCTGACTTTCGGGGGAATCGCCTGGGCGTTCACCCATCTGCATGCGGCCAACTGGCACCCGGTAACCTGGATTTCGCACATGCTGGACTGTCAGCTTTATGGTTTGAACCCTGCCGGTCACCATCTCACCAATGTCGCCATTCACACTGCCGCGGTCGTTCTCCTCTTTCGTGTCTTACGACGGATGACGGGCGCTTTATGGCTCAGTGCATTTGTCGCAGCCGTTTTCGCCATTCATCCGTTGCGGGTGGAATCGGTGGCGTGGATCGCTGAGCGCAAGGACCTGCTTAGTGGACTGTTCTTCGTGCTGACGATTACCGCCTACTTTCGCTATACGCGTAAGCCGTCGCTGCGGTCCTACGGCCTTGTCTTTCTCAGCTTGGCGTTAGGCTTGATGTCAAAGCCAATGCTCGTGACGGCGCCTTTCGTGTTGCTCCTACTTGATTACTGGCCCTTGCATCGGATGGCGACTCCAGACGGGGGAGGAAACACGCCTGTGCGGCTCATCCTTGAAAAACTGCCATTGGCCGCCCTGGCCGGCGCCTCCTGCATGATCACTCTCTTCGCCCAGAAGGTAGCGATTCGACCATTGGCCGAAGTTCCCGGTACGACGCGCCTTGCCAACAGCCTTATTTCCTATGTCCTCTATGCCCAGCAAATGCTCTGGCCGTTTGATCTAACCCCTTATTATCCTCTTCGGCCCGAAGAAATCATTACCTCAAGGGTCTTGTGCTCGGTTGCGTTGTTACTTGCCTTCTCGGTTTTCGTTTTTCTCTGCCGCCGTCGTCGCTATCTGGTTACCGGTTGGCTTTGGTATCTGGTGATGCTTGCGCCGGTTATCGGTATCCTTCAGGTGGGCAACCAGGCGCACGCCGACAGGTACACTTATCTTCCTCAGATTGGCTTGTATTTGCTTTTCGTCTGGGGGGTTGCTGATTTATGCGCGACCTGGCGGCACCGTCGTTTCGTTCTCAGTGCACTGGGCGTTCTTACCGTGGGCACTCTCGCCATTGTGGCCCGAACGCAGGCCAGTTATTGGAGAGAGAGCGAGTCGCTTTGGAGCTACACCCTTTCTCGAACGACTAATAACGCCATGGCCGAATTAAATCTCGGCGAAGCCATCCATAAGAAAGGAAGAGTGGACGAGGCTCTTGTCCACCTGAACAGAGCGGTGGAAATTCAGCCCGGCAACTTCACCAATCAAGGCTCTCTCGGTATTGCCCTGTTGACGAAAGGGCGGCGCGAGGAGGCTCTCGCTCATTTGCGAACATCACTGGAACTTAATCCGGTACAAGCTCCCATTCATTCCTCGATCGGTGTGGTCTTGCTGGAGCTGGGACAACCTGATGAGTCGCTGGCGCACTTACGGAAGGCGCTCGAGATCGACCCCAATGATGGCGATGCTCACTACAATCTGGGTAACACACTCCTGCAATTGGGACGGGCCCAGGAGGCTGTGGTTGAGTACGAGCGAGCGGTGGCTATCAATCCAGCGGATGCTCAGGCGTTGAACAACGTCGCCTGGGTGTTGGCGACCTGGCCGGATGCACTCGTCCGAGATGGTGCGAAAGCAGTCAAGGTCGCAGAACGCGCCGACGCTCTCACTCAGCACCGCAATCTTGTGATTACCAGCACTCTCGCGGCCGCATATGCCGAGGCTGGTCAATTCGCGGAAGCAGCGAAGACCGGTCAACATGCCTTACAGTTAGCTGCAGACGAGGGCAATTCTTCGCGCGCGGAGTCGATTCGTGCCCAGATTAACCTATATCAGTCCGGCGTCGCTTTTCGTGATCACCGCTCTGCATTCGCACCCCGTTAAAGACTAATGCTGAAGGACCAGAAAATTGTTGTTGTCATGCCCGCGTATAACGCGGCGCAAACCCTCCGCCAGACTTATGATGAGGTGATGGCGCAGGGAATCGTGGACCTCGTGATCCTGGTGGACGACGCCAGCCACGATGAAACTGTGGCAATTGCTCAGACCCTCCCCGGCGTGCAGGTGGAGGCGCATCCAATGAATCGCGGTTACGGCGGAAACCAAAAGACTTGTTATCGCCTCGCCCTGGCCGCCGGCGCCGACATCGTCATCATGATTCATCCCGATTATCAATATACGCCCCAGCTCATTCCTGCGATGGCCTCACTGGTCGCGACGGGCCTCTATCCGTGTATGCTCGCTTCACGAATTTTGGGCGACGGCGCGCTCCGAGGCGGCATGCCCGTTTGGAAATATGTTTCCAACCGTTTCCTTACTCTGGTCGAGAATCTTTTGTTGGGCGCGAAGCTTTCCGAATACCATACCGGTTACCGCGCTTTTGCCCGCCCCTTGCTCGAGCGCTTGCCCTTAGACAGAAATTCAGATGACTTCGTGTTCGACAATCAAGTCCTGGCTCAGGTGCTCTGGCTAGGCTGCGCTATTGGGGAAGTTACCTGCCCGGCGAAGTACATGGCCGAGGCTTCTTCGATAAACTTTAGGCGAAGCGTTCGCTACGGATTCGGTTGTCTCCTGACCGCCCTAGAATATCGCTGGGCAAAGGTTCGCGGCCACGGGCGATTGTTCCCGCCTCATAAGCGATCAAACGGGTGAGACGCAACTTTCTGTCGGGAATCCTGGTTGCTGGTTTGTGCCTTCTTCTAGTCGGCGCGCTTATCTTTCGAGAGTTCTTGTTCGGCAACGCCGTGCTTCTCTACACGGATATCGGCAGCGATTCCGTTAATAGTTACTACCCGGATTTCGTTCACCTTTCGAACTACATCCGGAGCCAGGGATATCCTTCATGGTCTTTCCACGTGGGGATGGGTCAGGACCTGGCCTATGCTACAGGTTTTCTCATCTGGCAGCCGGTCAGCTGGCTCCCCGGCGATTGGATTGCCCGGGCGCTGGTCTTTCAACATTTGGGCAAAGTTCTTCTGGGTGGTCTGCTCTTTTTCCGCTTTCTTCAGCTGCGCCGCCTGGAAGCGCCTGCTCCGCTGCTGGGTGCACTGCTGCTTTCGTTCTCGGCCTTCATGTGCATCGGAAGTTGCTGGTATCCCTTCGCGGACGAGGTGGTTTGTTTCGCCGCGATCCTGCTCGGAACGGAGCTGGTCGTCCAACAAGGCCGATGGCTTCTACTTGTTCTGGCCGTCGCCTTGGTGGGAATGATAACCCCTTTCCATCTCTACCTGTGCGCCTTGTTTCTGGTTTTCTATGCTCCGCTCAGGCTCTTCGGACAATATGGCTGGCAGCCGCGGCTCATCTTGCGCGCTTGTTTCCAGTTCGCCCTGGTCGCGACTCTCGGCGTTGGCCTCGGCGCGATCGTCACTCTGCCGCATCTGCACGCCATGCTAAACAGTCCTCGCGGTTCCGGCACGACGTCAGCAGTCGGGACGCTGAGTTCCTTTGCGTTGTTTGGTTTTGAGTCTTGGCTCCATTACCTCACAGCCATCTTCAAACCGTTTGCCAACGATCTGCTGGGGACCGGAACGGATTTTCGCGGCTGGCAAAATTACCTGGAAGCGCCCCTCACCTATTGCGGGCTGCTTTGTCTGGTCCTGTTTCCCCAAATACTTCTCGGCGGGACCCGCCGACACCGAATTATCTTCGGCGTGTTTCTGCTCGGGACTCTTCTGCTCACTCTGTTTCCCTGGTGGCGGTATCTCTTCTGGCTGTTCCAAGGCGACTACTACCGCACCTATTCTTTGTTTTGGATCCTGGGGGTGGTCAGCCTGAGCGTAATGGCTCTTTCGCGCTATCTGAGGGGTCAGTCGATCAATCTCTGGCTCCTCATCGCCACCACCGTGGCGTTGCTTTTAATTCTCTACCTCCCCATCGAGCAGGGACGAGCCCTGATCAATACCGACCTCAGACTTATGGTAGCGGTGCTTATCGTTTCCTATTCCGGCGTACTCGCGGCGGGTCAGTTGTTGAACAAACGAATTCTTGCGGCCTGGCTCGTGGTCGGTTTGACGGTCTTCGAACTTCTGCAGTTCGATCGAATCACGGTTTTCAATCGCAAAACGGTCAAGAAAGAAGACCTCAGGGCGGGATTGATCTATGACGGCGAGGCCAGAAACGTGTTGCGGGACATCTCGTCCAGCGATGATGAGAAATTCTTCCGCATCACGAAATTGCGGCCCTCCGGACCCGAGAACTCTGTCAGTCTCAACGATGCCATGATTTTCGGCTACTACGGCACGTCATCCTACAGTTCATTTAACAACATCAATTACACGAATTTCCTGGCCGCGTTAGGCATCATTCCACGCCAATCAGAAATCGATACCCGCTGGGCCATGGGTTCGCTCAATGATCCGATCCTCTCATTATTTACCTGTGAGAAGTATGCGCTGGTGGACGATCCCCTGCCCTTTCAGAGGGCTTTGCAGTACGAGTTCGTCAAGAGTTATGACAAGGCCTACCTCTTTCGTAACGCCAGATTTCTACCCCTTGGGCTCACGTTCGATCGCTACCTTTCAGAAGACCTTTTTCTGAAACTCCCCGACGCTGAAAAACCGAGGATGCTGCTGCATGCCATCATTCTTTCGAACGAAGATGAAACGATAAAGCAGGGCCTTATTCAGGCGAACCTTTCTGACCTTGAGCAGCAGGCGAGGAACTTCTCACTTGCCGATGTGGCGGTCGCGCGCCGGGCGACGGCGCTGAAGCTGACCTCCTTTAGCCAGACGCGCTTCGAGGGCAATGTATCCCTCGAGCACAAGAGTATTCTCGTTTTGCAAACGCCGTTCGACCAGGGATGGCGGGCCTTTCAGGACGGACAGACCGCCCCGGTCCTGAAGGTAGACGTTGGATTGCTAGGCGTCGGCGTCGACGCCGGAGAGCACCGGGTTGAACTGCGTTACCGCAATCCCTACCTGCTTCCGGCTGCCCTCGTCAGTCTGCTGTCACTCTTAATCCTGGCTGGGTTGCTCTGGCGATGGCCTCGGCTCGGTTTGCCGGCTTGAGCGAGCGGAACCTCTCGCATTCCCGTCAACTCAATCCTTCCCCAGGACGCTGTCTGAGTCTGGGGTCCCTCTTTCGGAAAATTCTTTCCGAAGGACCTTTTGCGCCTCGCGCGCTTTCGCCCGGACGAGCAGGATATCCAGCAGAGCCAGGAGTAACACGAGTATTATTTCCCAGGCGCAGGCGAACCAAAAAAAGATGAACCGCCATGGGTGTTCGTGCCAGTTTAACCACGGTTGCAACACCGTTAGACCCGCCACCATCATCGTCACCGCAATCACCAGGGAAAGCCCCATTGTCTTTCGTCGGGACCGTTCGTCCCGGAGCAGTCCGCGCGTGAGCTGGACGGTGAATGGCACCATCCAAAAGCTTTTATTCGGTGGCTGATCGTCCATGGCCTGGTGACTAAATCAAGAGCAACGCGGGATTTTCGAGCAACTGCCGTAGCTCCTTGAGGTACTCCGCCCCAAGAGCCCCATCGATTACCCGGTGGTCGCAGCTCATGCCGATGCTCATCCTCTGTCCGACGGCAATCTGCTCGGCGTCGTCGACCACAGCCTTTTTCGTGATCGCTCCGATCGACAGAATGAAACCCTGCGGCGGGTTGATGATGGCCAGAAAGTTATCAATCCCGTAGCTGCCGAGATTCGAAACGGTAAAGGTCCCGCCCTGAAATTCTTCCGGCTTCATCCGCTTATGACGCGCCCGCTGCGCGAGATCCTTCACCGCTTCGCTGATTTCGCGAAGCGATTTTCCTTCCGCCGACCGAATGACCGGGGTGACCAATCCGTCCTCGAGCGCCACCGCGATCGCCAGATTCACGTTGCTGTATTGCATGATCGCGTCGCCGTCGAAGGCCGCATTAGCCTTGGGCACACGCACAGCCGCTTCAACCGCAGCCTTCAGGACAAAGTCGTTCACGGTGATCTTGGCGGTCTCCGCTCCTTCGCCCGCCGATTTCAGTTCGGCCCGGGCCGTCATGAGCGGACCGGCATCGATCTCAATATTCAAATAGAAATGCGGAACGGGGCCTTTGCTCGCGACCAATCTTTCCGCAATCACTTTGCGCATGCCGCTGAGATTGATTCGAGAGCCCTCCCCCGCGTGGAGAGGTATCGGGGCGGTCTGCTGCGCTGCTTTGGACTTTCCCGCCGCGCGCACATCAGATTCCGTGATGCGCCCCTCGGGTCCTGTCCCTTTAACGGCGGAAATATCCAGACCCAGTTCGGCCGCAACCCGTCGCGCCAGCGGAGAGGCTTTGACGCGAGCTTCACCCTTTTCTGCTTTTGCTTCGGTCACCGGTTTCGCGGCGGCAGCAGACTTTGTTGACCCAGCGGTTTTCGCCTCCTCACCACTCTCTCGCGGAGGCGCCGTATCAGCTTCCTTGTCAGCCGCCGACGCCGGCTTTTCTGTCTCGGTTTGCGCTTTCTTTTTGGGCGTAGCCTTCTTTTCTTCCTTTTTGTCCGGCTCCGCCTTCTCGGTTTTCTCTTTGGTCTCGGCCGGCGCCGCCTCGCCTTCGCCACCGATGAAGGCGATCCTGTCGCCCACGTTCACCTTGCCGCCTTCCTCAACGTAAATTTCCGTGAGTGTTCCGTCTTCCGGGGATTCCCATTCCATCGTTGCCTTGTCGGTCTCGATTTCCGCGATGACATCTCCCGCGGAGACTTTGTCCCCTTTCTTTTTCTTCCACGCGACGAGGGTCCCCTCGGTCATCGTGTCGCTCAGCTTCGGCATTTGAATTTCAGGCATGGCGATCAGTCGTTAGGTGTAACAAACTTCCTGGACGGCAGCTATTAACTTTTCCGCGCTTGGCAGGACAGCCTCTTCAAGGCGCTCGTTGTAAGGCATCGGCACCTCCTCCTGCGCGACCCGCATAATGGGAGCGTCGAGTAGATCGAAAATCTCCTTTTGGATGCGATAGCAAATTTCCGCGCCGACTCCACAGAAGGGCCGGTCCTGCTCGACCACGACCACCCGGTGCGTCTTTGAGACGGACTTCAAAATTGCCTCGAGGTCGAGCGGTTTAATCGAGCGCAAATCGAGTACCTCGGCGCTGATTTCTCCCTCGTTTTCTAGCCTCTCCGCGACAGCGAGCGCCAGCGGAACAGTTTGGGCATAGCAAATAATCGTCACGTCGCTGCCTTCCCGCTTCAATTCCGCCTGACCGAGCGGTATGAGCAATTCGAAATCTTCCGGCTCCACCAATCCTTTCGAGCTGTAAAGAAGCTCCGATTCCAGGACCAGCACCGGGTTGTTGTCGCGAATCGCGGTTTTGAGCAATCCTTTCGCGTCCCGAGGCGTAGCGGGGGTGCAGATCTTCAACCCCGGGATGTTCGCGTAAAGACATTCCGTCGCATGCGAGTGGGTGGCGCCAAGCTGGTGCGCCGGTCCATTCGGTCCCCGAAATGTGATCGGGACATTGAATTGACCACCGGACATGGTGAGCATGTTGGGCGCGTTGTTCACGACCTGGTCAAAGGCGACCAGGGAGAAACTGAACGTCATGAATTCAATGATTGGTCTCAGCCCGACCATGGCCGCGCCCACCCCCATGCCGGCAAAGCCGTTCTCACTGATAGGCGTGTCGATGATTCGGCGCGGTCCGAAGCGTTCCAGAAGGCCTTGGCTCACTTTGTAGGCACCGTTGTACTCAGCGACCTCTTCCCCCATGAGGAAGACGTTCGGATCACGCGCGAGCTCTTCGGCAAGCGCTTCGTTGAGCGCCTGGCGGTAGGTGATTTCTCTCACGAGTTCGCTCCGTTCACGAAAGTGTAGTCGTAAAGCTTTTCGAGCGGTGGCTCGGGGCTTTCCTCGGCAAATTTTACACTGGCGAGGGCGGTCTCTTTCGCCTCCTTGTCCATCCGGTCAAACTGCTCGTTCGTCAGCTTCCCTTCCCTGGTGAGCTGGGCCCGCAATCGGGTGATCGGGTCATCGCCCCGAAATTTTTCGAGCTGTTCCTTGGTGCGGTAGCTCGCGGGATCAGACATGGAATGGCCGCGGTAACGATAGGTTCGAATCTCAGCAAAGGCAGGATGCGAATCCTTCCGGATCGAATCAATAATCTCACCCAGTTTGTCGCGAACCTCGCGAAAGTTCATCCCATCGATTACCGTCCCCGGAATATCGTAGCCTTCTGCGCGCTCCACGATTTCCTTGAGGGACGTCGAGCGTTCCACGCTCGTTCCCATCGCGAACAGATTGTTTTCGCAGATGAAAACGATCGGCAGCTTATAGAGGCCGGCAAGGTTCATGGCTTCATGGACCGCGCCCTGATTAATCGCACCGTCCCCAAAAAAACAGAGGGTCACGCGGTCTTCATCGCGATACTTCGACGCGAACGCCATTCCCGCAGCCAGCGGAACATGCGCTCCGACAATCGCGTGCCCGCCATACATATGGTGTTCCTTATCGAAGTAATGCATTGAGCCACCCAGCCCGCTCGAACAGCCGGTGGCCTTCCCGAAGAGCTCGGCCATGCAGGCATTTGGGCTCGTGCCACGGGCCAGGGCGTGAGCGTGATCACGATAAGCGGTGATAAGGTAATCGTCCGGCCGCGCCGCCGCGACCGCGCCGCAGACCACCGCTTCCTGCCCGATATACAGGTGGCAGAATCCGCCGATCTTCTGCGCTTGATATTGTTGGCTGGCGCGTTCCTCGAAACGCCGAATCAACAGCATCATCGAGAGCATCTCGACTTCGTCGCGTTGCTCCGGCGGCTGCATGCCGGTTTAAGCAGTATGCGGAAGAGCGGAAGCCGCACGAGCGCGCTCCGAGCTACGAACCAGGTTCATGCAGAGAACAAAGAGCCCGGTGAAAAAAAGATCGCTCACAACCGAGTTACGGAAAAACATCCAGGTGGGCGTGGCGCCATAAGCCGGCAAACCGACCGTCAGCGCCTGAATCAATCCGGCGAAGTTTTTCGCATAGCCCGGATCGCTGAGCCACGAAAACGCGTTCGTGATGAGGTAGAAAAGCGTGGATCCGGCCAGCGACGCTGACAACAAAGTTGTCCAAGAAGGCCGATTTGCGATGACCAGGCCAATCCATCCAACCAAGCCGAGCGCAAAATAGCGGCAGACCATCAGCGGAACAAAAAGCGGCGCGCCGTAATAGACGTTAAGCACGACGTCGGAAAGGAAAAGCGCGAGGAGCGGCACCGTGAACTTGAGCTTCGGCGGAAAATAGACAGCCCCGCAAAGCGCGATGGCGGCGAGCGGCGCAAAGTTCGACAGCCAGGTCGTGCCCGAAATAATGGCGAGCCCCATCAGGATTCGATAAGCGACCGCCACGAGAATAAGGATAAGAGCGGGAATCATCGGCATGAATTTTAACCTTCCTGAGAGATATGCAATCCCCTTTTGGCATTCCTCCTCGCGCTTGAAACCGTCATCGAACAAGATCGATCACGGGCAGGAGCACGCTTACGACGATGCAGCCAGTGCTGCGAGAAACGAAATGCCTAGGCGGTGGCGGCAGTCGACCCAGCCAGCGATTTGTTGAGGCGGGCCTTGCGGCGATTGGCGGCATTCCGGTGGATGATGCCGCGCTTGGCCGCTTTGTCGATGGCCGAGATCATCGCCCGCACATCCTTCGCTTCGGGTTTGGCGCCGGCGCCCGAGACGCCTTTTTGCATTTTGCGCAAACGCGTTAGAACGCTTCGATTGCGCAGGGAGCGCACGGTGGTCTGGCGGGCGCGTTTGGAGGCGGATTTTGTATTGGCCATTGGATGAGGAAATTTGTGAGCGTGGAGGCTCGCGGAGGCGGCGGCGCGTGTCAAGACGCGATCCGTGGCCCCTTGGACGGCAAAAGGCTAACTAAGCGCCGCGGCCAAAATGGGGCTGTTCGTCCGTCTCGACGCGCTTGCGAACGGTCTTTTCAACTGCTTTCTCTGGTACGGGCGGCTCGCTTGCATCCGGTTTCGGCTTGGGCGCGTCTACCGTGAAGACGGCGCCACGCGGAGCCGAGGGGATCTTCGGCAATCTGTCCGGAACAATTTCTACAATCGCTCCCAGCGGCACCTGGGCGTAGAGAGCAGCCACATCACTCGACTTCATCCGAATGCAGCCGTAGCTGGCAGGGCGACCAATCAATTTTTCCTGGGGAGTTCCGTGAATGTAAATGCACCGGCTGAAGGCGTGCGCGTTTGAGGCCTGAAGGCCGCGCAGCCAGATGATCCTGGTGATGACAGGATCCCGGCCCGGCGCGTTCGGCTTGAGAATCTCACCGGTAAAGCGGCGGTTATGAAAGACCGCCCCAACCGGCGCATGATCGCCAATTTTTTGGGCGACCTGGAGGAAACCGAGAGGAGTCGTCATGTGTCCCCAATTATCACCGACGCCGAACTTGGACGTCGAAACCGGATAGGTCGCGAGTTTTGCCCCGTTGGCCATCACCATGAGCTTCTGATCGCGGACGCTTACAACAAGCCGACTTGGGCCCTCTGCGCGCAGTCCCGTTGAGAGCAACATAGACGCGATCAGGACCAGGGTGACGCGAAACATTATGGCGTTCTTACTTCGAATCACGGACTTGTCACGCGGGAATTGTGATCTCCGCCTCCTCCGCGCCAAGATTCAGCCTCGGGAACCATTGCCCGAGGGAGGAGAATGAAACGTAGAGAAAGCCGAGTTGGAACATGGCGAGAAACGGGACGGAAATAAACTGCCCGTGCTGAATCGCGAACCAGACGAAATAGGTAAAATAAAGTCCGAAGGCCATTTCCGCGATGGGGAGAAAGGACTTGAGCGGCATGTATTTGCAGGTGCGCCAAGACTGGGATTTGCGTTCAATCCCATACTTCGGAGTGCGAGCGAAATCTGATTTGTGATTGAAAACGGCTTCGAGAACAGCGCGGGCATTGTTAAGGGAGAGACCGACGCCGAGCGCCAGCAGGCACGGCAGAAGAAGCATTTCCTTCATCCAGGTGCGCGGGTGCAGCTCCCGTTGGGCGCAAACATAAAAGACCGCGACGGAGACGGACGCGGTCAGGAAGATCGGCACATCGACGAGAAGCATCCGGGCCAGGCCCGTTTGCGGTCCGCCGCTTGAGGGATGGAGAAGCACGCATAAACAAGCTAGCAAGAGGTATGCGAAGTTTGAGGTTAAGTGCGCCGTTGCCTCGATCTTTATCGTGAGAGGAAGTGGGCTGCGCCAGATGGTGGGAAGCAATTTTTTGCAGGTTTGCACAGAGCCCTTCGTCCAGCGGTGTTGCTGCGACTTGAACCCGTTCATATCCACCGGGAGCTCCGCCGGGGTAATCACGTCCGGAAGGAAGATGAATTTCCATCCGGCCAGCTGCGCGCGATAACTTAAATCCAGATCCTCAGTCAGCGTATCGTGCTGCCAGCCCCCCGCTTCTTCAATACAGGAACGTCGCCATAAGCCAGCTGTTCCGTTAAAATTAAAGAACCGGCCGCTGCGACTTCGCGCCGTTTGTTCCAGCAGGAGGTGACCATCGAGAAACATCGCCTGCACGCGGGTCAGCAGAGAGTAGCCGCGGTTCAGGTGACCCCATCGGGTTTGGATCATGCCTATCTTCGGGTCGGTGAAAAAATGAATGGTCCTCCGCAAAAGATCGGGTGGCGGGACGAAATCGGCATCGAGAATACAAACGAAATCACTCTCGGCGGAGGCCAGACCGGTTTCCAGAGCGCCCGCTTTAAAGCCGGTGCGATCAACCCGATGAATCAGCTCAACGTTAAACCCCCGGCGTTCAAGGCTCTCCACGCAGGCAGCGGTCAACTCTCGCGTGTCGTCGGTGGAATCGTCCAGGACCTGAATGTGGAGCAATTCGCGCGGGTAATCGATCTCGCTCACTGATTTGAGCAGGCGCTCGACCACGTAGACCTCGTTGAAGATCGGCAATTGCATCGTAACCTTGGGCAACTGCTGGAAATGGCCCGCGGGGGTCACCGGTCGCTTCCGGTTTTTCAGGAAAAGGTAAATAATCACATACCGGTGAATCCCGTAGGCGGACAAACCGAAGAGCACTGTTAAGTAGCAGGTTGTCCAGATGATAGAGCCGAGGCTTCCTTGCATAGCGGGATTAGAGAAACTTCCCCGAAGGCTTTCGGGACAAGGGCGACATGATGCCGCTTCCGTCGCATCCGTCAAATCAAAAATGGGGCCTGAACCCGTGAGAGCCTGGGCGTTTTTCGCTGGCCAGACGGCGTTAAGAGAAGTGGAGTTGGTTCAGCCGAAGTGGTTTACTTGGTCCATGCGAGCAGCCGACAACTATTACGCGATTCAAAAGGGATGAAAGCTGCCAACCTATCCGGGCTTCCCGTCGCTGTTACTATATGTACATTGCTCGTTGGCCCGTTGGGCCGGGTCTCCGCTGTCGGCGCGGAGAAAGCTCCCCGCGGAACAGATTATGAGCGGGAAGAGCTCGGCGTAAATCCCTATACCGCGCCGTCTGTCGCGGAGATCTTCCAACAGCTCGACGACCTCAAGCCCCTCCCGTTTGAGCAACTCAAGCGCGACTTCCCGCAGGCCACGCACTCCAGCCGGGAGCAGATGGGAATGGTTTTTGGCGGATTGGTCGCGGACGGCTTCCTTATTGTCGAATGCGAAAAGAAAACTCTGGTCGATGAGCTTGGCCGCGTCCTGCTCCGCCAGGCGCGCAGTCTCGGGGTGGGCGATCGCGTCATGCGCCACAGCGCGAGTTTGACCGAACTCGGCCAGCGGGGCGATTGGACGGCCGTGCGGCGCGAGTTAATCGCCACGCAGAACGATGTCGAGCGGGCCATGACGGCATTGCGCGATCAAAAACTAGCGCACTTGATCAGTCTGGGTGGCTGGCTCCGCGGTCTCGAGATTACGTCGGGAGCCGTGGAATCCAAATACAGTCCGGAGCGGGCCGCCGTTTTGTGGCAGCGCGACTTGATCAACTATTTCGCTGAGGAGCTCGAGACCCTTCCCCCTCCTGTTGCTCATACGCCACTTTTCGAAAAGCTTCGTTCGGGCGTTGGCACCATCCGGACACTTCTCAACCACGCATCCCCCGATCAAATGAGCCTCTCGGAGGTAAAGGCGCTCCACGAGCAAGCGCGGGAGCTGAATGCCGCCATTGCCGCGGGAGAGTAAGCTGGCCCGCCCCCACATATAGAGCCTTGCCGGAGCCGGATAGACGACCGAGTTTTTGATGCCGATGTTCCGGACCCAATCCATCCCTTCTTTGGCTGGCGTAAAACGCCGCTACCGATTCGAGCGCTTCCATATTGTCGTCGCGATTCTCCTGGCCGGCTGGTTCCCGTGCATCCTGATGCCGGTCATTTCTTACCGGATCTTGTCGAATACGCTCGAATCAAAGATCCTCCACGACCGCCAAACCTTCGTCCAATTGGTCGCGCATCTCGTGGGCGATGATCTCAGCCGGACCGGGAGCGTCATCGAGTACTACCAGACCCAGCCCGAAGTCGTGAAGATGTTATCCGGTCCGAACGCCGGGATTGCGGCCCAGCAATGGCTGGCCCTGACCTTTTATGCGCATGCACGGATTGATGGCATGTTCATCGCCGCCCCGGACGGCCGATTGATCGCTTCGCTGCCGGCGATCCCGGCATCCGATGCCCAGGACAATTCGTCGGTTCTCTGGCGGGAAGGCGCTGCAGGCTCAACCGACGTGTATGTCTCCCCGGTTCATCCACGACTGCCCGATAACCGCATGACGACAGATATCGTCGGAGCCGTTCGGACCCCGGAAGGGGCAATCGTCGGGTATCTTGGAGTGTCGGTCCTGGTAGAACGAATCGGGCGGAGGCTTTCTTCCATCGATTTCCATGGCGCAAATTGTCAGGTCATCGACCAAAGTGGCATGGCGCTTTTCACGAATAATTTCGTGCCGAACATGAGTGCCGCTGCGCCGCAACCGCGGGGGCTCTACGAAGAGATTCGCCAGGGGCAAACCGGCCACCTCGAACGCAACGGAAACCTGTATTCGTTCACCACGATCGATACCACCGGCTGGATGACGGTCGTCGACGAGCCAAGAGCCGTGGCCTACGCACCGGTGCGCGACCTGTTTAGCAAGCTCATTTTTCCGGCGGCGTGGTTAATTATTCTCACCGCGATTGGCGCCTGGCTTGCGGGAAAATTCACGCGGCGCCAGGCCGAGACCGCGCGAAGGATCGAACGCGAAGTCATCTTCAACGAAAAGATCCTGGCCAACATGCCCAGCGGCATTGCCCTGGTGGATCCGGAGTCGCGCCATTTTTTGCAAGCCAACCAAGCCTTTGGCGAAATGGCCAAGCGTTTCGGTGCGCTGCCCCCGGAAAAGGATATTCACGAGGCCAGCTACGACGACGTGAAGATAGCGCCGGCGGAAGCGATCGAGAGGGTGCTGGCGTTCGGAGCGCCCTTTCAACTCGTCGAACAGCCGTTCCAGGATCAAAACGGCATGACTCGGTTCGTAAACGTAAATCTGCTCCGACTCCAAGGTTCCGAACAAACCATTCAAGGCGTGCTCTATCTGGTCGAAGACAAGACACGCGATGTTACCCTGCGCCAGGAGCTGATCGGCGCCAACGCGGCCAAGGATCAATTCCTGGCCTTGCTCTCGCATGAGCTGCGAAACCCGCTATCGCCCGTTATCGCCATGGTCGGCGAGTTGGAAGCGAGCGCTCCGGATACACCTGACGTGCGGCGGGCCCTCGAAGTGATTCGGCGCAACGTCGAATTGGAAGCACGCTTGATCGATGATCTCCTCGATGTCACGCGAATTTCAAAAGGCAAACTTCAGCTCAGCCTGGAAACGGTGAGCGTGCATGAAATATTGCAGCGGTCCTACGAAATTTGCCGTGAGGACATCGCCGCTAAAGATCTCAAGATCGAATTCCGTTTGCGCGCGGAACACGTCTATGTCGAAGGCGATTCGGCTCGGCTTCAGCAGGTCTTTTGGAATTTGATCAAGAACAGCGTGAAATTTACGCCGGAAAAAGGCCGGATTGTCATTGAAACGCTCAACCCTTCCTCCGGTGCGATTGAGATCCGGACCACGGACACCGGCATCGGCATCGAGGGGGACAAAATGCAGACAATCTTTAACGCGTTCGAGCAGGGGCAAAGCTCCATCACGCGGAGATTCGGCGGGCTTGGACTGGGCTTGGCCATCTCAAAGGCGATGGTTTCGGCCCACGGCGGGATAATCCGGGCTGAGAGTAACGGAAGGGACCGGGGGGCCACCTTTACCGTAACACTCAAGACCGTGGCAGCGCCAGCCGCGGCCTCTGTCGATCGGGACAAGAAACCGCCCAAGGAAAAGCCAGTTCGAGGAGCTCAACAGGCGAGGCCAAAGCGCCGCGTCCTCGTGGTCGACGATCACTACGACACGTGCACCGGGATGAAGATGATGCTGGAACGCCGCGGATACCGGGTCACGCTCGCGCATACTGCAGACCAGGCGGTCGAACGAACCCGCCACGAGGAATTCGATTTTGTCATCAGCGATATTGGACTGCCGGATCGGTCCGGATATGAGCTGATGCAGGAACTAAGCAAATCCAAGGGACTCCCGGGGATTGCCCTCAGCGGATTCGGGATGGAAAATGATGTCAGCCGCGCCCGCGCCGCTGGGTTTTCCGAGCACCTGACCAAACCGATCAACTTCGATCGTTTGGAGGAATCGATCCAGAATCTGTGGGAGGCGGAACCTGCGGTCGGTCCGTAAACCGATCTGGGGGACTACTACGTTTTCCCAACAGCTTCGCGTTCCGCTTCCTGCTTGTCCGAGGCTTCCTTCAGCTCGCGCGAGAGTTTCTCCACCCGCTGACGCATGATTTTCCCCGCCTTGAACTTGACGGTGGCACGCGGCGGAATGACAAAACTGCTGCCCGGTTCGTTCGGATTGCGGCCCACACGGGGCTTGGTCAGGCGCGGTTGAAAGACGCCAAAATTGCGCAGTTCAACGGCGACATTGTTGGCCAGACTGTTAGTAATATGGTCCAGGGTTCGTTGCACAACTTCAAAGACGTCATGCTGGACCATCCCAGTCTGATTGCTGATGGCCACAACGATATCCCTCTTGGTTAGTTTCGGCATATCACTAGTGAATCGTGTCCCGACCCCAGGGTGGTGGGCATAATCGCAACAAAATTAATGGTCTGCAAGGGGCAGACCACCTGCCAGGACTCTGCAGGGACTATAGCGGCTGGCTTTTAGCGCCTGCCGGCCGGCTGCAAGGAAGGGAAAAGGCGGCTTAGATAGTAGGTAATGGGAGTCTGGCCCGCCAGCGCCTTACGCCGGGACTTTAGCTGACCCTGCACCACGCCAAGCTTGGTGAAGACGCCGTTCCACTCCGATTCGAGGCGTCGGACTTCTTCGTTGGTGAGTTCGCGCACCCCGCGCACAGAAACGCAGCGCTGCAGCACATTCATCGCCCGTCCCGAGAGCTCTGCGAGGATGCCCAGCTCCTCGAACACATGCTCGGTCTCCTGCAGCAGGCTCGCTCGTATTTCGGTGAACTGACGTTCCCGATCCGCCGAGATCATCGGCTTGGTTTTGTCGAGACCATAGGTGATCACGTCATGCAGCTTCTTCCAATTATCCAGCTGCAAGGTGATCAGTCTGAGTTTGGTTTCGACGGCTTTGTCTCTCATGATGGTCCGGCCGCTGAAAGTTCAAGGGTTTCGTCGAGCTTCTGCAGGTTGTCGATTAGAAGGTGTGCCCAGGGGCGGTCGACGCTCTGCACCTGGCTGATGATGCCTTCTTCAAAGTAAAACCGGCCCTGGCGCCAACGGAAAATTTCGGCGACGGCGGACTCGCCTTCAAGCGATCCAAACACGGCGTGCCGGACAGATCCGTGAGCAAGGTAGATTTCGCTATTGCCGCGCCCCGACTTGAAGGTAAAGCGGCCGCTGCGCTGGCCCAGGCAGCTCATCTGGAGAATTTCGGCGGCGGAAAACTGGTTGAGATTGCCGATGAGCGAATGGCAGGGGTCGATTCCTTCAGCCGGTATCCCGCCTTGCGCGAGAGATCGCACAAAACCGTGCAATTGTCGGCGCAGCCACCGCTCGCTGCCATTAGCCACTACCCGCATGATTTTTTGCTGCTGAGCCACGCTCACGAATTCTTCGTCGTGCGGTCTCGGAGCGAGGCACATGATATTCAGCGAAGGGAAATGTTGGCGGGCGTTCGTCGCCTGTTCCAGGGCCATGGCTGCCTCTCCTTCCACCACAAAGCCGTCGAAATTCTCGGCCAACAAGACGGAAACCGCATCGGACAATCGTCGGACGACGCGGATCTCGATATCGTCGATCTCATCGAAAATGCCAAGGGCACGGTCCTGAAAGACCGGATCAGCATTCAGTATTAGAAGCCTGGTTTCCACAAATGCGCTTTTAGAGGCAAAGCGTAGATAGCAGGAAGCCTGCCTACCGGGGCGGGAAGCTCCCGCCCCTTTATCTGCGCCACTCGCGCCGGGGAGGCGGGGCCGCGTAGCTCTCGGGAGCGATCTCGTGGGCCGTGCGAAAATGCACCTTGGCTACCTTGCGCAACGCCTCGGGACCCCCGGCCTCTACCAGCTTTTTCGCCACCTCCTTTACTTGGGCCGAAACCCCGCGTCCCAACTTCGCGCCCACCGCTTTTCCTCGCCGATCCAGCCAGTCAATAAAGGCTTCACGCGCCAGGATAGACGCCGCCGCCACCGCGAGATCGGACTCTGCCTTGGTGCGCTGTTCCAGACGGATATTCTTTCCGTGTTGGAGCAGCGACCGTTCAATCACCCGGCTGTCCGCAAATTTGTCCGACAAAGCCCGCGGGCAGTCCGGCTTTTTCGCAAGCAGGTTCTCAATTACGCGAGCATGGCCCCAGCCCAGCAAGCTGTTCAGGTTGCCAAACTTTTCATAAAGATCGTTGTAGCGCTCCGGCCCGATCGCAACGGTATCAACCGCGATTCCAGCCGTAGTCCGAATGATCTTGGCGAGAGCTCGAATCCGCGCATCCGATCCGATTCGCTTGCTGTCCTGAATGCCGGACTGGAGAAACGTGCGCGCGATTGCGGTATCTACGTAGACGCCCGCGATGACCAGCGGCCCAAAGAAGTCGCCCTTCCCGCTTTCATCGATCCCGAAATGCGGCTCGAACATTTCCGGTGAATGAACCTCTTCGTAGCCGAGCTTTGCTTCCTCAAGAATCTTCGGTTCCAGCTGGAATTGGACAAATTCCTCCAGCCCTTTGCCTTGCAGCAAGACTTTCGGGCCTTTCTCGTAAACCGCGACGCTGAGCTTGTCTTTCTGGGCGAAAAAGAGGGTGTAAGGCCTCGTTCCGAAGTCGAAGCCAAGCTCTTGCAGCAGAACGCGCAGCTTCGCGGCCTGGTCCGGAGAAAGCGGGTGAGTGTACGAGTTCATCCTTCGCGGGGAAGAACGTCCAACGTCCAACGCTCAACGTCCAACGCCCAATCGCAGAATCAGCCGGATTAGCCGGGGCACGTTCGATCGTCGACGTTGGAAGTTTAACCAGTGCTTCATTTGAACGTTGGACGTTGAGCGTTGGACGTTGGACGTTCCCCTCCATCAACGCGAACCCTGTCGCACACCCTGCATCATTCCGCCGCCGCCTCCTCGCCTGGTATCGCAAACACGGCCGTGATCTCCCCTGGCGCCGGACCACGGATCCCTATGCGATTCTTGTGTCGGAACTGATGCTTCAGCAGACTCAAGTCGCCACCGTTATTCCCTATTATCAGATGTGGCTGCGGCGTTTCCCCGATTTCAGCTCGCTGGCCGTCGCGTCGGAACAGGAGGTCTTGCACGCCTGGCAGGGCCTCGGCTACTACACCCGCGCCCGTAACCTGCGCGCAGCCGCCCAGACCATAATGAACAAACACGGTGGCCGTTTTCCACGGTCGTTGAGCGCGATTCACGATTTGCCGGGTGTCGGTCGTTACACGGCAAACGCCGTGGCCACGTTCGCCTTCAATCGAACCGTTCCGATCGTTGAAGCGAACATCGCGCGTCTGCTAGCCCGGCTCGTCGACCTTCAAATTCCGGTCGATTCCAGCATGGGCCGCGACGCATTGTGGCGTTGCGCCACCGAGCTCCTGCCCAGTCGCAGTGCCGGGCTCTACAACTCGGCCCTGATGGATTTGGGCGCATTGGTTTGCTCCTCGCGGCCTAAATGTGTTCTCTGCCCCGTCCGAGATTTCTGCCAGACCAGGGATCCCGCCCGGCTTCCCCTAAAGAGAATGCGTCCATCAACCAAGCGGCAAACGGAGTACCATGGACTCGCGGTGCGACGGGGCAGCGTCCTGCTGGAGCAATCACAGAATCGCTGGCGCGGGATGTGGATGCTGCCGAGATTGGCTGCAGCGGGGCCGAAAAGCAGGCCGCTTTACGTTTCGGAGTTTGCCTTCACCAATCATCGGATCACGCTGACTGTCTTCCGGCGGCCGGCCGTCGAGGGTTCGAGAAAATCCAAGCAGCGTTGGTTTCGGATCGACCGCCTTCAGTCTGTCCCGTTACCTTCTCCCCACCGCCGGGCATTAGAGATGTTGATTTCGGCCGAGCCGCACAGACTTTACGCCCCGGTCACTCCGACCTAATTTCGCCTAACGAACCTCGATATCTAAGATCCAAGAATGCGAAGCATGACCGGTTACGGCCGTGGCGAAGTCGACCACGGTGGAGTGAAGTTGAGCGTGGAGCTTAATTCCGTAAATCGCAAGCAGAGCGACATCGTCGTGAATCTTCCGCGCGATCTCGCTGAGCTGGAACCGCGCATTCGCCAGACGCTGAACGAGAAAATCTCGCGGGGCCGGATGAATGTCCTGATCACTTTGCAGGAAAGCCCAAATGGGGCGCGCCAGCTCGCGCTCGACACCGCTCTGGCGCGTTCCTACCACGAAGCGATGCTCACCCTGCAAAAAGAACTGAGCGCCCCCGGCGAAATCACCATCGGCACAATTCTCCAGGCGCCGGGCGTAATGCGTTCCCCCGAGCATAGCATCGACGCCGCCAAAGCCTGGCCGGCTCTCCAGCAGGCTCTCGGGGAGGCTCTGGGCGATTTGATCAAGATGCGGGAGCGCGAGGGGAAGCATCTCGCCAAGGATTTGATTCATCGCCTGAAAGTTTTGCGCAAGGAAATCAAGAGCGTTCGCGCGGGTTACCCCGAGGTGGTAAAGAAATATCGCGGTGCGTTGCTCGAACGAATCGAAAAAGCAGGCCTCAATCTCCCGATCGACGACGAGCGCCTGCTGAAGGAGGTCGCCTTCTTCGCCGATCGCTCCGATATCTCGGAAGAAATGACGCGCCTCGAAAGCCATCTCGCCCAATTCGCCCATCATCTGCGCAAAAACGAGCCAGTTGGCCGCACGCTCGAATTCATCACGCAGGAAATCTTCCGGGAACTGAACACGCTCGGCGCGAAATCCAACGACGCCGCCATTTCCCAGCATGTCGTGGCGTGCAAATCGGAATTGGAGAAAATTCGTGAGCAAATCCAAAACCTTGAGTAATCAATTCACGCGCACCGGAATCTTGTTCGTGGTTTCCGCTCCCTCGGGCGCCGGCAAGACGACCCTGTGCGACGCTCTGCGCCAGACGCCCGACTTCATTTACTCCGTTTCCTGCACGACGCGGCCGCCGCGCGCTGGTGAAATTGAAGGCGAGGATTATCATTTCTTGTCCGAGTCGGATTTCCTCGATCGAGTCAAGACGGGAGAATTTTTGGAGCATGCCAAGGTGCACGAGCATTATTACGGCACCCTGCGAAAGCCCCTTATCACCAATCTTGAGAACGGCGTGGATGTCCTGATCGATATCGACATTCAGGGCGCCGCCACTATTCGGGCCTGCGAGGATCAGACCGTCCGGCAGGCGCTCTGCGACGTTTTTATCATGCCCCCCGATCTTGAGGAATTACGGCGCCGCCTGAAGAAACGCGGGACGGAAACCGCCAAACAAATCGACCTGCGCATCGTGACCGCCGCGCGCGAAATGGCCCTCTGGCGGGATTATCGCTACACGATCATCAGCAAATCGATGGAAGAAGATTTGCTAAAGTTTCGCCATATCATGGGCGCCGAACGCTACTTGAGCCGACGCCTTTCCCTTGCCTGATTAATCTTCCATGTCTGCCAATCCGAAATCTGATCCGCCGCCGGCGAACCGAAAACCGAAATGTGTCGTGCTGGGCGTCACAGGTTCCATCGCCGCCTATAAATCCGCCGAGCTCGCGAGCCTGCTGGTCAAGCAGAGTCACGACGTTTTCGTAGTGATGACGCGTGATGCCACGGAGTTCATCACGCCGCTCACACTCCAGACGCTTTCAAAGAATCCGGTGACCACCAGCTTTTTTGACGAGAAAGAAAATTGGCGGCCGGGACACATCGAACTCGCCGATCGCGCCAGCCTCCTGCTCATCGCTCCGGCGACCGCGCACATAATTGCCGAGCTCGCCCACGGACTGGCCGGTCATCCGCTGGCGGCCATCGCGCTCGCGACGCGCGCCCCCATCCTGATGGCGCCCGCGATGAATGGAAAGATGTGGGAGCACCCGGCCACGCGCGAAAATGTCGAACGACTGAAAGGGCGCGGCGTCGAATTTATCGGTCCGGAAGAAGGCATGCTGGCGTGCGGTTACGAAGGCGTGGGCCGTTTGTGGAAAGTGGATGACATCGCTTTTCGCGCGGAATTCCTTCTCGCCCGCCAGGACAATTTGATCGCGTGAAGTTTGTCGTCACTGCGGGTCCGACCCGTGAAGCGCTCGATCCTGTTCGCTTCATCAGCAATCGTTCCTCCGGCAAAATGGGGTACGCCATTGCGGAGGCAGCCCTCGCCGCCGGACACCAGGTGAACCTGATTTCCGGCCCGGCGACGATCGAGCCACCGAAAGGGGCGCGCTTTCTTGCGATTACGACAAGCGACGAACTACACCGCGCGGTCCATCGGGCGGTGCGTGACTGCGACGTTCTGGTCATGTGTGCCGCCGTATCGGATTTCAAGCCCGCGAACAGCGCATCGCGGAAGCTGAAAAAGCAAAATGCTCCGTTCACGCTCGAATTCGTCCCGACGCGCGACATTCTCGTTTCGCTCTCACACGAGAGCCGAAATTATTTTGTCGTCGGTTTCGCCGCGGAAACTCATGACCTGGAAAAAAACGCGATGCAGAAACTGCGGAAGAAAAATTGCGACATGATTGTCGCCAACGATGTGAGCAAGGCTGATTCCGGAATGGAGAGCGATGAAAATGCGGTATCGATTTTCTGCCGAAACGGTGAATCGCGGAAGATTTCGCGCGCGCCGAAAAAAAATATCGCGCGCGAGCTCGTGAAAATAATTTCAAAGATGTCAGAAAAATGTTTGACAAAAAAATCATGATGATTACTGACACAGGTAAGTGAAGCACATCAAAATCCTTCACCAACCCACCGCGTTAGCGGATCGAAAGGGGGGATCGTCTCATGGCAAAGAAAAAAGCTGCAAAAAAACCGGCCAAGAAAAAGGCCGCCGCGAAGAAAAAGAAACATTAGTTTCTAAGTAATCCGGCCACGAGCTGCGAAAGTTTTTCGTAGCTCCAAACGATAACTTCAACCCGGGAGGAGGATTCATTTCTCCTCCCGGTTTTTTTTGTTTCGCGAGTCTCCGCCCCATGAAATGATTCGGCAGCGCCGCCCTGCCATCCCTATGAGCTACTTCCCATGACGCATTACCTCGACGCGGCCGTCGACGCCGCCCGCGCTGCGGGCGATTTGCTTCGGCACAATTTTCAAAAGCCGCTTCGGGTCAATTCCTCCGAAGCGCACGACATCAAACTCGAGATCGACGTGCGCGCGCAGGATTTGATCACCGAATCGCTCTTGAAACAATTCCCCGAACACGCGCTTTACGGCGAGGAAGGAATCGTGGGCGATCAGGCCAGCGATCATCAATGGGTGGTGGATCCGCTCGACGGCACCGTCAATTATTTCTACGGCATTCCACATTTCTGCGTTTCGATCGCGCTTCGTCTCATGGGAGAAATCATCGTCGGCGTCATTTACGATCCGATGCGGGACGAACTCTGGGCGACCCAAAAGGGAGGCCAGACGACGCTTAACGGGAAAACAGTCCGGGTGAGCGAACGCGCCGATCTTGCGGAAGCGGTCATTTCCGTGGGGTTGTCCAAGACCGGGGTGACGATCGAAGCGGGTCTGCCTCTTCTTCAGGAAATGGTCCATCGCGCCCGGAAATGCCGACTCATGGGAAGCGCGGCGCTCGACATGGCGTATGTGGCGTGTGGACGTCTCGACGCTTACATCGAACAGGGAATCAGTCTTTGGGACATAGCGGCCGGATGGATTCTCGCGGAGAATGCGGGCGGCGCCGTGGAAATGAAGCCGCGAACCGACATGAAAGACAAATACAGCATCATCGCGTCCAATGGCGTGATCGACTTGAAACTCTAAGGCATGATCAGATGTGGCAACGGTTACGACGCGCATCGGCTTGAGTCCGGCCGCCGCTTGATTCTGGGCGGCGTCGAGATTCCGCATGATCGCGGATTGGAGGGGCATTCCGACGCGGATGTTCTCAGCCATGCCATTGCCGATGCTCTGCTCGGCGCCGTCGGCGAAAGCGACATTGGCCACCACTTTCCGAACACGGATGAATCGATTCGCGGAATCAGCAGTATCGAAATCCTGCGGAAAGTGAACGCGCTGCTTGGTCAAAAGAACGCTCGGCCCGTAAACGTCGACGCCACCTTGATCGCCGAAGCGCCGAAGATCGCGCCCTATATTCCCGCGATGCGGGAGAAGATCGCAGCTGCGTTGAATTTGGAGACCTCACGGATCAGCATCAAGGCGACGACGAATGAAGGGCTCGGCGCAATCGGCCGGGGCGAAGGAATGGCCGCGATGGCGGTGGCGACCGTGGAAATGGATTTGATGGAGTAAATGCAAGCCGCTCCATTAATCCATCGCTCCATCGCTCCGTTGTTTTTCTGATCGCGATGCCGCTTCGACTCTTCAATACCTACTCGCGCACGCTCGAGGAGTTTCACCCGCTCGATCCGGCGGGAAGCGAAGTGAAGATGTACACGTGCGGACCAACGGTCTACGCCCACGCGCACATCGGAAATTTTCGCGCTTATCTCTTCGAAGACCTGCTCCAACGGCATCTCGAGTCGCGGGGATTCCAAGTGCGCCGCGTCATGAATATCACCGACGTGGACGACAAGACGATTCAAGGTTCAAGGAGCGCTGGCATTCCGCTGGCGGAATTCACCTCGTCTTTCAAGCAGGCTTTCTTTGCCGACCTCGACACGCTTCGAATCAAACGCGCTGACCATTTTCCGGAAGCGACAGAGCCGGGCCAGATCGCGGCCATGATCGAAATGATCAAGACGCTGGTGGAGCGCGGTCTCGCTTATCAAGCGGAAGACAAGTCCGTTTACTTTCGGATCAACAAATTTCCGGGATACGGGCAGCTGGCCCATTTCGATCTGTCCGAACTTCGCTCGACCGGACGAGTGAAAAGCGACGAGTACGACAAGGAACACGTGGGCGATTTCGCCCTTTGGAAAGCGTGGGATGAGGAAGACGGAGCGGTCCGATGGGAGAGCCCTTGGGGACCGGGCCGGCCCGGCTGGCATATCGAGTGCAGCGCGATGGCGACTCAACTCCTGGGCGACCAACTCGACATCCATTGCGGTGGGGTGGATAACATTTTCCCTCATCACGAGGCCGAGATCGCCCAGACCGAAGGGTGCACCGGCAGGAAATTCGTGCGCTACTGGCTGCATTGCGCGCATCTGATGGTCGACGGGCAGAAAATGTCGAAGTCGCTCGGGAATTTTTACACGCTGCGCGATGTGCTTGCGAAAGGCTACAGCGGCCGGGAGGTGCGCTATGCGTTGATGCGGGTGCATTATCGGGCGCAGCTGAATTTCACGTGGGAAGGCATGGAGGAATCGCGGAAGGCTTTGCGCCGGATTGATGCGTGGGTGGCGCGGCTGCGGGAGAAGGCAGAGGAAGAAAACGCCCAACGTCCAACGCCCAACGTCCAACGCCCAACTGAAGAGGGCTCGGGGTTCGAAGACGCTCTGGATGACGATCTCAATATTTCTGGTGCGCTTGGAGTGTTGTTTGAGACGATTAGTGAAACGAACCTGGCGCTCGATCTCGGAAAGCTTGACTCGGACGCGGCGAGGTTGCGGCTGCAATGGTGGGAACGGATCGACCGCGTTTTGGCCGTAAGTGGAGAAGAAACGGTTGCGCTGCCGGCCGAAATCACCGCGCTCGCCGAGGCGCGCACGCAGGCAAGGCTTGCCAAGGAATGGAGAAAAAGTGATGAATTGCGGGACGAGCTTGCCGCGAAAGGTTGGGAGGTCCGCGACACCAAGGACGGGCAGAAGATCACGCGGCGCGGCGGAGTTTAGTTCACCACCAAATGTTTTCAGCCGCGGAACTTCTCAACCTCGACCACACGGCGCACCCCAAGCTGTTCGAATCGCAGAAGTATGTTTGGGACGCCCTCAAGCAGATCGCGAGTTATCTGCAATTTCGTCTGAAGCCGGCCGTGCTCGGCGAACTGGTGGGCAAACCGTTCATTAGTAACCAGGTTTTTATCGGCGCAGGCACGATTATCGAACAGGGCGCGGTCTTGAAAGGGCCGGCCTGGATCGGAGCCAACTGTCATATCCGCAGCGGCTGTTACGTGCGAGAGAACGTGATCGTCGGGGACGGCGTGGTGATGGGAAACTCCTGCGAATTCAAGAACTGCATCCTGTTCGATGAAGCACAGGTGCCGCACTTCAATTACGTCGGCGACTCAATTTTGGGGTTTCGTGCCCATCTGGGGGCGGGCGTGATTCTCTCGAATGTGAAGCTGGACCACAGCGAGATTCACGTCAGCGCGGCGGACGGGGATATCGCGACGGGCCTGACGAAGTTTGGCGCGATCGTGGGCGATCGAACGGAGATTGGCTGCAACGCGGTGATTAATCCGGGGGCCGTCCTGGGCCGCGATTGCCTCATCTATCCGGGGGCGAATTTCCGCGGCGTGTTACTAAAAGCCAGCGTGGTGAAATACCGCCAGAACCTGCAGGTCTTACCCCGGCGGGCGCACGACGCACGCTAGGGATCCGCGAACGAAATCGGGATCAGGATCACCAGCAGGAGTCAGAGGGGCGCGGATGGGCAGGGATTCGAACCCTGGTTGCCTTTCGGCAAACACGCTTTCCAGGCGTGCGCATTAGACCACTCTGCCACCCATCCTTCGTAATCTTCCTCTTCCTCCCAGTCTCAATCTCCCCGTTGGATTAAGTTAAGAGGAAGCGGAAGAGGAATTATCAAAGCTGCAACCGACGGAACAGTTCGTCGAGCGGCAGTTGCAGGCCAATGTAAAATTCGCCGAAGTCCCCATAGACTGCGCTGACTTCGTCGAACCGCATCTGGTAGACGATCGCTTTGATCTGAAACGTGTCGCGCGCGAAAAGTGTGACCCCCCATTCGGCATCGTCGAGGCCGCTCGAGCCGGTGATGAGCTGCTTGATCTTGCCTGCATATTCACGCCCGACCTTCGCATGGCCCGCCATGAGGCGGCGGCGCTCATCGTAGGGCAGCGCATACCAATTGCGTTGCTCGCCGCGACGCTTGCTCATGTTGTAGAAGCAAACGACCGGCCAATCGGGCAAGGTCGGATAAACGCGCTCGTGTCGGTATTTCGCCATGCGCTCGCGGAACGCGGTCATGGCCTGGAGGAATTCCGGAGAGCCTGGCGTTAGCTTTTGCTCCGTCTCCAGGGTCGCTGCGTGTTCGTCATCCGTCGTGACGTACTCGCTCTCCTCGGTAAGCGAGAGATAACTGTAAACGGGAATGAGAACGTCCGCCCCGAGCGCGAGAGAGAGTTGTTTTTCGATTCGATTGGCCGCATGCAGATCGGGCGTGATCAGCATAAACCCGAGATCGGCCTTCGGGGTGACCATGCTCATCGTCACCAACTGCGTGGATTCGAGGGCACGAACCTCCTGCACGAGGGCAGAGAGCGCCACTTTCGCCATCCGTTGTTCCTCCCCGCTGAGAAGTTGCCACTGGCTGAACTCGACCCGGTAATAGAGATGCAGACAATGCCAACCCTGTTCGGGGACCAGCATTGATTCCTCGTCGCTCATCGCGGCAGTGTCACGGGCGAGCCGAACCGGGTCAAGCAATGCCAGACGGAAGAGCGCCTTACCGGGTTCAAACCGGGGCGTTGGCCGGCCGCGGGAGATGGGCCAGACAATACTCCTCGCCGTCCCGCGCCACGCGGAATTCGAGACTCGAATCCGTTAATTCCGTCGCGCCGCAGGTCTTGCACTTGTGAAGCGGCTCCTCTTCACTACGTGATTGAATCTCGAAACGCTGGCGCCGGACCGCCACCTCCTTGCGCTGCCGAAGGTTGTGAATCACTCCAGGGCCAAAGAAGATGAGATAGTTGCTCAGCGCCGCCACCAGCGCCAGTCGGTAGGAATTCGATTGCGTGGCGAATCCCAACAGAAGGAACCCGGCATAGGCCCAGGCGATCCATTTGATCTTTAGCGGCAGGATAAAGAAAACATAAATGATCTCGTCCGGATAAAAGTGGGCGAAGGCGAAGAAGAGCGTCGTAAAAAGCATCTGACTGGAAAACTGACTGTTGGAGAGAACGGCGGCAGCCGTCGTTCCGATCATCCCCACCAGAAAATAAAGCGTGAGACGGAAAGCTCCCCAGGCGCGTTCGAGGCCGTCGCCGATGAACCAGAGGAACCAGAGAGCCACCGCCACCAACAGAAAATGACCCGTCTGCGGAACGAAAATGTAGGTGACGAGCCGCCAGACTTCGCCGGCCCGAACTCGAGCGATATCGAGGGCAAGATACGAATCGAACCCTTTGTTGAGGGAGACGAGAACAAAGACCAGCGCGTTCAAGGCCACGACCGCGCGGATCAATCCCGGAATCGCGATGAAGCCGAGACGACGTTCAAGTTTGTCCAAAAAGCTCATCGCGGCGGGAAAGTAGCGCAAGCTTCCAGCTTGCGAAACAAAACAAGATAATATGCTGGAAGCTTGCGCTACTTTTCCCTCCGTCTAGCTTGCGACTTGTGACGACCGCCGCTCCCAAAAAAACGCCGCTCTACGAGGAGCATGTCCGCCTCGGCGCCAAAATGATCCCGTTCGGCGACTGGATCATGCCGGTGCAATACAGCGGCATCATGGACGAGCATCAGGCCGTGCGGAACAACGTCGGCATCTTCGATATTTCCCACATGGGGCAATTGGTCGCGACCGGTCCAGGCAGTGGCGGGTGGCTCAACGAAATGCTGACCAACAACATCGACAAACTCGAGGTGGGAACCGGCCAGTACACTTTCTTGCTCAACGAGCGCGGCGGGATCATCGACGACCTGATCGTCTATCGAACGGGCCCGGAGGAATTCCTGTTGGTGGTGAATGCGTCGCGCGTGGATGAAGATTTCGCATGGCTGAAGCAGCATCTGGCGGCTTCCTGTGAGCTGACGAATCGCAGTGACAGCTTTGGCGGGGTCGCGATTCAGGGGCCGCGCGTGGTCGATCTTTTTCACGCGCTGCTCGGCAGCCAGGTCGAGCTCCCGGCGCGCAACCACATTGTAGAGCTCCAACTGGACGGAATGAACCTCTCGATTGCCCGGACCGGCTACACCGGCGAAGACGGAGTCGAGGTGTTCTTTTCCGCGAAAGATGCGGCGAAGTTCTGGAACACCGTGCTGAAGACGGGCGAACAATTTGGCATCAGGCCCTGCGGCCTGGGCGCGCGCGACACGCTTCGGCTGGAGATGTGCTATCCGCTCAATGGCTCCGATCTTTCGCCTGAGCACAACCCAATCGAGGCCGGCTTGGGATTCTTTGTTGATTTGAAAAAGCCGATTTTCATCGGACGCGACGTGCTCATCCAGGCAAAGGAAAACGGAACGCCCAACCGCCTCGCTGCCTTCCGCATGAAGGGCAAGGGTCCACCACCGCGCCCACATTATGGAGTCTGGCTCGCCGGCGATCAGATCGGCGAAACCACCAGCGGGACACTGTCACCGAGCTTGAATCAGGGGATAGGGATGGCGTACCTTCCGACGCAACACGCTCGTGCCGGCACAGAGATTGAAATCGAAATTCGCGGGCAGAAATTCCCCGCCACTATTGAGAAGAAACCACTCTACAAAAAATCATGAATGTTCCTGACGATCTTTTTTATACCGAGAGCCACGAATGGATTAAGCGCGAAGGCGACAACGCGCGCGTTGGCATTACCGATCATGCGCAGGCAGAACTGACGGACGTTGTCTACGTTGAGCTGCCAAAGGTCGGGGCAACTGCGGAGGCCCGCGGGCAAATCGCGGTCGTGGAATCGGTGAAGGCGGCCAGCGACATTTACGCCCCGGTCAATGGGACGGTCGTGGAGGTGAACAAGGCGCTGGAAGGCAATCCTGCGTTGGTCAACACGGATCCATTCGGTGAAGGCTGGATCTTCGTTTTGAAAATGGATTCCCCCGACGACATCAAGCAGCTGAAAGACGCCGCTGCCTATCGCAAGGTGATCGAGTAGGTCACTGCCAAAAGCGAAGGTGGAGGCGCTTGTGCCAGGCGGTTACCCAACGCGACAGGCGCTTGACCCAAGCGCCTCTACATTTGCCTCGTCTTGGCGGGAGCTGGGCAAAGCATTTCGTCCACGCAACGGATGAGATCGTCCAGCGAGACAGCCGTCGCCAGGAAGCTGTAGCCGCCGATGAATCCGCCAGTCACCACTTTCTTTTCCGAGGCTGCGTTCCCGCTCAGAAAAAGGAACGGCGTATCCCTCAGCGCCGGTTCCATCTTAAGCTGGCGATTGACGTCTTCGCTCTCCAACTCCGCCTTCGTGGCATCGAGCAAAACTAAATCGGGCAAAAACCAAGGCGCGGCATGCAGGGCAAGGCGGCTGTCTTGCTCCACCCTAACAAGATATTTTCCCGTGCTTTCGAGCGCGCGCCGGACGAATGCCGTGATATGCGGCTCGTGATCCACCAGCAGGATCTTTTTCAGGAACTTCATCGCGCTGCTCTCACTCTGGCAATGACTTAGCATCGCGTATGCCAGAGGCGTCGAGCCAGTCCGGGCCAAATGGTCGTCTCACCCTCGCATCGACCCCGGACGTTGAACACGGTGGCTTCGTCCGGTGGTAAGAATAAGTTTTGGCGATATGTTAACGCTCGTCTTCGCTACCCATGAATAAATATAAAGCGCTTGTGGCGTTGCTGATTCTTGCAGCAGGACATAATGCCGTTCTTGCAGACACGGTTTCTTTCCTGCCCCAAAAGGACAACACGATTTACCTGGATTTGAACGGCCAACTCAGCAACGGCCAGGGCATTTATCTCTTCGTGGGAAAGACCACCAACGATTTGTTGCGCCGAGGGTTGATTGCGTTCGATCTCTCTTCAATCCCGACCAATGCGACAGTCACCGCGGCAACTCTCTCCCTTTACTCAAACCGGCCGCGCCCAAACGACGTCGCGGTCGATGTGTCGTTGAACAGAGCCTCGCGCAATTGGGGCGAGGGTGCTTCCAACGCCGGCGAGCCCGGCGGCATCGGCGCACAGGCAGAGACCAATGACGCTACCTGGCTGCACAGCTTCTACGACACCAGCTTCTGGACCACGGCTGGTGGCGATTTCTCACCCGCGCCCAGCGCTACCACACCGGTAAGGGATAATGGGATCTACACCTGGAGCGGCAGCGGATTTCTGGCCGACGTGCAATCGTGGGTTTCCAACCCCGCGACTAACTTTGGGTGGTTCATCCTCGCCTCTGAAACGGTGTCGGGAAATGCGCAGCGATTTAATACCGGGGAAAATCCCAATGACCCGCCACAGTTGACGGTAACCTACCAGTTGGCGTCCCCTACCCCCGCGGGAACTCCCAGCCCAACGCCAACGTCCAGCGCAACACCTGGCCCCACGCCGACCCCGACCCCCAGCCCCCCTCCACCAACACCAACTCCGACCGCGACATCGACGCCAACTGCGACGCCTGGCACGTTGGGAAACATCTCGACCCGCCTGCGCGTTCTCAGTGGAGACAATGTCTTGATCGGCGGGATGATCGCTACCGGCACGGGCAGCCCAAGAGTGATCCTGCGGGCTATCGGGCCGTCGCTCACCAGCCTCGGCGTTCCCGGCGCCTTGCAGGATCCAACGCTGGATCTCTTTCAGGGCAGCACGCTGCTCATAAGTAATGACGACTGGCAGATTTCCAGTCAGCAGGCGGAGATCGCGGCGAGCGGGTTCGCTCCGGGCAACCCAGCTGAATCAGCCATCATCTTGACGCTAACGCCGGGGCAGGGTTACACGGCGATCGTGCGTGGGAAAAACGGGACGACCGGGGTAGGAGTGGTGGAGGTATACGACCTGGATCATTTGCCGACGGCGAAGCTGGGGAACATCAGCACGCGGGGATTCGTGGACGTGGACGACAACGTGATGATCGCGGGAGTGATCGTTGGGCCCGCCAACGGGACCAGCGCGAAAATCCTGGCGCGAGCGCTGGGGCCAACGTTGACCGACTTTGGAGTACCGGGCGCATTAGCCGATACCACGCTCGACCTGGTGAACTCAAGCGGGACAGTGATCCGGTCGAACAACAACTGGAAAGACGATCCGCTGCAACGCTCGGCGATTGAAGCAGCCGGCCTGGCTCCCGGCCATGACGAAGAAGCAGCCCTGGTGGAAACTGTGGCGCCGGGCGCCTATACCGCGATTGTGCGCGGGCTCAACCGCACCACCGGCGTCGGGCTGGTGGAAGTTTACCACCTTCCCTAGCACCTTCCCTAGGCACCGGGCTTCGGTTGGTTTAACCGAAGATTCCGATATTTGGATGAGCGAATCGTCCGATGTTCGGCAGCACGGTCGACAGATCTGAATTACTGACGCCGAACCACGTCGCCAGCGTGGCGGAGAATTCGTCCACCGATGTGGTCGGGATCCAGCGGCCTTGCCCGGTATCGTCTGGCCCGTTGACGGCGAGAGTCGGGAAGGTTCCAAACAACCGCCCGCCTTGGACGGCGCCGCCGAGAACAAACTGATGGCTGCCCCAGCCGTGGTCGGAACCCGAACCGTTGGTAGGGTACGTCCGGCCAAAATCCGAGGCGGTGAAAGTCGTCACGTCCTGGGCGACTCCGAGTTCATTGGTCGCGGCGTAAAACGCGTTCAGGGCCTGGCTCAGTTCGGTGAGCAAACTCGACTGTCCGGTAAGCTGATCGCCGTGGGTATCGTAGCCGCCAACCGAGCAGAAGAAGATCTGGCGGCGCATGCCGAGGGCGTTTCGCGCGGAGATGAGCTGGGCGGCCATCCTCAACTGTCCGGCGAGCGTGGTCGTCGGAAAAACGGTCTGGAGAGGGGGAAGGCTACCGAGAGCGGCCGTAAGCAGGTCGTTCGCGGCGATAGAGCGGGAAACCGTGTCCGCGTAAGCCTTCTCGAATAAATTGTTATGCGGCAAAGCCAGGAGATCCTTGAACGCCTGCAAACGCACATTGGCATTTGCGCTCCCGTTGAATCCGCCCAAACCAATGCTTCCATTGGACGAAACGTTATAGGGAAGGACGGTATTTCCGACCTCGAAGGTGTTTGTTCCGGCGATCGAGATGTTGAGCGAGATTTGCGAATTGCCGTTGAGCGAATGAAGCAGGTCGGCCAACCGACCGCCCCAACCTGTGCGAGGCGGCTGATCGGGGACGGAGGTCTGCCACTGAACCGATTGGTCCGCGTGCGAGAAGAGCTGCGGCGGCACGGCCGCGCCTCCGGAGAGATATTGGGCGCGGGTGATCGGGGCGACGAGCGTGCCGACATTCGAGACGATCCCGAGGTGGCCCTGGTTAAAAAGAGCCTGTAATTCCACCAGGCTTGGATGAAACCCAAAGTCGCGTCCATCGCCGTTTGCCAACGTAAGGGGAAGCAGCGAGGCCTGTGGGACTGCGAGAATGCCCCGGTCCGAGGCGTAGGATGCGTATCCGGCGTTGTCGTGCGGGACGATGACATTGTTGGCATCGTTTCCACCGAACAGGAAGAGACACACGAGCGCCTTGTAGTCGTTCCCGCTTGGAATGGTGGCAGCGCTCAGCCTCCTGAGATCGAAAATGGTGTTGAGGATTCCGGTGGTGGTGAGGGCAGCACAGGCAGCCTGGCGAATGAACGTGCGGCGGGTGGGTGCGTACATACTATTTGTCGATGCTGAATTCGGGCGAGTTAATCACGAGATAAACGGCGGTCTTGGCCCGCTCAGTTGGGTTGTCCGCTGGAATTTGAGTGATGGCATTGACCAGGATGTTGCGCATTTCCGTGGACATGTTGTTGGCCAGCAGCAGGGAATTGAGATGGTCAACCAATTGCGACGGGTTAGCGGCCAGCGCTTGTTCGGCCGAGAGATTCAGCGTGATCCTGTTCGTCGAAGGACCCAGAGTGCTGTAAATCGCCGTATTGAGGTAATTCGCGACTGTCACCGCCGTGGTTTCGGTTGTGATCTCGAATTCGGGACTTTTCAGACCGGCGTCCGCGATCGCGCCCGGCCTCTCGTAATCGGGGGTAAAGAAATTGAAAACCGTAGGCGAGTGCATCGCCTCCTCACCTAAATTGGTAAACGCATTTCGAACCGAGAATTTACCGTCCATCGACGTAGCGTTGAACGCGCGCAAGAGATTCGTGAGGCGAATGACCGGCTCGCGTTGATGTCCGGCACCTTGCGTGGTCTTCGCGCTGCCTCGCGCCTCGTAATCCAGCAGGATGGCCCGCACCACCGCTTTCAAATCGCCCCGGACGCCCTGCCCGTTGTCATTGAAAACGGCGGTGACGCGATAGAGATAACCCGGGCTCGGGTTGCTCGTCACCAGCCGCTGAATCAGCTGCCGGCAAATAAACGGCCCGACATTCGGATGATTGAAGATCGTATCGAGGGTGGTGGCAAAGTCCTGTGCGGCAGTCTGTCCTCCCGGGATCAGCACACCGTTCAGGATTGTCTTGGGATCGGTAGAATGATGGCTGACCACGTTGACCATCGGGTTACGCCAGTCGGCCGGTGGATTGAAAACCGGAGGATTTGTGGTCTGCGCGTAGGTCCAACCCGTAAAGACCGCGGCCGTTCCGAGGATCGCCTGTTGGTCGTAGGTCGCAATCGGCAACCCGACGGAGCTGAGGGTCAGGCTTCCATCAAGATTGAGATGATAGAGGCCGATCGAGAACAGCTGCATGATCTCACGGGCGTAGTTTTCGTTAGGCAACCGCGTACCGGCAGTGTTTGCCTTATCGTTCTTGAGCATGTCGAGATATCGCCCCATCGCGGGATTGAGGGTGATGTTCTCGAGGAGCTGGCGAAAATTCCCAAAGGCGCCATTGACCAAGACATCATAGTAGGCCGGGAGCGCTCCCGGTTGGTTACCCAGATTTCCGGTGGTATTCGAAACCACCAGGATTTCACTCAAAGCGAAGGCAACCCGTTGTCGCAATTGGTCGGGAGCAGAAATCGCGTAGGTCCACCAGGCATCGTTCGTCTGAGTGATGGTTGGCGGGTTGACTCCCGACGCATCCATGAACGCGAGATGCGAAGAGGGCGGCGCCGTAAACTGGTCGTTCAGGAAAGCGTCGAAGCCCTGGCTTTGGACGGTCGCAATCAGCGCCGTGGTCGGGCCAAAGGTTGCTTGAGAAAGAAATCGACCGGCATCGGCAACGGTGGGCGTGCCGGATGGAAGCGGCGGCGGCGGTGTTGGAGCCGGTGGGATCTCCCCGCCCCTCGACAGATTAAAGAATCCCGAGATTTCTCCCGCAGGAAACGCCGCGGTCTGCATGCTGAAATAGATCTGGCCGGCCCGGAGCAAGGCGACGATGTCCGCAACCGAATACGGTCCGACTGGAGTGAAAACCCAGAGGTAGGTTCCGTCGGGTTGTGGAATCGCCGCGCTAACGTCGAACAACACCGTGCCATCCGCGGCGTAAATGCGCATCCCTGTGACGGGACCGGTGAGGTTCGAAAACTCGAACGAAAAGATCGCGGAGGCTCCATCGCCGGACAGCCGCAAGCCGGCACTGCCGGAGCCCGGTGAATTGACCCCTCCCTGCGAGCGCAGCGAGGTTGAATAAAGCGTTGACCCATCCGCCTGGGGCGGCTGGTCCAGATCGTATACCTCGATCAGGGCAATCCCCGTGGTGTTGCCCGCGCCGCGAGTGATGGCCGTGTAATTACCCGGAGGAAGGGTCGCAACAATCGCCGGCTCGCGATCGTCGGTCGGCACGAGGGTGCTGGCGGCGATCTCTGCCGGTTGCGTGGTGCGCCAATTGTCGTTGGCCGCCATGAGCGCGCCGTTGCCGTCATGCAATTCTAGCATCGGGTCCATCAGCCGACCCGAAAGCGGAGTCCCGCTCAAATTCAGCGACGGACCCCCTACGCGAATGATCACCCGCTTGGGCACGTCGCCCAAGACGATAAAACCTCCGATCATCACGTTATCGTTGGTCAGAACGTGGCCGCGGGTAGAGATGTTGGCCAGCCGCGACGTCGGAGTGCCGCTGTCGAGATCGTATACTTCAACAATCGCGACGCCGGTCGCATTGTTGGCCCCACTAACAATGACCGTGTAACTCCCCGTATTGAGCGTGGTAATTAAGGCCGAATCACGATCGTCTCCGGGCGCGAGACCGGCCGCAACGATCGCGCTCTGCTGCGAAGTGCGCCAATTGTCGTTAGACGCGATCAAGGCGCCAGTCCCATCGTGTAACTCCAGCACGGGATCACTCAGCGTGCCTTGCACGGGAAGCGACGGCCCCAGCGCCCGCAACGCCACGGTCTTCTGGCCCGTACCGTAAATAATGAAGCCGCCGATCAGGACGTTGTTGCCGGTCTCAACAACCATGCGGGTCGAGATGTTAACCGCGCGCGAAATGGCCTGCGCCGGCGTTGCGAACAAACCCAGCCCACCCACGGCTGCCAATGAACACCCCGCGTATCGAAACAAACGTCTCATAATTTTAGAGCCGCTGCCGCAGGAGAACCTCAGTTTGCTGAGGAGGCATTGGATTTTGGATAGAAAAAACGAGCAAGTATTGAACCAACGATCGCCTGCATTTCCGCGAGTTTCTCCGGCATTGGCTCGAGGAAATCACTGCGATGGAACACCAGTTCCGGGCAGAAGTCGCGCTTTTTTGTCCCCTGCCTTATGCTTAATTGCTTCACCCCTTCCCATGCCAACCGCAAAGAAAGTCGAACCCGGACAGAATTTTGAAGGCGCCATGGATCGGCTCGAGGAAATCGTCGAGCAAATGGAGTCTGGTAAAATGATGCTGGAAGAGCTCATTGTGCGTTACGAAGAAGGAATGAAGCTGGTCAAGGTTTGCCAGGAACGGCTGGCCAGCGCAGAACAAAGAATTGAAATCATCACCCGAAACAATGCAGGCAAGCCGATCGTGAAGGACTTCGAACCGGCCGTGGAAAAAGAACGTGTCGCGAAACCCGACGGAAAAGGAGAAACCGCCCATGACGAAGTCAGCCTCTTCTAAACCCACCAGCTCTCCTCGCCTGCTCGAGGGCATTGGCTCTCCGGCGGACATAAAAGCTTTGCGCGAGCAGGATCTTCCGCAGCTCGCCCAGGAAGTCCGCGATGAGTTGATCAAGGTCTTGTCGCAAACTGGCGGCCATCTTGGCCCGAACCTCGGGGTCGTGGAGTTGACCATCGCCCTGCACCGCGTCTTCGACACGCCCAAGGACAAATTCGTTTTCGACGTCAGCCACCAGGGTTACGTCCACAAGATGTTTACCGGACGGCTCGATCGCATTGGCACGATGCGGCAATACGAGGGTTTGAACGGGTTTTTGCTCCGAACCGAGAGCGAACATGACTGTTACGGCGCCGGCCACGCCGGGACCGCGTTATCCGCGGGGTTGGGCATGGCAGTTGGCCGTGATCTTCGCGGCGGAAACGAGAACGTGGTGGTCGTGGCCGGGGACGCCGCCTTCACCTGCGGGATAAGTTATGAAGCGCTCAACAATGCGAAGTCGCAGACGCGGCGTTTCATTGTCGTGCTGAACGACAACGAGTGGTCAATCGCCAAGAATGTCGGCGCGATCGCCAGTTACCTGAATAATATCGTGGCGAACCCGACCTATGCCGGGCTGCATGACAAGGCGCGGCGTTTTGTCGAAGCGGTCGCCGGACGCAGCGCAGTCGAGTTCGCGCACAAAGTTGAGGAGGGTGTGAAAAATCTGCTCCTGCCCAGCGTGATTTTCGAAGAACTCGGCCTGCGCTACTACGGCCCGATCGATGGCCACGATATTCCGCTGCTGACGAAGACATTCGAGTTTCTCAAGAGTCAGGATGAGCCGGTTCTTCTGCACATCCTGACCAAAAAAGGCAAGGGCTATGAGCCCGCTATCGCCAAACCCGACAAGTTCCACGGACTCGGCAAGTTCGCTCCCGACACCGGTGAAACTCCTGCCGCCGCCACGCCGACCTATTCGGAGCTGATGGGGAAGACCCTAGCTAAATTTGCCGACTCAAATCAGAAAATCGTGGCAATCACCGCCGCGATGCCCAGCGGAACCGGTCTCGGGTTTTTCCAGGCGCAGCATCCGACGCGTTACTTCGACGTCGGGATCGCAGAGGAACACGCCGCCCTCTTTGCCTGCGGCTTGGCCACGCAAGGGCTAAAGCCGTTTCTTACGATCTATTCGACGTTCATGCAACGCGCCTACGACATGATCATCCATGACATCGCCCTGCAAAACCTGAACGTCGCGCTCTGCATGGATCGCGCTGGATTGAGCGGCGACGACGGCCCGACCCATCATGGACTCTTCGACATCGGGTATCTGCGGCACGTTCCCAATTTCGTTCACATGCAGCCGAAGAATGAAGATGAGTTCGTCGACATGCTCTGGACGATCGCCAACTATAATTCCGGCCCGATTGCCATTCGCTATCCGCGAGGACCCGGGACCGGTGCCGTTCCAAAAGCGACCCCCAAACTACTTGAAATTGGCAAAGCCGAGGTCGTGCAACACGGTCGCGACGTCGCCATTTTCGGTTTGGGCAATATGTTCGAAGTGGCCGAGGAAGCGGCCCGCAAGCTGGAAGCAAAAGGCATCTCGGTCGCGCTGATTAATCCGCGCTGGATTAAGCCGCTCGATCTCGGCACGCTGGAATTCTTCGCGCGCGGCGTCGAGGTCGTTTGCACCATCGAGGACCACGTTTTGCATAACGGCTTCGGTTGCGCGGTCATGGAGCATCTCCATTCGCAAATGATCCACACCCCGGTGGTGCGGATCGGCTGGCCCGATCAGTTCATCGAACATGGCACCATTCCTATTTTGCGGAAAAAGCACGGTATTACCGCGGATGCGCTCGTCGAAAAGGTCCTGCCTCTCTTGAAGCAAAAGGGCACCAAGGCCCAACCAAGCGCCGCGTAGTCGCTCCCGATAACCATGGCGTTTCGGGCGAAGGTCCCAACTTCGTGAGCGCGATCGAAGCACACGATCTGACGAAGGTTTACCGGACCTACCGGAAAGAAGGCGGCCTGCGCGGATCGATTAAAGGACTCTTCCGCCGCAAGTACGAAGAAACTCGCGCCGCGGACGGCATCTCTTTTGCCATTGAGGAAGGCGAACTCGTCGGGTTCCTGGGCCCTAACGGCGCCGGCAAGACCACCGTCCTCAAAATGTTGTCGGGCCTCCTCAATCCCACCTCGGGAGACGCGCGCGTCCTTGGTTTCGTGCCCTGGGAACGGAGCAACGAGCTAAAGCGGCAATTCAGCCTTGTGATGGGGCAAAAGAACGCGCTCTGGTGGGATTTGCCCGCGCAGGAATCGCTGGAGTTGAATCGTGCGATCTACGGTATCGAGCGCGAGCGCTTCAAGAAAGTCGTTAACGGCCTGGCGGACCTTCTCGACGTCCAGGACAAGATGAATGTGATGGTCCGCGAACTTTCGTTAGGCGAGCGAATGAAGATGGAGTTGATCTCAGCCCTCATCCACGAGCCCCGCGTCCTTTTCCTCGATGAACCAACCATTGGTCTCGATGTGGTAAGCCAGAAACGCGTGCGCGAATTTCTCCGGGTTTACAACTCCGAGCACCGCATCGTCACGATGCTGACCAGCCATTATATGCAGGACATCGAGGAGCTCTGCGATCGCGTCATCGTTATCGATCACGGTAAAATCTTCTTTGATGGACCGCTCAATTCCATCATCGATCGATTCTCCGGCTACAAGATTGTCAGTCTGACATTTCAGGACGCCGGCGAACGGGACTTCTCCCTCTTGGGGGAAGTCATCGCCCAAACCCCGGTCTCGGTCCAATTGAAGGTGCCGCGGGCCAAGGTAACGGAAACGTGCCGGGAACTGCTCGCAGAGTGCGCCGTGATCGATATCAATGTTCAGGAATTGCCCGTGGAAGAGGTTATCCGGCAGCTTTTCGGTGAACAGGCTACCTTGCGCAACGCCGCGGAAACGGCGCTTTCCGACGGCGCGAAGAGCTAGGCGCTACCGACGATACAGCGCCTGCTTCAATTCGTGAACGTAGGCAGGATTTATCTCGAATGCCGTCACCGGCATTTCCGCGATCTGCACTTGTTCGAAAAATGGATTACTTTCAACGTATCCGGCGGACATCAGGCTATTGAGCGTATCGGTTACGTCGCCCTCCTCCATGCGGGTGGAATCCTGAATCTCAGCGCCCATCATGGCTTCAGCGAAGCCAATGGACCGAACGACGGTCGCCTCGCGACCGCTGAGTTTGATGTTGCGCATACGCTTTTTCGAGCAATTTCCATACCGTTGTGCCGGAGGTATTTATCCTCCAAATCCAAAGCTTGGGAGGACGCTTTCCCTCATGGCGACCGCGAAATTCGGATAACGAAGCGCCCACCCAAGCGCTCGGAGTTTCTTGTTGGAAACCCGCTTATTACTTTCTCCGCGCTTTCCCACGGTGGCGACCTCTCCGCTGGGCGACGACCGGGGAAGGCGCGCACTTAACCATCGCCAGGCGTCCCGCGCCAGAATTGGTTGATCGTCCACTACGTTGTAAATCTCACCACCTAGATCCGCCTGCCGCTCCGCCAGAAGAACCAATCCGGACGCGATGTCGTCCCGATGCGCCTGATTGATGAAACGATCGCTCTCCTCCCCGGGCGCCGTGACACCGGCCAGCACTTTGCGCAGAAGAAAGGACCGGCCCGGTCCATAGATTCCTCCCAACCGTGCCACGATTCCATTGTGGGCAAGAACGTGCTCTTCAGCTTCGCGCAAAATCCGGCCCTTCTCGTGAGCAGGAGTCGCGGGGGTGGTCTCATCCACGACCTCGCCCTGCCGCTGGGCGTACACGCTCGTGCTGCTGGTGAAAATTAATCTCGCGCTTGGAAACCCATGAAGAAGATTCCGGGCACCTTCCAGATAAATTCGGCGGTATTTCTCCGCATCGCCGCCACCAGTGCTCGCGCACTGGATGATCAGGTCGAATTTTTCACGGACGGCCGCCACCGCGGCGGGATTGGTGAAGTCGAACGCGCGAACGAGGTAGGGCTTTGTAGACAATTGCCCGGCAGATTCCGCGGAAGCGGTCCAGCCCACGACCTGCCATCCACGTCCATGAAGAAGATCGGCCACCACCTGGCCGACATAGCCGCAACCGGCGATCAAAATTCGCGGCATGAGCCCGGTTCAGTCCGCTAGTTCGAAGCGGACACAATTTCAATTTCGTCGAACGGATTCGCCTGCGTGGCCCGAACCTGCTTGAGACGGATCAGCTCCAGTAACGCGAGAAAAGTCACGACAATCTCAACTCGCGACGCCATCTCGGCGAACAATTCGGAGAATTTCAACGCGCGGCCACTCGAGACGCGCTGCAAGATCGACTCGATCTTCTCCGAGACAGTGAAGTGTTCGCCGAAGATTTCGCGTAAATCCTCGCGGGCCTCAATCCGTTTGATGACGGTCTGGAGAGCATTGATTAACTGAAAAATACCAACTTCTCCCAGCGGAAGCGGCGGGAGAAACGCCGCCTCCAGCCGCGTGCCGGCGCGGGCAAAGGTCCGTTCCTGTTCCAGGGCAAGAGTGTGTAATTGCCCGGCCGCTTCCTTGAATTTCTTGTATTCGATGAGCTGCCGAATCAGGTCCCAGCGCGGATCGTCTTCAGCGGCATCTTCATCGGGCGGCTGCTGATCAACCGGCAGGAGGCTGCGGCTTTTCAGGTAAATTAAATTCGCGGCCATGACGATGAATTCGCCCGCGATATCGATGTTCAATTCCTTGAAAGCCTGGAGGTACTCCAGGTATTGCCGGGTGATCCGTTCCAACGAGATCTCGTGAATGTCGATCTCGTCCTGCTTGATCAGGTAAAGCAGGAGGTCGAGCGGACCTTCGAAGATCTCGAGCTTGACCTTGTAGTCGGTTTCCATGCGGCGCCGCGGATATTAGGGAGGCAGACTGCGAAAGTAAACTGCGGCGCTATCGGCCGCGTCCCGCCTTAGACCTCCGGTTCGTGTCGATGGACCCAGACGCTGTTGACGATGCCCAGGCCGAACATAATCATGAGCACGAATGAGCCGCTGTAACTGATCAGGGGCAACGGCACACCAGTGATGGGCAACATCGAAATCGTCATTCCGATGTTCTGGAAGACGTGGGTAAAAATGAGCGCAGTAATCCCAATCACCAGGAGCAGGCCAAATTGGTCCCCGGCGAAAAAAGCCACGAAAAGGCACGTCAGGAGGAGCAAGGCAAAGGCGCCGAGCAGAAACATCCCTCCCACGAAACCCCACTGTTCGCCGATGGCGGAGAAGATGTAATCGTTATGCACGGCGGTCGCGGGAAGGAATCCCAGCTCGATCTGCGTGTTCGGCGCCTTGAACCCCTTGCCCGACCAACCGCCCGAGCCGATCGCGATAAGCGATTGATTGATCGCCCAGGCGGCCCCCTGCTTGTCGATATCAGGGTGAACGAACGCGGTAATCCGGTCTTGTTGATAGGGTTTCAGTCCTATGTACGCGATCGGTATGCAGGTGGCCACGATCAACACCAGGCAGATCAGGTAACGGAGCGGTATTCCGCCCACGAACAGCAAGGCCAGCAAGACCGGTCCCCAGATGATCGTTTCCCCCAGGTCCGGCTGCATCAGAATGAGAAGACACGGCGCTCCCACAATTACGCCGCAACACAGCAACCGCAGCATGGGATGCATGTCGCGGAACTGACTTAGAAATAACGCCAGCACCATGATCCCGGCGACGACCGCGAGCTGTGCGGGCTGAAAATTAATCGGTCCCAGATGAAGCCAGCTGCGCGACCCATACACTTTCGTTCCCATGAACTTGGTTAGGATCAAAAAACCGATGCCCGCCAGATACATCGGGAGCGCGCCCCACCGAATCCACCGGTAATCAATCAGGCTCGTGACCATGAACGCGAAAAAGCCGACGGCCACCCAGTTGGCCTGCTTGCGCCAGAACTCTCCGGCAATCGATTCTTCGCGCATGTAGGTCGCGCTATAGATCGCGATGACCCCGAAGATTGCGAGGGCAAGCATGTTGGCCAGCAAGAGCCAGTTGAGCCCGAGCAATTTTCTCAGAAGTGGTGTCATGTCGAGAGCGCGGCAGAGTATAAGCGCACTCTGGAATCCCGTAAAATCCTGATCGTCCTGAGTTCGGGTTATTGAGCGATGCGAACCCGGCTCAGGCAAGATGTAGCACGAGGTGTCATCCCGAACGAATATGGGGCCTACCGCGCCTTGAGACGCTCCATCGGGGTCCTCCCGATTTCCCTTCGCTTGGCTCCGGGTCACAACGTGGTCGCGTTAAGAAGATCAAAGCATGTTGAGGTGGAGTTTCGGCCGCTAGGGTTGCGTCCTCGTCTAAAGCCCAATTAATTCTCACATCGGAGAGTTTCTCAAGACTGATAGAGTTTCGATATAAATACCTTACAATGAGCTTGTTATAGTGATACACAAAATTTCCTGCGGCTTCCCTTGTTAACCCGGATGCGGCCCGTTAAAATCTCGTGCATTGGGGGTTATTTGAACCGAGGAAACGCATCATGGCTAAGAAGACAAAACGAAAAATAGCCCACCCGAAATTGCCGATGCAGCGGCATCTCAATCTGCAACATGAAGGAAAGTACTTCGATCTTCGCGCGATTTTTGATCGGTTGAACGAGCGCCATTTCCGCGGCCGCCTGCGCGGATACAAAGTGATGTGGGGCCGGCGGCAGAAGCGGCGTCCAAAAGAATATTTCATCTTCGGGACCATTCAGGAAGAGGATCGGATCATTCGGATCAACCCTCTTTTGGATCAGCCTTTTGTTCCCCTCTGGTTTCTCCAGTACGTGCTCTACCACGAAATGCTGCACTCGGTCGTACCCGATGAAGTGGGACCGAATGGCCGCCGCCGGGTTCACACCGAAAAATTTTACGAGCGCGAGCGGGAGTTTCCCGGCTACCGCCGGGCGCGGCGTTGGGAGGAAGAGAATCTCGAGCGATTCCTCCGCTAGTGTCTCTCCATCAGAACGGGTTGCCCGTCTTGCTCGTCAGACAGCGAGGGTGTCGTTGCTACGTTCTTTTTGATGAGGTACCAAAGGGTTGTCGCGAGAAGGAGGGAGATCAATTTCGCCCGCCAATTGTTCAGGATCAGTTTCTTCATAAGCGCCTTGGAGGAGAATTTCGCTAATCCGCTTTCGGAAAGTTTCCGGGGTGAAATTGCGCTCGATCCGGCGCCGGTGGCAGATCGAAATCCCCCCCGTCTCTTCCGAGATTACGACGGCGATCGCATCTGACTCCTCGGTGATTCCCAGACCGGCCCGATGCCGCAGACCGAGGCTTCGATCGAGGGTCTCCCGCTGGCTAACCGGGAAAATGCAGGCGGCGGCGGCAATCCGTCCGTTGCGCACGATCACTCCGCCATCATGCAAAGCGGCTTTCGGGTGAAAGAGCGTCAGGAGGAGTTCGACGGAAAAAACCGAATCGATAATGACGCCAGTCTCTTCGTAAACGCGGATGGAGGTATCGCGTTCAATCGCGATCAGCGCGCCGAACTGCTTGTTCGCCAGTTGGGTTACCGCTTCCGCGAGATCGTGGACGGTCTCGCGCTTCTCGCTCGTCAGGGAGAAAATCGGATGGCCCCCCAGTTCGGCCAGGCCGCGCCGCAGTTCGGGCTGGAAAATCACCACAAGGGCGACGGCCAGGAAGACGGAAAAGCTGCGGATGATCCAGCCGATGACCACGAGGTTCAGCAACTGCGAGATCAGGGTCAGGGTCAGGAAAACGATCGCCAGGCCGGTAAGAACTTTCGCTCCGCGCGTCCCTCGAAAGTAGAGGTAGCCATAATAAATCCCCACACTCAGCAGGATGATCTCAATGAGACTTCTCCATTTTCCGATCCAGAGCTGAATGATTTGCTGGCTCATATCACGACTTCCAGAAGGCGCTCGGTGGCGCGCAAAGCAGCCGCGTTCTGCCTGACATCGTGCACTCGCAACACATTTGCACCGCGCTCCCGCAACAGCGCGGTAAACGCGATCGTAGGCGCAAGGCGATCATTCATGTCGGTCGATCCAATCATTTGGCCCAGGGATGATTTGCGGGAAACACCCACCACGATCGGCCGATCGTGAATCCGCAGGCGAGGGAGGTTGGCCAGCAATGTGAGATTATGCTCCACCGTTTTGCCGAATCCAATTCCCGGATCAAAGGCGATGGCCATGGAATCAATGCCGCATTCTAGGGCGCGCGCATATTGTTGTCGAAAAAAATCAATCACCTCGCCGACCACGTCGTCGTAGCGCGGATTCTGTTGCATGGTTTGGGGAGTCCCCTGCATATGCATGATGACGAAAGCGGCCTTCTTTTCCGCCGCAAGTTTCATCATATCAGGATCGCCGCGGCCCCCGGTCACGTCGTTGATAATCGATGCTCCGGCGTCCAGCGCTTCCCGCGCAACTGCGGCTTTGGTGGTGTCGATGGAGACAAGTGCCAGGACGTTCTCGCGCAATTTCGCGATCACCGGCAGAACGCGCCTCAACTCTTCCTCGGTCGAAACCGGTTCCGCGCCAGGGCGAGTCGATTCCCCTCCCACATCGATGATTCCGGCGCCCTCAGCCGCCATGCGTCTGCCCTGTTCGATCGCCTTCTCCGGCGCGAAGAACTCGCCCCCGTCCGAAAAGGAATCCGGCGTGACGTTGAGCACTCCCATAATCAGGGCGCGTTGCGAGAGATCGACGGCGCGATCGGCCATTTGCCAGAGGATCTCACTCATTCAAGTGAGACTACCACGGCGCTGCATTTATTCGACGCGCATGGGAAGTCTGGGCGGAAAACAGTTTTGCGTGTTAAGGTAGGGCCGGTTCACCCGAACCGTCCGCGGCGATGAGTCAATCGCCCCCGCCATTTCGGCAGCGGTCTCTCCAATATTTTGAAACCTGAAAAAGATAAACTTCGCGAACAAATCCTCGGCCTGTTGAGCGCGCCGAAGTATCGACCGCTCGATAAGAGTGAACTGGGCAAGGCGCTTGGCCGAAAGAGCGGCGTCCGAATGGGATTGAACGAGGTGTTGCGGCAGCTCGAGCAAGCCGGGGAAATCGCCCGGATCCGGAAGGACCGTTACGTTCTGCCTTCCGAAGCGGATCTAGTCACCGGCAATCTGCACGTCCACCAGGCCGGTTACGCCTTTCTCTCCACGGGGAAGTCGGGGGAACAGGATCTTTTCATCGCGGCCCAGAACACCGGCACCGCGATGCATGGCGACAAAGTGGTGGCCCGCATTAGCCGCGACGAGCGTTATTCGCGCGCCAAAAGTGGGCGGGAGCGGACCGAAGGCCGGGTGATTCGCATCCTCGAGCGCGCCCACGATTCGATCGTTGGCACGTTGCAGCAGTCGAAAAACTTCTTCTACGTCGTCCCGGACGATCCGCGCATCGTCCACAACGTTTATGTCCAGGTCCCTCCGCAACCGCCTCTCCAGAAGACGCCGGGCCCCGGTGACAAAGTGGTCGTCCGTCTCGAGACGTGGGATTCGCGGCATGTCAATCCCGAGGGCCAAATCATCGAAGTCCTCGGGCCCAGTTCCGCCCCTGGCGTGGACATGCTCTCGATCATCCGGAAGTACCATCTTCCGGTTGAGTTTCCTAGAGAGGTCCTCGATGAGGCGCAGAGAATCCCGGAGACGGTCGGAGCGGAAATGTTCGAGGGACGCGAGGATCTGCGCGATCAATTCATCGTTACGATCGACCCCGACGACGCCCGTGATTTTGACGACGCCATCAATGTTGAGCGGGTCCCCGGCGGCGGCTGGCGCCTCGGCGTTCACATAGCCGACGTCTCCGCCTACGTGAAGCCGGGCACGGCCCTGGACCGCGAAGCCTACAAGCGGGGCAACAGCGTTTATCTTCCCGACCGCGTCATACCGATGTTGCCAGAACGTTTGAGCAACGGCGTCTGCAGCCTAAACCCAGGGGTGAACCGCCTCACCCATTCGGTTTTCATCGAGTTCACCAGGGACGGCCGCACGAAGAGCACCCGCTTCGGTCGAACGGTCATCCGGAGCGCGCACCGCCTGACCTATCGCGAGGCCTACGCCATTCTTCGCGCCGCGCCTCACGATCAGTTGAGTGAACGGCTCCACGTGGCCTGGGAGCTGGCTTCCTTCCTGCGAAAAAAGCGTTTCGAACAGGGATCGCTCGACCTGGATTTTCCGGAGGTGAAAGTTCGCCTGGACGATCAAGGGAGGCCGATCCTCCTCGAACGCATCGAAAACGACGAATCGCATCAGCTGGTCGAAGAATTCATGCTCGCGGCCAACGAAGCCGTCGCGCAGGAGCTCAAGAACCGGACCATCCCCACCGTCTATCGGGTGCACGAAAGTCCCGAGCCGGACAGACTGGCGGAATATCGTGAACTCGTTCTCAGCTACAATTACAAGGTTGGTGACCTCACTAACCGGAAAGAACTCCAGAGACTGCTCGCCTCCCTCGCCGGCAAGCCCGAAGAACAGGCCCTCAAGATTGGACTCTTGAAGAGTTTGAAGCGCGCGCGCTATGCCGCGCAGCCGCTCGGTCACTTCGGCCTGGCCAAGACCAACTACACCCATTTCACCAGTCCGATTCGACGCTACGCCGATTTGGTCGTGCATCGGGCTCTGGCCAGGGGCGCCGCGCGCCAGAAAGAACCTGCGCCCCAGATGGGGCAAATAGTTTCCACCGCGGAACACATCTCGATCACGGAACGCGTCGCGGCCGAGGCCGAGATGGAGTCGGTCAAGATGAAGAAGCTCGAGTTCTTCCAACGGCAGCTCGACGCGCGCGATCCGCAAGTCTTCCGCGCCAGCGTCATCGACGTCCGGAATTATGGACTTCTGATCGAATTGCCGGACGTGCTCCTGACCGGGCTGGTGCACGTTTCTTCGCTCACGGACGATTTCTATGTCTTCAATCCGGCCCAACACCAGTTGATCGGGCGGCAGTCCCGCCGGCGATTTTCCGTCGGCGATCAACTGCGCGTTTTCGTCGCGCGCGTCGACGTCTTCAAGCGCGAGGTGGATTTTGCCATCACCAATGGTGACGCCCCGCGACCGGAGCGTGTCCGGAGGAACGTCCGGCCCGCACCATCACGCCGACGCTAGGAGACGTTCAGTTAAGGAGCTTGCGGCCTAACGGGGACCCGCAGATTTTGCTTCCAAAGTCGCAAATGAGTTCGTTAGACTCCCGCCGTCTTCAAAAATGGATAGCATTCTCGAAGCGAGGGAAGTTCAGATCGAACGGAAGCGGTTTCATTTCGAATTCCGCGAGAACGAGCGTGGGCGCTTCCTTCGCATTACCGAAGAAGCTCATGGGCGCCGGAACACCATCATCATCCCGAGCACGGGCGTGAACGATTTCACCGCTGCGATCGACGACGTCCTTGGCGCTGGCGGCGCCTAGGCGACGATTTCTCCCCAGCGCGTTGCGACGCGTTGACACCCTGGGGACGGGACACTTAGCTTGGCGTTCGTCGCGGCGTCGCCGTTTCTCCTTTCAAATCTGCCATGGCCAAGAATAAGAAAACTCCCGTCCGCTCCTTAGCGCGCCGCACCGAATCCAAAACGACTCGTAGCAAAAAGAAGGCATCGCGGTTTGTTTATTTTTTCGGCGATGGACGGGCGGACGGCGACGGCCGGATGAAGCCGCTTCTCGGCGGCAAGGGCGCAAATCTCGCGGAAATGACCCGCATCGGTCTTCCTGTTCCACCGGGATTCACGATCACCACCGAGGTCTGCACCTGGTATTACGCCCACAAGCGTACCTATCCCCCATCGCTTCAGGCAGAGGTAGAAAAAGGCATCGCGAATATGGAGCGGATCATGGGCACCAAGTTCGGCGACACCGAAAAAATGCCCCTGCTGGTGGCGGTCCGCTCCGGCGCGCGGGACTCGATGCCCGGCATGATGGACACGATCCTGAATCTCGGCCTGAACGACGAGACGGTGAAGGCGGTCGTCCGCGCAACGAAAAACGAGCGCTTCGGGTGGGATTGCTATCGCCGTTTCATCCAGATGTATGGCGACGTGGTCATGGGCGTGCAAAAACGCGAAGGCGAAGATCACGATCCCTTTGAGTCCGTGATCGAACACTACAAGGACGAGAAGTACGGCCAGCACGATATCGACGATTCGAAACTCGCCGCCGCCGATTACCAGGAGCTGGTGGTCCGTTTCAAAAAGCTGGTGAAAAAGCGGACTGGCCGGGCCTTTCCGAACGATCCCTGGGAGCAGCTCAAAGGCGCCGCCGGTGCTGTCTTCGGCTCCTGGATGAATGATCGCGCGATCGTCTATCGCCGGAAATACAACATCCCGCAGGACTGGGGCACTGCCGTCAACGTGCAGGCGATGGTTTACGGGAACACCGGCCAGAATTCCGGCTCGGGCGTGGCGTTCACCCGCAACCCGGCCAACGGCGTGAACGAGTTTTACGGCGAATTTCTAATCGATGCCCAGGGTGAAGATGTCGTAGCTGGGGTGCGCACGCCGCAGCCGGTCATCGAGTTGAGGAAGCTGATGCCGAAGTGCTACGCGGAATTGCTCAAGGTCCGCGCCATCCTCGAGAAGCATTTCAAGGATGTGCAAGACGTCGAGTTCACTATTCAGGACGGCAAGCTGTTTATGCTCCAGACCCGCAATGGAAAACGGACCGCGGCCGCCGCGCTCAAGTTCTCCATGGACATGTTCAAGGAACGGCTCATCGACTGGAAGACCGCGGTGATGCGTAATCCGGCGGACCAACTCGACCAGCTCCTCGCCCCAATTTTTGACGTGGCGGAAGTCAAGCAGGCAAAAGCAATCGCGACCGGTCTTCCGGCTGGTCCCGGCGCGGCCTGCGGGAAGATTTACCTAAACGCAGACCGCGCCGCTGCCGCGGCGGAAAAGGGAGAAAAAGTCCTGCTCGTGCGCAACGAAACGAGCCCGGAAGATTTGCGCGGCATGATCGCCGCGGAAGGCATTCTCACGGCGAAAGGCGGCGTCTCGTCGCACGCCGCTCTGGTCGCGCGGCAGATGGGTAAAGTCTGCATCTGCGGCGCCTCAGCGCTTCAGATCGATTACGGGAAGAGGACCGTTTCCGTGGAGGGCCAGACCTTCCACGAAGGCGATTTCCTCTCCATCGACGGAACCGTGGGGGCCGTTTACGCCGGCCAGATCGCCACCGCACCGAGTGAGATCATCACCGGCATGCTCCATGGCGACAAAGCCGCGCAGAAAACGGAGAAGTTCAAGGCTTTCAACCAACTCATGACCTGGTGTTCGAAGGCCGCGCGACTCGATGTCCGGTGCAACGCCGATAATCCCGAGCAAACCAGGAACGCCCTCGCCTTTGGCGCCGTCGGCATCGGCCTCACCCGCACCGAGCACATGTTTTTCGAAGGCGATCGCATCGACGCCATGCGCGAGATGATTCTGGCTAACAATGTTGCCGACCGGAAAAAAGCGCTCGCGAAACTGATCCCGTACCAGCGGGCCGATTTCGCCGGCATCTTCACCGCTCTGCGAGGCTATCCAGCCACCATCCGTTTCCTTGATCCGCCCCTGCACGAATTTCTCCCGCAAACGAAGGAGCAGCAGCTCGATCTCGCCAACAAGCTCGGCATCAAGGTCGAATTCATCCAGCATCGCGTCGAACAGCTCCATGAGTTCAACCCGATGCTCGGCCATCGCGGCTGTCGTCTCGGCATTGCCTATCCGGAGATCACCGAAATGCAGGCACGCGCCGTTTTCGAGGCGGCGGCCGCTGTCGTGAAGAAGAAGATCAAGGTGAAACCGGAAATCATGATCCCGCTCGTCGGGTTCAAGAGAGAGTTCGATCTCCAGGCGGAGATCGTCCATCGCGTCGCTCAGGAAGTGATGTCGGCGAAGAAGGTGAAATTCGATTACCTGGTCGGCACGATGATCGAGGTGCCGCGCGGCGCGCTCACCGCGGACGAAGTTGCAACGAGCGCAGAGTTTTTCAGCTTCGGCACGAACGACCTCACCCAAATGGCGCTCGGAATTAGCCGCGACGATATGGGCAATTTCCTCATGCCCTACGTCGAGAACGACATCTTCAAGAAGAACCCCTTCGCCACGCTCGATCAGACCGGCGTGGGGCAGCTCATGCAAATTGCGGTCGAGAAAGGCCGGAGCAGCCGCCCGAAAATAAAATTAGGGATTTGCGGCGAACATGGCGGCGATCCGGACAGCGTAAAGTTCTGCCATCGTCTCGGGTTGGATTACGTCAGTTGCAGCCCCTTCCGAGTTCCGATCGCCCGGCTTGCCGCGGCGCAGGCAGCGCTAGCTGAAAGCATCGACCGCTTCTATCCTAAGGACTGACTCGGTCTTGCCGGCCCCTGACAGGAAGACACTGATGTCGGACGAAAAGGGCAAGCCATGGTTGGCGAAACTTTTTTGGATCGCGTCGTGCGGCAATGTGCTGCTTGTTCTAATTCCGAGCCTGCGCGAGTGGAACCATCCTCAGGGTGAGTTCAGCGGTCTGGTCATCATCCTCCTGCTCGCGGTCGTTGTGTGTCTGATTGCGGTCATCGCGATCGTAGCGGTGATCCGGAAGCCCATGGCTTACGGGATCGGCCTTGCCTTGGTGTCCCTGCCTGCGGTTTGGTTTGTCCTCATCAGCGCAAACAATCTGGCCCAACGCGTAGCGGCGCCGAGCATCGCGGATCAGGAAGCAGGTCGTGGGTATTTCTCGACGCCGGCTGACCGCGCTCTCGCGGAGGCCATCGTCGTCGGGGACCCAGCAAAAGTGGCGTCCCTCGCGCCCGGTGCAAACCTGGGCGCGACTGGCTGGGGGCAGATGACCTTTATGCGCCTCGCGTTGGAAAACGGCCACGCCAACCACGATGTCCTGGCGATTTTGCTACGGAACGGTATCGATCCGGATCAAGATTCCAGCCTTCTGTATCAGATGATCTACAGCCAAAAGGACGAAGCCCTGCTGCGGGTGGTGATCGACTCAGGGGTAAACTTGAGCAAGCATATGGGCCGGGGTAGCTGGTTCTACTTCGTTGGCTACGATTGGCCCGCGGGTCTCGCTTTGGTCCTGGATCACGGCGCCGATACCGAAGCGCAGGATACCGTGGGTTACACCGAAATCATGCGGGCGACGCGGGCGCAAAGTTGGCCAACGGTCGAAGCATTGCTGGCGCATGGCGCGCGGATTGACCATGTCGGTAACGATGGCCGGAGTTTGCGCGACCTGCTGCCGGAGGCGATCGCGGGGTATCGTGGTGAAATTCCTTCGCGAATCGTCGCGCTGCAGGAGAGCTTGCGTTAGGACCCAACAACCCGTCTGGAAGAAGGGCAGTCCGTGAATCTCGAGAATATCGATACCAACTGGGCGCCCGGGACTAGGCGAACCAGGCTAAAACAAGCTGTAGATAAAGGGAGCGAGGGCTGAGCCTTCGGTTACGACCAGGATTAAGCCGAGAGTGAGGAGCAGAACGACGATGGGCGCGAGCCACCACTTCTTGCGCACGCGCAGGAAGCTCCAAAACTCCCGCAGGATCGATAGTTTTCCGTTCATACTAGAACTGCTTTTCGTAATCTTCGGGCACCGAACGAGAGGTTCGGACCTGCCAATAAGTTGCCGCGCCCCCGCCAAAATCAACTTCAATCGCGCGTTTACCGAACAGGCGCTGAAGCAAACCGACCGGCGTGACCACCAGGAAAAAGACGATGGTCAACAGGATCCGGGTCATGACCCAGCCGAGCGCGAGCGCGGCAATCATCCAGGGTCCGTGAACCCATTTCAGGATCGAGGGAGCCAAAGCGGCGGCCAGAATCAGGAAAAATCCGATCGAGACCAAGGGCCAGCCCGCGCCGCGATGGCGCCACACGAACAGGGCGCCCAGCAACAGAATCACCGGGCCGACGGTCCAGCCAAATTTTCTCAGGGCGCGCGGAGACCGGTCGAGTTTTTGGTATTCGTCGTTAATCCAGGACATCGTCGGCTACTCCTTTCACCACGTTGGCGGGATCCTGCCTGGCTTTATCCAGAAGGAAATTTCCCAGGACGAGATAGTCCATTTCGGTGCGCATGAAACAACGGAAGGCTTCCTCGGGCGTGCAGACCGGCGGCTCGCCCCGGACATTGAACGATGTGTTCACCAGCAAGGGACAGCCGGTGTTTTTTTCGAATTCGGTGAGCAAATGGTGGAAGGGCGCATTGTCCGCGGCAGAGACGGTTTGGATGCGAGCGGAGTAATCGACGTGGGTGATGGCTGGGAGAGTCGAACGTGGAGTCTTGAGTCGCGTGAGGAAATCGGGGGCGTCGCTCGTAGCTCCACGGGGTCCCTCGGCTTCGCCCGCCACGGCGGGCTCGACCGATGGCGAGCTCGGGATGACTGGCGAATCGATGCGCAATGAATTCCTGACTGGCGCGACAAGGAGCATGTAGGGGCTTGGCTGATCCAGCTCGAAACAATCGCCGACACGCTCTCGGAGGATTGAAGGAGCAAACGGGCGAAAGCTCTCCCTAAATTTTATTTTTAGATTCAGGGTTTCCTGCATCTCGGACGACCGGGCGTCGCCGAGGATTGAGCGGTTGCCCAGCGCGCGCGGACCAAATTCCATTCGCCCCTGGAACCAGCCAATGACCTTGCCTTGCTCTAGCAATCGCGCCACCCGCGACATCAACGCATCTTCGTTCAACACCTCGTGCGGGATCGCGGCGCCCTTTAGGAATTCGGCGGCATCATAGGCAGGTCCGAGAAATGAACCACGTTGCGCATCCTCATCGCCGGAGACCTTTCTCGGCTGGCCCCGATAATGGTGCCAACCCAGCAGCGCAGCTCCGAGCGCTCCCCCGGCGTCGCCCGCGGCAGGCTGAATCCAGATTTTCTCGAACGGCCCCTCGCGAAGAATCCGCCCGTTCCCAACGCAATTGAGGGCAACGCCACCGGCGAGACAGAGATTCCGCTCGCCCGTGAGGGTGTGGGCGTGACGGGCCAGACGCAACATCACCTCCTCCGTTACGGCCTGGAGCGAGCGCGCGATATTCATGTGCCGCTGAGTCAATTCTGCTTCCGGTTTTCGGGGCGGGCCGCCGAAGAGACGATCGAACGCTGCATTCGTCATCCTGAGTCCCGCCATGAAATCGAAGTAGCGCAGGTTGAGGCGGAAGGAGCCGTCCTCTTTGAGATCGAGCAGCTCGGACAAAATCAGGTCGCGGTAGGTCGGCTCGCCATAGGGGGCGAGACCCATCACTTTATATTCACCGGAGTTGACCCGAAAACCGAGATAGTAAGTGAAGGCGGAATAGAGCAGGCCAAGCGAATGCGGGAATCGCAGGTCGGCCAGGAGTTCGACCCGGTTGCCTTCCCCGCGGCCGACGCTCGTGGTCGTCCATTCCCCCACCCCATCGATGGTCAGAATCGCGGCGCTTTCAAAGGGCGAAGGAAAAAACGCGGAAGCGGCGTGAGACTCGTGATGCTCCGGGAAGATGATCTGGCCTTCAAACGGGAGCTCCCTTCGAATGGCGTCCTTGATCCAGATCTTCTGTTTCATCCAGACCGGAACCGCTTTCAAGAACGAGCGGAGCCCGACCGGCGCGCAGGCCAGATAAGTGGAAAGCAGCCGGTCGCACTTCAGAAAAGGCTTTTCGTAGAAGGCAACCAAATCGAGTTGCCCGCCGTCAGAAAACCCCACTTCACGCAGGCAATAGTCGATCGCATGGCGCGGGAATCCGGCGTCATGTTTCTTCCGCGTAAAGCGCTCTTCCTGGGCAGCGGCGACGATGACTCCATCGCGGACCAGACAGGCGGCGCTGTCGTGATAGAAGGCGGAGAGGCCGAGGATGTTCACGGGTTGGAGCGCAAGCAATCTAGCCGGCACCTGCGCGAAGAGGCAATGTCTGCGCGCCGCCGTTCACTGCTTTCGGGCCGTATGAAATTTCTCCCAGGCTTTCCAGGCGCGCTCCCAGTTTTCTTTCGCGGCCCAGCCCTCCGCCTCGAGAAAATAAAAGTAAGGCGGGCAACTCGCCATTTCGGTGAAATGCCGCGCGGTCATGAGCGCATCATCGGTTTTTCCCTGGCGCATCTGCTCGCGATAGAGTTGATAGCCCGATCCAAAATTATCCGGCGCAACATTAAACGCCTGCTGCAGTTGCTCGAGTGGCCTGGTGTTGGTCTCCGGTAATACCGGCGCTTCTCCGAAACGGTGGGCGACATCGAACGCGGCACGAAAATCATTTTGCTTCGCGTGATATTTCGCCATCGCGCTCCAGGCGTAGTTCATCCAATCCGGCTGCGCCTCGACCGCGCGTGCCAATTCCTTAAGATCGCCGCGGGTCGCCCAAAGTGAAAAGAACTCCACTTTTTCTGCGCCGGAAAAGCTTTGCAAATTCGGATCGCGCTCGAGAAAGCGACGAAGAGCGGTCATGAAGGCAGGGCCGGCGGCGCGTTGGAAATAAACTAACGCCAGATCGTGTTGCTCCAGGCCGATCTCTTCGAGGCCCCGGTGAACCGCCGGGCTGAATTGAGCGGAAAGCGTAAGCATGTGCCCATATCGGTCGAGCTTTTGCTCACGGATGCGCCGCAGCGCTTCTCGCCAGGCGGTGAGCGCAAGGGCCGGCTCTTTCGCGAGCCAGACGCTGCCCTCTTCAAAGGGAACTTCGTAGGCGTTGGGTTCCAGAAACCGGGCGCGCTGAAAGTCATCGAGCGCATCGGCCGGCGGTCGTTTCGCTTCAACCTTTCCGAGCGCGCGCGAAAAATAAAGCTGCCACTTGAGCGGCGCCCATTCGAGGGCGCGCGTGGTCCGTTCAATTGTTTCGTTGAAATTTCGGCCCTGACTCGCGGCCGTGGCCTTGTGCATTTCATTTTCGGCGCCAACCGCACCCGGCAGCGGCATTTCATAACGGGTCGCAGCAAGCCAGGCGATTCCGGAAGCCACGAGCAGAATTCCCATCAAACGAAAGAAACGAGGCAACCAGACCCCAGGCTGGAGTTCCATCGGACGGCGGAGCGCCATTCCCAGAAAAAATATGCCCGAGAAGGCGGTTCCCACCCGGTGCCCCGAAACATCCACCAGTCCGTGTAGGGCAAAAAGGCCCGCTGCGATCAAGGCGGCGACCCGGAAGCGCTGATTTGTGCCCTCTTGCAAAGGGAAAACCCGGCGAACGAGGATGGCGAGCCCGGCCAGGGCCAGGAAGAGTGCCGGCCATCCCGCTTCAGCCCAGAACCACAGCCAATCGCTTTCGGGATGGAGCGCGCGTGAGCCACTCAGAGATGCATCACGAAAGAGGGCGAAAACAGGGTCGAAGTTTCCCAGGCCGAGACCGGACCAGGGCGAGGCGCTTATGAGTTGGAGAGCATCGTGGAAAATTGCCAATCGAAAACTGGTGGCGATTTCGGTCGTACTGCCGGAGCGAAGTTGAAAGCGTTCAAGGGTTGGCCCGCCGAAGATCAGAAGCACCGTGAGCAAAACGAGCAGGGCGGAGAGGCTGAGCACAATTCGCGCGGCGGAGCCCTTGCGCAAAATGAAGGCTCCAAGCCAGAAGGCGCTCCCGACCAGCAGGATAAGGACTCCGGCCCGCGAGAAATCAAGAACGATCGCCCACACCAGGAGGGCAAGTCCGATTGCCCAAACGATCCAGCGTTTCCGGCTGTGCCGGATATCATCCTGACCGCAGGCCAGGACGATGATCGCGGTGAGGCTGAAAAGATTCGCTGTTTGATTGCGATTCGGGAAAGGGCCGAAGCCGCGCTCGTTGTGCCAAAAAGGAAGCGCGCTGTGGGCGGAATGGAGCGCGATGCAGAGCCCGGCGAGGAGGATGATGCCTGCCGTGAAGCGGCGAAGCTGCTGGCGCACTTCACGCAGGTCAAGCTCGAGCGTGCTCACATAGTAGAGCCAGCCCAGCCCTGCCAAAAAACTAACAAAGCATCCAAGGGAAATCCAAGGCTGTGGCGAAAGCGTCGCGGGCAGGCTGATGCCGAAATTGTTCGCCAGCACGAGACGCCATACCGGCTGCAAAAACCAGCGCGCGGGCAGAAATGCCAGGGCAGCACACGCGACCATGCCGGCCAGGATGACGTTCAAGACTCGCCCAAGCGAAAACCGCGGCGGATCAATCAGCAAAATAAAGCCCAGCAAAGCGACGACGATCCCTTCGCTCCATTTCTCGGTCGCACCCCCGAGGAAACAAGCGAGCACAGGAAGCATGGGAATCGCCAGGTTCTTCCACCATCGGCCCGGAGCTGCCGTGAAACCGGAACGTGTTCTGGATCGCTTTTTTTTCATCAGCCAGAGGCAGGAATCTTGGTATGGGAATCGCTATTTCGGCAAGCAGGCGCTCGAGTCACGCTTGAGTCATATGGACGCACCCGTCTTACCACGAGTTGAACGCTGGGCGCCATCGCGTACTCTCAGGATCGGCTCCGGGCAATAATCATGGTTACGCAACGCACGCATGGTCTCCATCGCGTTTTCCTGCTCTGCCAGATCGTGCTGGTGGCGGTCCTCTTCTGGTTTGGCGTCTGGGTGATGGTCACCTTTTATTCTCCGGGGGCGGAACTGACCTGGCGCCGGTATAGCATCTATTGCGGCCTGCTGGTTTTGGGAATGACGGTGGAATCGTTGAGCCGGGACGGCTCGAAAAACTATTTCCTTCAGAACGAACTGCTGCGTCAGCATCGGGTGAGTTTGCGGCAGGTCTTCGCCAGCATCGGCACCCTCGTCTTTTATTTGGTCGCGACCAAGGACGGCTTCATCTCGCGTGTCTTCTTCTTTAACTTCGTTCCTTGGCTCTACGTGGTCCTGCTCTTCTCGCATCATTATCTGCCTTCCTTTCTGGCCCGGCGCATCTTCAGCGGCCCCCGGGAAGAGAAAACCTTGCTCGTCGGATCGACTGAGAAAGCCGCGCAACTGCGAAGCTGGCTGCATCGCAAAGCGGATATCGGGTTGCGCACCGTCGGTCTCATCTGCGACGAGCAAATCGAGAAGACGGAAGACGGCATTCCCGTTCTGGGCAATTCCGATGAGCTCGAAAAGATTATCGTCGAGCGCAAGATCACCCAGATCATCATGCTGGAGTTTCCCCTCTTTACGGAGATCAACCGCCAGATTATCAGCGCGTGCGATCGCCTCGGCATCCGGTTGCTCATCGTAAGCGATCTCGAAGAGAAGTTGCGGCATTCGGTCACCCATTTCGAGGATGACGGCTTTCGTTTCATCGGGCTTCGCGAGGAGCCCCTCGAGAATCCGCTCAACCGTTTTTTCAAGCGCGCGCTCGATGTCCTTATTTCATTGCCGGTAATCATGCTCGTCTTCCCGATTCTCACGGTCTTCGTCTGGATCGCGCAGCGGATCCAATCGCCCGGTCCGCTTTTCCATGTGCAAACGCGAGCCGGAATGCAAAACCGGCGCTTCAAAATTTACAAGTTTCGCACGATGCAGCCAGACCACGCCCAGGTTACGCGCCAGGCCCAACAGGGCGACGAGCGGATTTATCCTCTCGGGAAATGGTTTCGTAAGCTCAGTATCGACGAAGTCCCGCAATTTTGGAATGTGCTGCTCGGGGACATGAGCATCGTCGGTCCGCGCCCGCACCTGATCGAGCACAACAATCAATTCGCTCAACTGATGGCAAATTATCACGTGCGCGCTTTTGTGAAGCCAGGCATTACCGGCCTCGCCCAGGTGCGAGGCTTTCGGGGCGAAGCGCGCAACAGTGCCGATATCGAAAATCGGGTAGCCTGCGACATCGAGTACCTCGAGAATTGGAGCCTCTCCCTGGAGTGCGGAATCATCCTGCGCACGTTCGTGCATGTGATCGTCCCGCCGCGGAGCGCCTATTGAGGTAGGAACGCCGCGCTGCGGCGTCCGTGAGTGTACACCGCGGCGCGGCGTCTCTACCCGATCGATTGCAGTTCGGAGGCGAAATCCTGGAAAACCCGGCCCTTCTCGAATTGCTCCACATAGCGTTGGCCGGCGGCACCGTATTCCGCGAGCCGCTGTGGATCCTGCGCGAGAGCTTCGAGCAGGTCGGCCAACTGCCTTGGATGACCCGGCGGAATATTTACTCCAAACTTTCCTTCCGCCAGTGACAAAGCCAGTTCGCATTCCGGCGCCGCGACGGTTACGACCGGTTTCGCTGCCGCCAGCAAGCCGAGAAGCTTGCTCGGGAAAAAGGAATTCCCGGAACCTGCCTGTTGGGTGATGAAGCAGACATCCACGTCCGCAAGAAGCTCGCGATAATCCTCGCCTTGCTGGAGCGGAAGCATGGTGATGTTGCCAAGCTTCAGTTCGCGCACCCGCTGCGCAAGAGCTTCACGCTGCGCGCCGTCTCCACAGATCACGATCCGAATGCGCGGATTGCGCAGCAATGGTGCTGTTTCCAGCAATACATTCAGGCCTTGTTTTACGCCAAGATTTCCCGCGTAAATGGCCAGGAATTCTGCCTCGGCAAAGCCGTGTCGCCGTCGAAATTCACCGCGGACCGGAGGTGGTGTGTCACTTTTCAAATCAATCGCATTTGGGAAATAAATAAGCTTCGATTCCGGCACGCCCTTCCCACGAAAGACAGCCAGCATTCCGCGGGTAATGCTGGAG